>CAXTFI010000078.1:0-21112 GCA_964243255.1 uncultured Hymenobacter sp.
CCTGGGCCACGCCCCAGTGGTAGCGCACCCGCAGGCGGCCCAGGCTGCGCGGGTCTTGCAAATCAATGACTTCAGCCAGCTCGGGCTGGGCACCGGGCGTGGCGCAGTGCGGGTTGGGGGGCGGGGCGCTGGCCGCTTCGGGCAGGGCCTCGAACTGGTTATGGTAGTTGCCGTCGCCGTCTAGCGCGTGGTGCACCGACAGCACCCGAAACTTACCGTAGGCCGCCCCGGCCGCGTCCTGCACGTCGAGCACGCTGCCGGGCCGGGTGTCGAAGGCCTCGCCCTGACCCGTGAGCGTGACCTGGCTGCCCGCCTGCCGGGCGGCCAGCCCATCGAGGGCGCGCTGCAGCTGGGCCTGGTCGCGCCCGTGCGGGCCCACGGCCAGGCGCTGGGGCTGGGTAAAAAGAGCCGCCGAGTGCTGCTGGGCAAACTGGCTCAAGGCGTAGCCCGCGGCTGGGGGCGTGGCCGTGGCCACTAGCGGGGCATGGGTGCGGTAGTTGTAGGCGGCGCCCTCCGTTTTGGTAGGCTGCAGGCGCATGGCGAGGTTGAATACCTGGGCCCCGCTGCTGCGGAAGGGAATGACGGGGGCCGTTTCGCGGCCCAGGCGCAGGGTTTGGCCGTCGTAGTAAAACCACTCGCCCTGCGCCGCCGCCAGGCGGCTAAGGAAGTTGAAATTGGTTTCCTGGTACTGCACCGTGTAGGAAAGCACCTGCTGGCTTTGGGCGCTGAGCTGCTTGGCAAACGCGTTGCCAGGGTAGTCGCCCAGCACCTGCGTGAAGATGGCGGGCAGCGATTTCTTGACGAACGTGCGGCTCTGGGTGCCGTCTTCGAGCAAAAACGTGGGGCTGTAGCCGCTGATGTGGTAGTAGTTGACCAGGTCGGCATCGGTGCGGATGCTGATGTCGGTGATGATGCCCTTGAACTGAAACGAGCGCCCCGCGGCGCTGGCCAGGCGGCTGGTCCAGCCGATGGTAATGTCCTTGCCGCTCAGGTGCCCGTGGGCCTGAATGGGCACCAGCTCGGGCTTGATTCCCAGGGCCTTACCTAACGTATCGCACGCAAAATCGAGGGCGAAGGTGTGGTGCGTCAGCAGGTGCTGCTGCAGGGTCAGGTGGTTGTAGTCGGCCAGGGCCAGCGAAGGGTCGGCCACGCCATCTACCTGCACACTCACTTTAACGGGATACGACATGGGAAAAAGAAACGGGTGACGAAGAACGAAAGTAAGGCCATAACCTGGGCGATACCTTCATTCAGCTATGATAACCGGCGGCTGCGCCCACCCACCGGGCGGGGCGGCTGCCAAGCTGTCGGGCACGGGCGCACCCAGCAGCAAGACGTCGATGCTAGGGTCGGGAGGGTAATATTCTACCAAAAACCGCCGGCCTACCAGCTCTTGCCCGGCTAGCTTGTCGGCATCGGCGCTCACCAGGTACTCGCGCCCCTGCACCTGGTAGCGGCCATCGGCAAACTTGCCGCTTTTGACCGACCAGTGCGTTTTGTACACCGTGGCAATGGTGTAGCGGTGGTGCTGCCGCAGCTTGCCGCCCCGCACGTAGTAGTTATAGAAGCCGTAGCCGATGAACGCGCTTATTACTAATAAATTAGACGTGTTTTTAATTGGTGCTTCGGACCACACCTGTCGCAGGGCCGCTAAAAACTCGCTCATGGTTGCTGGTCGGCTTTAGGCCTGCCTTATGCGCTTAAGAGTAAGCTGCCGCAGTGGGTGGGTCAGTTTCCGGGATTGCTTAAGGACCGGCGGGTCGAGCCCCTGGCAGAGCTGGAGGGTCTTCCTGCCTTGGTGCGCCTGCTTCCGGCCAGTGGCGTGCAGAATGCAGCCGGGGAGTGGACGACGCGCTAACGAAGGTGGAATCATAGTACGGCTGGTTAATCTGACACCGGGGCGTGAGCCCGCTGGCTAACAAAGCATACTCGGATGGCGGCAGGTACACACCCGCCGCCGGGGTGCTGCCGGGTAGCAGCCGCTACTGGGCAGCACCCCAGGGCTTTTACTACATAACCCCGGCAGCTATTATCCGTTACGTAAATACCTATGGGTATGGTTGGCACTAAGCGGCATTTATGCTCCTCGGCTGGCTTATCTTAATGACCCTATAAAGTAGTGGCTAACCACCTACGGGCCTACTTGCGCCTGCTATCTGGCCAAATAACCCTACTTTTATCTTGTCTTATCCCGAAGCTAACTTTCTATTATGGCGCATTCGGCCAAATTGTATCTGGAGGGCGAAGTACTGGTGGTACAGGAGTTTCACTGGGGTATTGTGCAGCTTACCGACGCCCAAAGCCGGCCGCAGAACAGCGTGCTGGCCGGCAAAATCAGCCTAGTTATCGACAAGCTGCAGCACCCGCTGCTCGATGCCTGGATGGCCGACGCCCGCAAGGAGCTCAGCGGGCTGCTGGTGGCCGACGCGCCCGACGGCATGGGCACGGCCCGCAGCCTGCGGTTTGTGGATGCGCTCTGCGTGGGCCAGGGCCTCAACTTCACGGCCGGGGGCAATGGGCCGTTTGCGGGTACTATGTCTATCTTACTTACTGCCAGGCAGTTGCATATTGAGAACGACCTGGCCATCGACAACCACTGGCCGGTGTGAGGTGCCGGCTGGTAACCGCTGATTTTGAAGCCCTTATCCTTCCCCTTTTGCCGTTTTTGCCATGAACTCCGCCGCCGCTACCTTTTGGGTGCAGGATACCGACTACGTCGTGCGCAGCCTCACCCAGCACATGCACCAGGAAACCACCGACCGGGGCATTGTGAACGCGCAGCCCACCAGCGGCGAGCTGCGCCTGGTGCTCGAAAACCGCCCCCACGACGTGCTGCTGCCCACCTGGGCCTTCACCCCGCACCTGACCCTGCCGGCGCGGGTGGTGTTTGAGGCCCTCGACGGCGTGTCGCTGCCCCTCACGCTGGTGCTGGAAGAAGCCTACTGCGTGGGCTACGAAGAGCACTTTGAATCCAACGGCCTGGGGCAGGCCGCGCACTACTACGTGGTGAGCGTGGTGGCCCGGCGCCTTATCAAGCAGGGTGTGGCTTACGTCAACCAGTGGGCCGAGGCTACGCAGTAAGGGAGTGACGCTACTTTTTACAGTCTTTATACTTTTATGTCTCCTCGCAACCCACTTGGCCCCCTCCCATTAGGCCCCATCCGGGTTAATGGATTAAGTACAACGCTAGGGCCGGCGGCCAGCCAGCCTTTTGCTGCCAGGCAAAGCGTGCTGAGCAATAATCTCCTGCACAGTGTAGCCAGCGGCGAGCGCTACCTCGACGCCCTGCGCGTGCGCGATACCCAAAGCCGGGCCAGCCAACTGCGCCACCTTACCCGCGAAACCCAGCAAGACGCCACACACCTCCACGCTACTGCGGCGCTGGACTTTGCCAACCGCCAGCGCTACGCCGCCGCTTTGGCTACTGTGCCCCACGCCAGCATTCGCCCCGGCCTCACGCCCGAAGAGCGCCTGTGGCTCAATACTGTGGCGAGCATGCCCTACGAACTGGCGCTGATGGTGCGCTTCGACCCCGTGGTGCGCTCAGTAGGCGGGGCCGTAGCTGCGGTAGGTGCAGTAGAAGCAGCGCCAGCAGTTTATATAGCTGCAGAAGATGCTGCCGTGGCCAGCCTTGAAACCAGTGCCGAGTTTTTGCAGGCCGAAGGCACAACTCTCTACGACAGTTTCGCTTCGGTAACCCTGAGGTCCTTCCTGCTCAAGGGCTCTACCAGTATAGTTGCGCAAGGATTTGGTAACCTCTTAGTTACGCATAATGGGTGGCAAGCGGTCAACAGTATTAATTACTTATCGGCGGCCGCTTCTGGGCTTAATGTGCCACTGGGATACAACTCCCTTTTTTCGGCTGGCTTTAGCTATAGTCGGGAGAAGGGTTTTAAATCCGTGATTACCGGCGACATAACTGCCTATGAGTTTGGCCGGGACGCCACATTCAACTACGCATTTGGCAAGGTAGCGGCCGGCTTTAAATTTGGGAGCCTGCCCGGCCGCTCCTGGGTGGGGCTCGATAAGCTGCACCAAAGCCAGGCCGTTAGCTCCAGCGTGGGATTTGCCACCTACCAAGCTATGCTGCGCACGGGACCGCGCATTGGCTATGGCTTGGGCCTAGGGCTGGAAACAAGCCTGGAATACGGCAACAAAATAACAGTTGGGGCTACTAAGAAGTACTTAGGTGCTAAGCTAAAAGAGAAATTGCCGGATACAGCTAAAAAAATTCATGGACACTGAGGAAGAGTGGATGAAAAAACTACCCAATTGGGTGGTAGCTCTCATCGGGGTGGTGGTCGGCACTTTCGTGGTTTGGTCGCTTGGCAGTGGCTACCTCGAATCGCGTGCCCGCAATGCCCACCCGCGCTACACTATCGGCTACGTTACGCGCACGGCTTACGCCGTGGGGCCCAGCTCACACAGCGTGGTTTTCTACACCTATCTGGTCGGTAAAACGCGCTATCAGCAAAGCTCTACCGGCGACTTACTAGCGGGCTGCACCCGCTGCCTGGTAAAGTTTGCGGCTACCGACCCGCAGAATGTAGAGTTTTTCAACCGCATCTGCCTCCCCGACAGCCTTACGCAAGCGCCCGCCCTTGGCTGGGAAACACCACCGGTTAGTACACCTGATTAACGCCTTAATATTCAGCATATTGAGACAACAAGCACCAAGCTATTATAGACAGCCCTGTGCCAGCCGCGCGTCGCTTACCCGTTGGCCTTAGGCCTCTATCACTTGGGTAGTAAGAGAGTGCCCATCCTGATTGGGGTAGTAGAAGAAACCGGGGAAGAAACCGCCGACAATGCGTTCACGCCTGCGCTGCCCAGCAGCTCCGATACGTTGCAGGTACGGCCCCGATGAGCTACCTCCCAGATATAACCCTTTTTAATGGCCTGCTGGTGCTGGCAGCCGGAGGGTGCTGGTTTGTGGCGGCCGCGTATGTGCAGGAAGCTTACACCGGGCAAGCTACGCAGCAGCCTGCCCGAGCCGGGCGGTGGGCGGTAGTAGCGGCGGGCCTCCTGCTGGGTTGCTTTTTGGGCCGGGCGGGCTTTGAGAATACCCGGCGGCGGCATTGGCTGCGGGCCGGCACCTCGCGCTATTCGGCAGCCATGGTTATCCGCACGTTCTATTCCCGTTCGGGCCGTAAATTCAATTTCAGCTACCAGGTAGGGGCTTACCAAGGCCGTGGGCAGGGCGAATGCGGGGCCGAATGCCCCGCCCTGGGTGCGCGGCGCTACGGGCGCTTTGCGGCCGAAGCGCCTGACGTATGCAAGCTAACCCTGCAGCAGGTGCCCGACTCGGTACAAATTGTGCCGCCCCTGGGCTGGGCCCGGCTACCCCCGGCCAGTTAAAACAGCCCGAAGAAGCGGGCCGGGCGGCCCAGCTCAATATTAATGGTTTCGAGCGTCTTTTCGATGCTCTGCTTGAGGTCGTCGGTGGCGGGGTTTTGCAGAATGTGGATGAAGGCCGTGCGCGACTCCTCCAGCATCCGCACCCGGTCTTTGCTGTGGGCTTTTTTGTCGAGGGCCCGTTGGCGCAGGCAATCGGCTTCGGCAAAGGCCACCTGGTCGCGCAGCAGCTCTAGCTGCAGCTTGGCCGAGGAGTTGGGCGTGGCCACGGGAATAGGAGCCCCGCCCCCGCTCGGCGCTGCCGGGGCGGGGCGGGCGCTGAGGGCCGCTTGCAGCATAATCACCTGCTGCCGGGTTTGGTTGAGCTGGTCGAGCAGTGTGGCGTTGCTTTTGGCCGCGTCGCCGCCGCGGGCCAGGTCCTGGCGCAGCACGTCCACGGTGTTGCGGGTCGAGCGCAGCAGGTCAAAATCGCGCAGCACATTGCGGGCCAGCATGCGGTGCGCGGGAATTTGCATCTGGGTCGAGTCGCGGCGCAACTCGCTCAATCCCAACGCAATAGCATTGGTATTATCCTGGTTGCGGATGGTGAGGCTGCTTTTCACCTGCTGGTCGGGCTCGCTGAGGATGCGCTGGTCGAGCTTGTCGATATTTTGCAGGCGGTGCGTGAGCGTGTCGAACTGCATCACCAGGCGGGCCTGCTCCCGGTGGGTTACGTCCAGCTCGTGGGAGAGGCGGGCGTTTTCCTCCGCAATGCTTTTATTGGAAAACAGGTAGTAAGAAGCACCCAGCGGAACAAGCAACGCTAACAGATACAACAGGCTAAATTGCCAGAGGCGGGTGCGGCGCTCGGGTTGGTTGAGGGGTTTCATGCAGGCAAGAAAGGGACGACGGGCCGGCGCAACGCGCGCCTAGAAAGGGTTCCAGCGCGTGCTGCGCGCGGGGGCGGGGTTGGTTTCGGGCTCGGGCTGCAGCTGGGGCTGCGTGGGCACGTAGCCCACGGCGGGCGACCGGGCCACCGGGTTTTCGTTGATGAACGTCTGCCAGCCCTCGCGGTTTTTGCCAATGTACTCGAGCTGGCTGAGCTGCCGGAACACCCGCCCCAGCAGCTGCCACAGCTGCTGCTGCTGCTGCAGGTGCTCGTGCACCAGGTGGTGGTCGTAGGTGAGTGTCACGGCCGCCTGCAACGCCCCCAGCAGCGCGGCGGGCGGCGTTTCGGACCACTGCTCGCAGTACTTCAGCAGCTCCTCGCGCTCGGCTTCGGTGAGGCTGTCGAGCGCGGTTTTGATTTGCTTGGCCACCCGCAGCAGGGCATCGAGCAGGTAGCTGGGCGGCTGGGCGGCGGCCAGCAGCCGCAGCGTGGTCAGCTGCTGGGCCAGGGCAAACACGGTGCGCTCGGCCAGGTCGCGTACCAGGTCGGCGAGCGGGCTGCGCTTGTCGGTGCGCAGCTTCACCTTGTGAATGATTTTGAAGGCATCCGTTTCCAGCTCAGTCAATTGAAAATCAAGCTGATGCAAGGCTTGCAGCAAAGCCGGGTGGCTGGCCAGCGCCGTGCTGGGCGGAATAAACTGCGCCACGGGCCGCAGCTCGCCCTCGGCATACAGCAGCTCGCCCACCACCAGCGTGAAGGCCGCGCTGGCCGCCCCGCTCAGCTGCTGGGCGGGCACAAAGCCCAGCTCATAGGCAGGGCGCGAGTACGGGTGCCGGGGGGGCATCTCCTCGGGGGCCGGGGGGCCGGTGGGCACCCGCTCGAAGGGGTTGGCGGTGAGCACCACGCTAAAGCGCAGGCCCTCGGTAGCCGTAAGGTTGAAGGCGGCTAGCAGCTGGGGCAGGCTGCTGGTAGCCGTGAGGGGCTGGGCGCTGGGGGTGATTTCGATGCGGGCCCCGCCGGCCGTGATGGCCCGGCACTGCGTGAGGCGGGCCTGCACGCCGCCCTGGGCATCGACGCCCAGCAGCAGCTCGAAAGAGGCGGGGCTGCCCAGCTCATTGGAGGCGGGCAGCAGGCCGTAGTAATCGGGGCGCAGGTGCAGGGCAATGGCATCGCGCAGGTGGTCGGTGGTGAAACGCTCCGTTTCCGCAAAATGGAGGCGGGAAATTTTCATCCCATCCACCCAGTTCACCGGATAGTACTTAATTTCAGGAATCATAGACGCAAATGTAGAAGCGAAAGTAAAACGCACCCCGGCGGCGGTTCCGGCGCGCCCTAAGCCCCGCCGGCCGGAGCGGCCGGCACCCGCTGCGCTACAATAATGCTGCCCTGCCGCAGAAAATTATCCTGAAACGTGAAGTCGGGGTCGTAATAGTGGCGGCGGTGCCACCACGAGCGCTTGGCGTAGAAGAGCCACCCGAAGGGCTGGCCCTGGCCGTCGACATACTGCAGGGCCTGGTCGGGCTTGAGCGCGTTGTAGTCGGTGAGAAAAATGGCGAACAGGTCGCCCATGCGCATCTGGTGGGGGGCTTTCGACGAGAAGTCGTGGTAAAGAGCCTCGCCCTGGCGGCGCGTCATCCAGAAGTGCACCACCAGGAAGTGGTTGAGGTCCATGCGCGACAAGTCGGGGCTGGGTGCCAGCGGGTTATAGTGCCACAGCTTGTAGTGCCGGTGCGGGATGGCCAACCAGGCCCGGTACGATTCCCAGAAGAAAAAAGGCAGCAGAAACGGCACCACGGCCATCATAAAGCTGGCGGGGGGCAATTGGCTTTGGGCCCACGGCACCCAGCGCAGCGCAAAAATAGCCGCCGCCCCAATAGCCGCCGTAACCAGCAGTATCAGAGCTGCTTGCGCCCGGCGCTGGGGGTCATGCCAGCTCAGCCAGCCGGGCAGCTGGGCGGCGTAGAGCCAGCCCAGCAGCACCACCGCCAGCTGCAGTAGCCCAAAGGTGAGCGGAAACGACCAGGGGCTGCGCACGGCCGCCAGCCCCAGCAGCCCAAAGGCCAAAACGGTGCCTACTACATAGAGCAAACCGCTAATAAAAGGCTTGCTATGCTGGACCCTAGAAGTCGCGTTGGATAAGGTGCTGGAAACGGCCGAGCGGGCCTGCGAAGTAGGATTTGGAAGCATTCAGAGAGCGGCTAACGAACGGCAGCGGGCGGCCAGCGCACCCATCGGTTCGCTGCTGCCCAAGGTACGGAAAATTTAGCTCGAGGGGTGTCTTTGGGTGCTTATCGGGTGAAGCACCTAACTTGGGCCAGTCAGCCGCGTACGCCCTTCGGCGCGCGCAGTGCCCGCTACCCTTCTTCAGCCACCCCTGCCGTGCCCCCTTCTACTTCTGTTCACCGGCTGCTTACTACGCTCGCCCGCCGGCCGTTTGACCTGCGCCTCGAAGTTATTTTGGCCGAGCTGCTGAGCTACGGGTACGCGTTTGATGATTTTCTGGTGCGGCCCGTGGGGCTGTTTGCCCGCCGCTACCGCCGCGACCTGGGCGCCGTGCACGACGAGGACTTTGTGCGCAGCGGCCGGCCCGTGGTGCGCACCGTGCTCGAGCTGCACCGCGAAGGCCTCTACGATGCGCTGCCGCAGCAGGTATTTCACCAGCCGGGCAGCGCCACGCCCGATGCGCCGCCCGGCGTGCGCACCATGGTGGAGGACAGCCGCGCCCAGCGCCGCAAGGAGAAGGCTACCCGGCAGTTTTTTCTGCCCTTCGAGCAGGAGTTTTTTCGGTGCCGGGTGCGCATCGAGCAGGAAGAGCGCCGCTACTTCACCAGCCTCTCCCCTACCTGGTACAACGAGGTGCTGGCCCACCTCTGGGGCATCGCCGACTGCGGCCTGCCCCCCGGCCCCCTCACCAACCTGCTGTATCTGTTGCCCCTGGCCCAAAGCATGGTGGGCGACCTGGCCCGCACCCAGCGCTGCTTCGAAAGCGTACTGGGCCAGCCCGTGGCGCTGCGCACCGTGGCCCCGCAGCGCCACCCCCTGCCCACCACCGCCAGCGCCAGCCCGGCCGGCGGCACCCTGGGCCACGTGGCGCTGGGCCACGACCTGGTGCTGGGCGGGGCCTACCAGGAAACCCTACCGGCCCTCGAAATCAGCCTGCTCGACCTATCGGTGCCCGCCCTGGAGGCCTACCTGGCCGGCGAGTGGCCCGCCAAAGCCCTGGCCATGCTCTGCGAATACTTTGTGGCCTTCGAAACGGATATCGTGCTGCGCTACGAGATGGCCGCCGCCGAGCCCGCCTTCTGGCTGGGCACCGGCGAAGAAACCCCCGTGCTGGGCTTCACCACGGCCGGCATTTGAGAGTTGCTTGGGAAGCGCTAAGAATAAATCAGACCGTCATGCTCATCTGGCTACCTTTGGACCACCTGCATTCGGCTACTCGCGCACCACCCGCTGCAGCAGGCTCGTACCCAGGATGCGCACTACGTACAGGCCGGGCGCCAGGGGTTGTAAGCTCAGCTCGCCGCCGCCACTGGGCAACGCCGCCGTGGCTACGGGCCGGCCCAGCGCGTCGAGTACCTGCGCCGTGGCAGCTCCTATTTTTGCAGGTAATACAATGTGCACCAATCCATTGGTGGGATTTGGATACAGCTGCCAGGCTGCGCCGGCCGCCACGGGGGCCGTGGCCAGCACTTGCTGCTGGTAGGTGGCCGTGGCGGCCTGGGCGGCGGCTTGCAGCTCGGCCAGCGCGGGGGCAGCCAGCACTGCGAAGGTTACGGTGACCGAGTCGCCGGGGGCCAGGCGCGGCAGCAGGGTGCTCACCACCTGCGAGGCATCGGTGCCTTGCGCGTCGGTGCCCACGCTGCGGTGCGCCCGGCCGAAGCCGCCGCTCAGGGCCAGGTATTTTTCGGCGGAACTAAAGCCATCGCCAAAGTAGATGGGCGTGCCGGCCGGCGCCCCATTATCAATTGAGTACACCCCGGCCGGGCGCGGCCCCAGCACCTGCACCCCCGTGTACACGCGCGGCGTCAGCGGGTCGTAGCAGTAGCCCACGCGGTTCACGGAGTCCCAGCGGGCCACGTTGCGGGCCGGGTCGCCGGGCAGGTCCCAGTCGGCAAACAAGCCGGCGTAGAGGGGCTTAAGGGTGTCGGCGGTGAGGTTGCGCAGCGAATAATCGAGCAGAATAACGTTGCGGCGGGAGGCGGGCGCGGCCCAGCTTTGGGCACGTTGGCGCACGCGCACGCCCACCGAGCGCGGCCGCTGCGGGTCGGGCAGCGAGTCGCGGAATGCCCCGCGCGCCTCCTGGTCGGCGCGCGGGCCGGGCGTCAGCTTTTGCACCTGGGCCAGGGCAAAGAACGACTGCCGCACCGCGCTGGGGCTGCTGCGCAGGTGGTCGGCCACGCGGGTGGGCGAAGTGGCCAGCAGCAAGCCGCCTTCGCTGAGCAGCGAGGGGAGGCCCCGGTAGCTGAAGCCCCGGCCCACAGCAGCAGTCACATCGCCGTAGGCCAGGTTACCCAAGCTGCTCACGCTCAAGCTAATGTCGCCGGCATCGAGCTGCACAAAGTCGGGGTTGAGCAGCACGTCTACGTACTGGTCGGCTTTGTACCCGTTGGCCCCCGCCAGGTGGTAGTGCAGGGTGGCGGTCGTGTTCAGGGGCACGCTGCCCGCCACCGCCAGCCGAAATGGCGCGGCCCCGTTGTTGGCCTCGGCCAGCGTGGCCAGGCTGCCCACCACAAAGCTGCCCTGCCGCACCGTGAGGTAGGGCGAAAGCGACGTGAGCGTGACGGTGAGGCCCGCCACCGGCAGCAGCAAATTGCGCACGGTAGCGGCCAGCCGCATGGTATCGCCGGGCGCGTAGCCGAACGGCCGGGCCGGGGCAAACGTGCTGGCCACCACCCGCGCCTCGTGCTGGCTCAGGGCTGCCACGGCCCGCGCAATGTTGAGGCGGCCCGTGCCCAGGTAGCCCCGGTAATTCTGGTTGGCCGGCACTGCGTATAGGCTGGTATCGGCCGTTTGGCGCAGCTGGGCAACTACTTGCTCGGCAGTAAGTTGCGGAAAGCGCGCCCGCACCAGGGCCGCCGCGCCCGCCACCTGCGGCGACGCAAACGAGGTGCCCGAGCCAAACCAGTAGTCGGCATCGGGCGGGCCGGCCGCCGTGGTCGTGGGCCGGCCATTGACGATGATGATATTAACACCCGGCGCGGCCAGGTCGATGCGGCGGCTATAAGTCGAGAACTCGGCTTTGGCATCGGCCGCGTCGGTGGCGGCCACCGAGAGCACATGGTCGTAGGAAGCGGGGTAAAACAGCAGGTCGCCGGGCGTGTTGCCGGCCGCCGCCACCAGCACGGCATCGTGGTTCACGGCGGCGTAGGTGCACACATCCTGCTCGAAGCGCGAGTAGCCCCCCGCCCCACCCCACGACATATTGATGACCCGGCAGCCGTGGTCGGCTGCGTACACCACGGCCTCGTAGCCCGCAAACGACCCGGTAGTGGTACCCGGAAATATTTGCAGCGGCAAAAATTTGCACTTAAACCCGACGCCCGCTATGCCCTTGCCATTGTCGGTAGCGCCCGCCACAATGCCCGACACCTGCGAGCCGTGCCCCACGTAGCTGTCATAAAAAGGGTCATTGTTGTTATTGGAAAAATCCCATCCGTGGAAGTTATCCACGTAGCCGTCGCCGTCGTCGTCCAGCCCATTGATGGGGTCAGCGTAGTTGTACTTTACCTGCCGCACCAGGTCCTCGTGGCTGTAGCGGATGCCGGTGTCAGTTACGCCAATCACGATGCTGGTATCGCCCTTCGTGAAGTCCCAGGCGCGGTAGGCCTGGGTCAGGCGCAGGTGGTACTCGTTGCCGGCGGCCGCAGAGTCGGCCAGCGGGTCGTTGGGCTGGTACTGGGGCGTGCGGATGTACAGCGGCTCTACGTACTCCACTACGCCCGTGGCTAGCAGCATATTACGAGCTTTAGCCAGCGCCAGGCCGGGCGGCACCGTCAGCTCATACACCCGGCGCAGGTCTACGCTGCCGGGGCGCTCGGGGCTGGGGGCGGTGCTGTGCGGAAACTTTGGGGCCAGGTCGGTGGCCTGCAACGCGGCCAGCGTGGGCAGCAGCGCGCCGAGGTCGGCGGCCAGCAGATTGGTGCTGGGGCGCAGCTTCAGCACCAGCTTACCCGGCCGGGTAGGCGGCGCGGCCAGCACCGGCCGGGCCACTACTAAGCAACTAACCCAAAGCAGCGTACGCAGTATTTTCATAATCAAACTAATAAGCTATAAAACGGTAGGTAAAGGTAAGTGCCTACTCACGCCTACCTACGTAAAAAACGGCGCGCCTAGAAAAAGTCCCGGTCTTTTTTATGGACAATTTTAAGCCGATTGTCAGGCGGGCGGGCCGGGCCTTAGCCCCACGGCACGCTGGCGGGCAGCCCGGCCTCGCGCGCCAGCGGGGCGGCCCCCGAGGCAAACAGGCCCGCCAGCACAGTATTGGCCGCGTCGGCCAGCTCCAGGTGGTAGTCGGGGTGCAGCGCGCTGGCCTGCTTGAGGGCCAGCTGCGCGCGGCGCACCAGGTGCTGCAGCAGCGGCTGGGTGGGGCCATGCAGCCGCGCCACCAGCGCCGGCTGGTGCCGAAACACGTTGGCCAGCAGCCGCAAACTCAGCTCAATTTCGCCAAAAGCATCCTCCGTGATGCGGGCGTGGTAGGTGAGCCGCGCCTGCAGCTGCCGCAGGATAACAAGCAGGTCATTAGGCGTTTGGTGGTAGCCGCGCACGGGGTCATCGACCTGCTGGCGCAGGGCGGCGCGGCGGTTGGCCAGGGCATCAGGGCCTTCGAGCAGGCGGTAGGCCAGCTGCTCAGTCAGCACCGCGTCCTGGGCCACGAGGCGGGTGAGCAGCTGGTCTTTTTCCCGCTGCGGCAGGTTGAGCAGGGCACGGCGCAGGGCGGGTGGCAGAGGAGGCAAATTTTTAGATTATGAGTTGAAGCAGCTCAGTTTGGTAGGCAAAAGTCGCCATAAACCCAGGCTGCTGATTACAAGCAATAACAATAGTGGCTGGCGCCAAACGTGTTCTCCCAAAATTTCTACCCGTTGCCAGAATTCAGCCAGTAGCTGTTGAAATGTATGCACCACAGGAGCTGGAGGACTTATTAGCACGTCTCCGCATAAAAGGCACCCGTCTGAACCAGCCGCCCGAGACTTATTGGTAATCGCGTAGAGTGTGGTGGGTTTATGGCGGATATCCAGCCAATACCTTTTCTGACCTGTATAGCTCATAATATTCAACACTTTCACCAGGTTAGCATACGTTGCACCGGGCAGAAAGCGAACCCGCACGCCACCAGCGCAGTCTATATCAGTGAGTATTGTTCGGATTGCTGTTTCTGTGGTGACGGCGCTAAGTGAATCAGCTAAAGCATTGCCACTGAATTCAATAGTGTGCCATGGCCTAGCTCTATTTAACTCGATAGCTGATTTATAAGGAAGTCGGTATTCCTTACCAAAGGCTTTTAAGTCGCTTGGCTCCAGCTTACGCTTTAGCATTGTCACTTGCAGCACGTTCCACAGTCGCACCTGCCGTTCCCACGGCCTCAGCGCCTGGCAGCCCAGTAATAACACAAACCCCAATGCCACCCAGCCCGGCGGCAGCAGCAACCGACGACGCACCCGGCGCGGAACCAGCATAGTAGTAGCCAGCAGCTTGTACTGCCTATATACTGGGATGCTGTTCGTGCCCATATTGCACAAAAAAGCCCGCAACCAACTGGCCACGGGCTTCTTAAGTTATTTTCAGTCAGCTAGTTATCGTCGTCACTCTCAGCCGACAGGGTTTTGCCCTGGTGCTGCGTTTCGGGGAGCGTAAAATTAGCCTCGCTGGGGTGCGAAAGCTGGTCGGGCACATTCTCATCGGAGGCGGGGGCCGCGCCCATGGGGGCTTGCATGTCCGAGCGCAGGGAATCGTCCATCATATCGGCCATTTGCTGGCCGCTGTTGTCGTCGAATACCTGGCCGGCCGTTTCGCGGTCCAGGAAGCTATCCGATTCCTTTTCGGTGGCGGTGCGGGCGTCTTTCGAATCTTCGTTTTTGGGCTCGCCAGCGTTTTTGCCATTGAGGTCGTTGCCGGGAGCTACTTGCGGAATAGAAGCCATACTGCGTTAATTATTAGAGTGTTCCTTGTCGTTGTTTTCCTGCCAGGTGGCCTTGGCATGGCCGCCGGCGTAGCGGGGGTCATCGTCGGACCAGGCGGCGCGCTGCTCGTCGGCTTCGGCGTTTTGGGCGCTACGCACGGCGTGGGGGTCCTGGTTTTGGGTTACGTGGCCGCGCTGGTCCTCGGGGTTGGCCGGGGCCTGCTGGGCTTCCTCAGGCTTGCGCGAATCGCTGAATTCGTCGGGGTTATCGTTGGAGCCGTCGCGGCCGGTTTTGGGGGTAGCAGCGGCGTCCTCGGGCTTGCCAAAGTCGCCGTAGGCCGGGGTGCCGGCCGCCGCCTGGTGGGCGGGGTCGCTGGGGTTCAGGTGGGCATCCTCGGCGCGGGCTTGCTGACCAGCAGGCAGTTGGCCGTTGTCCTCAGAATCGAAAGAGATGGTAGGGCTCATGGGCAGGGAGGGAAAGAATTTCAAACGGAGCCAGCGGACGGGCCCGCCGGGCTAGACTAGTGTTTACTGTACTTTCCGGTTTCGCGTTGCTATTGGCGGGCAAGTTGGGGCCGCATTTTTCGGCGCGGCTCCGTATAGGGAGGTACATTCCTTCTATTCTCACTTTCACACCTGCCCCATGGCCGTTCAGCATAACACTAGTAGTCAGTCATTTACCAGCGGCCCGGTTGATAACCAAGCCGAGCTGGCTTACTCCCTGCCCGCGGCGGGCGTCATCGACTTCGTGCACACGTTTGTGCCCGAGGCCCAGCGCGGCCAGGGCGCGGCCGAGGAGCTAGCCCAAACCGGCCTGGCCTACGCCCGCCAGCACCAGCTACGCGTGCGCACCAGCTGCGCATTTATGGCCGGCTACGTGCAGCGCCACCAGGAGGAGTATAAGGACTTACTGGACAAGTAGTTGAACAAAAAAGCAGCATTAGACCCACCAGAACGTCATGCTGACGACAGGAAGCATCTCGCGTAAATCGTTGAACGAGGCGAGCGAGATGCTTCCTGTCGTCAGCATGACGTTTTGGTGGGTTACGGCCAGTCTCCCCTAAACCAGCCGTACCTCAAGCCAGCGCTTCCAGCTGCCACTCCAGCTCTTCGTCCTTAATGGGATAAGGCTGGTTGTGGCGAATAGTCTGATAAACAGCCTCAAATAGGTCCATGAACGTGCTGGGGGCTGCCACGTCGGCCACGGGGGGCAGCACGTGGTTGTGGCCGGCGGGGTCGGCCAGCACGAGGCGGCCGGCCTGGTCGGCGCGCTCGCGGCCGTAGGCGGGGTCGTCGGGCCGGATGCCGGCCAGCAGCTGGGCTTCCTGGGGGTCGGTGCGGTCTTTTTGGTAGCTGCCCAGCGTGCCGTGCAGCACAAAGGCGGGGCCGGGGTCGGCCACGAGCAGGCTGCCGCTCAGCCACACATTCAGGCCCTGCGGGTAGCGCAGCTGCAGCGTGAAACTGTCATCGACCTGCGAGCCGTGGCGAAAGCTGCCGGTAGTTTTCTCTACCGATAAGGGCTTGCCAAACAAGCTGATAGCCTGGTCGAGCAAGTGCGGGCCCAGGTCGTAGAGCAGGCCCGAGCCGGGGCGGCCGTCTTCCTTGAAAACCTTGGTGTGCAGCACCGGCCGGAAGCGGTCGAAGCGAAAGTGCACCTCGATGAGGCGGCCCAGCTGCCCGCTTTGCACCACGCGGCGCACGGCTGCGAAGTCGGTGTCCCAGCGGCGGTTTTGGTAGGCCAGCAGGTGGCGGCCCTGCTGGCGGGCCAGGGCCGTGAGCGCGTGCCACTGGGCCACGGAGGTAGCCACGGGCTTTTCGACCAGCACGTGCTTGCCGGCCAGCAGGGCCTGGCGGGTGAGGTCGTGGTGGGTGTCGTTGGGGGTGTTTACCACCACCAGCTCCAGGGTGGGGTCGGCGAGCAGGGCCTCGGTGCTGGGTCGGCTGCGGATGTCGGAGTAGTCGGCGGCCATGCGCGGCTGGTGGCGCTCGACCACCGCCCGCAGCTCGAAGCCGGGGTGCAGGGCCAGAAACGGCGCGTGAAAAAGCTTGCCCGACATGCCGTAGGCCAGCAGGCCGGTGGCAATGGGCGAATCAGAATCGGAGGAAGAAGGCGTCATGCCCAAATATAGGCGGCGGGGGGCGGCAAGCCAGCACCAGCCCGCGCCCCCGAGGGGCCCGCCAGATGAGGCGCGCATGAAAGCCGCTGGCTGGCAACGTTGCCGGCATCGTTTGCGCAAAAAAAAGCCTCCCCGACAATTTTCAGGGGGTTGGGGGGCGGTAATATTAAGCTTGGTTTGCTGGGTAGCCAGCGGCCGGGGCCCTTTTCCCACCCTCCTATTTCTTGCGCATGATTGCTTTTTCCGCTCGTCGTTTTCTGTACTCCCTGGGGCTGCTTGGCCTGGCCGCCGGCCCGGCGCTGGCCCAGACGCTGCCCGCCTTTCCGGGGGCCGAGGGCGCGGGCAAGTTTACGACCGGCGGCCGCGGCAGCACCGCCGCCCCCACCACGGTGGTGGAGGTAACCAACCTCAACGACGCGGGCGCGGGCAGCCTGCGGCAGGCCCTCACGGGCACGCTGGCCAGCCGCACGGTGGTGTTTCGGGTGTGCGGCACCATTCATTTGGTCACGCAGCTGAGCATTCCGGCCAACACTACCCTGGCGGGTCAGACGGCCCCCGGCGACGGCATTTGCGTGGCCGACAAGCAAAGCAACGTGAAAGGCAACAACGTGATTGTCCGGTTTATGCGCTTTCGCCTCGGCGACCAGTACCAGAACCTGGGCATGGTGAACGGCAGCGGCGACGAGGACGCCTTCGACTCGATTGGCGGCTACACGGGGCTGGTGGTAGACCACTGCACGTTTAGCTGGGGCGGCGACGAGTCGTTTACCTGCTACAAGGGCGACAACACCACCCTGCAGTGGAACCTCATCAGTGAGGGCCTCAACTACTCGTACCACTTCGAAACGGGCGACACCGACTACGAGCGCCACGGCTACGGCGGCATTTGGGGCGGCAAGCACGCCTCGTTTCACCACAACCTGCTGGCCCATTTGCAGGGCCGCAACCCGCGCATGGACGGCTCGCGCAACCTGCCGCCCTACACGGCGGGCCAGGAAAACGCGGAATTTGCCAACAACGTGCTCTACGACTGGGGCAGCTACACCACCAACGGCGGCGAGGGCGGTAACTACAACATTATCAACAACTACTACAAGTACGGCCCCAACACTGGCACCGGCAGCAGCGCGGGCGTCGCCGTGAAGTCGATGATACTCAACCCGTACCGGCAAACCAGCACGCCGGTATTGCCCTACGGCCAGTACTATGTAGCTGGTAACTATGTCGATAATTCGGCCTTCATTACGAGCCACAACTGGCGCGGCGTGGCCATGAACGGCGGCTCGCTCGCCGACACCGTGCAGTCGAAAGTGCTGGTGCCGTTTGCCATTGAGAGCTACGCCTTCCCGGTGCAGCCGGCCCAGGATGCCTACACCGCCGTGCTGGCGGGTGCCGGCTGCACCCTGCCCACCCGCGACCCCATCGACCAGCGCATTGTGCAGGAAGTGAAGGACCGCACCGGCCGCATCATCGACGTGCAGGGTGGCTACCCGCACGGCACGCCTTACAGCACTTCGCAGGTGGCCTGGCAGGTGCTCAACTGCAACACCGCCGCGCCCCTCGACACCGACCACGACGGCATGCCCGATGCCTACGAAACCGCCAACGGCCTGAACCCCAGCGACCCCGCCGACCGCGCTTTACTCGCGACTAACGGCTACCCCAACCTCGAAAACTACCTCAACGGCCTGGTGGCGGCCACCGTGCTGGCCACCGCCAGGGCCAGTAGCACCAGCGGCCTGCTGCAAGTGTACCCCAACCCCGCCCAGGCGGGCCGGGCCCTCACCGTCACCTACCCCACCCAGGTGGGCCCCGGCGGCACCTTCACGGTGTATAGCTTCGAGGGCCGCCGCGTGGCGGCGCTGGCCGCCCAGCCCGGCACCGCCCAAACCCAGCTCGACGTGAGCCAGCTGGCCGCCGGCAACTACCTGCTGGTGTACCAGGCCGGGCCCAATGCCCAGCGCCTGTCTATCAAGTTTTTGAAGGCTGAGTAGAGCGCGAGGTTACGCAAGGTAAAAAGAGGTTTCGCAAGGTATCCAGTAAACGGACCTTGCGAAACCTCTTTTTACCTTGCGTAACCTCGCGCTAACCGGCGGCCGCCGCCCGCAGCGGGGCGGCCAGCCGCACCACGCACACGCCGGGCGCGCGCAGCCACGCCGAGCGCGCCAGCTGCCCCAGCCCGATGCTGCCGGTGAGGTAGTTGCCCCGCGTGCCGGAGCGAAACTCCTCGTGCACGGCCGTAAAATCACTCACGTCGGGGGCCCCGTTTTCTTCCTCAAACGTCACGAGCACATCCACTTCGGCCGCGTCGGGGGTGAGGGCGAGGTGGGCATTCTGGTGAATTTTCTTGTAGCCGTAGCGGTAGCCGTAGGTGAGGGCCGAAAGGTCGCTGAGCACCGCCGAGGCCGTGGGAAACGCCCCCGCCCCGCGCCCCAGAAAAAACTGCCGGTCGGCAAAGCCGCTCTGGGTGATGAGGCCGTTGAACTCGTCGTGCACCTGCGCCAGCTCGTGGCCGGGGCGCACCAGCGTGGGCAGCACCGCCGCCGCCAGCCCGCCGCCCGGCAGCCGCCGCGCCTCGGCTATCAGCTTGAGCACCAGGCCTTGCTCGCGGGCGTAGGCCGTAGCCAGCGGGCTAATGCGGGTGATGCCCACCGTCAGCAGCTCGGTGGGGGCCACCACCAGGCCAAAGGCGTGGGCCAGCAGCAGCACCAGCTTGTTGCGGGCATCGAGGCCCTCCACGTCGAGGGCCGGGTTGCTCTCGGCAAAGCCCAGCTCCTGAGCCTGGGCCAGGGCTTCGGCGTAGGGGCGGCCGTCGCGGTGCATGGCCGTGAGAATGTAGTTGGTCGAGCCGTTGACGATGCCCTCCACCGACTCCAGCAGGTCGGTGTCGTAGTATTCTTCCAGGTTGCGGATAACGGGCAGGCTGGCGCAGGCCGCCGACTCGTAGAGCAGTGGCGTGCCCGTGCGCTGCTGAATGGCAATGAGCTCGGGCAGGTGCTCGGCCAGCATCTTCTTGTTGGCCGTTACTACGGCTTTGCCGCGCTCAAGCGCTTCTTTCACAATAAGATACGCCTCGTCGGCATCGTCAATCAGCTCCACTATCACCGTGAGGGCGGGGTCGTTGAGCAGGTCGTTTTTATCAAACGTGAAAAGCTCGGCGGGCAGCGAGCGGGCCTTGTCGCGGTTTTTGATGGCAATGCGGCCGATGCGGGCGCGCAGGCCGGGCGTGCGGGCCAGCACCGCGTGCAGGCCCTGGCCCACCACGCCAAAGCCAAATAACCCAATGTTAAGGTCGGTACGAGTCATGGAAAAAGGTTGAGAATAAGCAAGATGCGCCCTGCCAACCCGGCCCCTTCTCAAAGAAAATTCGCGCCGCCAAGGCCCAAAAAAGCCCTTCCGACCAGTCAGAAGAGCTACGCGGCCGCTGGGCGGCGCTGGCTACTCATAACTTATCTGTATTTCGAAAGTAGGCCAACGCCTCGTTTCGAAACAGGAATTAGCACCTTCGCATGGCTGCTGGTTGCTAAGGCATCGCCGGGCCTGTCCCTCCGCCTTTCTTGATAAGGGCCCCGGTAACGGAGCGTGCCGCAAAGGTAGGCGGCGAACGCGGAGCCCGCACTATTGCGCCGCGCCCCGGCTTGCTCCCGCTAAAGTGAAACCCTACGTTGTATTCGCTGGTATATAACGCCTTACCTCTGTCGCGCTAGCCAGTTATTTTCGAAAACTTGCGTGCAGCTTATGGTTGCGTTACCTGGAATTATCGTCTACTAGTCAAAATATTAGTGCTATTAATGTTGAGCTAAAAATCTTATTTAGAACCAATAAAAACATCAAAAAATTACCTGGACGCGTAGGATTTAAGGCAATTCAAAAAGGCTGGCTGCGGTCAGCTTTTCCGATTTCTCCCTGCCTCCTACCTACCCAACCTATGAGCCTACACTTTATCCAGGAGCCCCTGGACAAAACGCCGCCCGCCGTGGTGCCCACCCAGGCCGTGACGCTGCACGTTAACGGCGAGGAACACACCCTCCAGATTGCGCCCTGGACCAGCCTGCTCGACGCCCTGCGCGAGTACCTGGACCTGACCGGCACCAAGAAAGGCTGCGACCACGGCCAGTGCGGCTCCTGCACGGTACTGGCTGATGGCAAGCGCATTAATTCGTGCCTGGCGCTGGCTACCGTGTACCAGGGCAAGCAAATCACCACCATCGAGGGCATTGGCAGCGAGGACAACCTCTCGCCCTTGCAGCAGGCCTTTATCGACCACGACGCTTTTCAGTGCGGCTACTGCACGCCGGGCCAGATTTGCTCGGCCCAGGGCCTCATCAACGAGGGCCGCGCCAAAACCGAAGACGAAGTACGCGAGCTGATGAGCGGCAACCTCTGCCGCTGCGGCGCCTACACCAACATCCTGTCGGCGGTGATGGAAGTGCTGCACGACGGCCAGGTGGTAGTGGACAATGGCACCCTGGTTACCATCCCGATGCAGCCCACCAAAGCCAGCTCCGTAAATTAATAAGCCGCTCGTTATGAACAGTTTTACCCTTACCCAAGCGGCGGCCGTTGACGAAGCCGTTAGCGACTTTGCTGGCCACCAAGGCGCGGCCTACCTGGGCGGCGGCACCAACCTCATCGACCTGATGAAGGAGAACG
>CAXTFI010000079.1:0-20884 GCA_964243255.1 uncultured Hymenobacter sp.
TCGTGGCTACCAATGCGTTTGGTATGGGCATCGACAAGCCCGACGTGCGCGTGGTGGCCCACCTCGAAGCCCCCGCCACCCTGGAGGCCTACTACCAGGAGGCCGGGCGCGCCGGGCGCGACGGCCTCTACGCCTTTGCCGTGCTGCTCAGCGGCCCCGCTGATGCCGACGGCCTGCGCCGCCAGGCCACGCTGGCCCACCCGCCGCCCGACGTGGTGCGCCGCGTGTACCAGGCGCTGGCCAACTACTCGCGCACGGCCGTGGGCGGCGGCGAGCTGGTAGCGTTCGACTTTGACCTCGGCGTGTTTGCCGAAACCTACCGCCTCAAAGCGCTCGATGCGCACCACGCGCTGAAGCTGCTGGAGCAGCAGGGCTTTGTGCAGCTCACCGAGGCGGTAAACCAGCCCGCGCGGGTACAGCTCATTAGCAATCAGCAGGATTTATACCTGTTTCAGGTAGCCAATGCCCAGCACGACTTGCTCATCAAGGCGCTGCTGCGGCTATACGGCGGCGAGCTGTTCGTGGCGTTTCAGGCCGTTGCCGAAAGCGCGCTGGCCCGCCACCTGCGCCAGAGCACCGTGGACGTAACGCGCCAGCTGCGCTACCTGCACAGTACCGGCGTGCTGCACTACCAGCCCCGGCGCGAACTGCCGCAGGCACTTTTCCTCACGCCCCGCTACGACGCCGCCCAGCTGCCGCTCGACGAGCGCCGCCTGAAGGCCGCCCGGCAGCTCACCGAGCACCAGACCAAGGCGGTAATCGACTACGCCGCCAGCACCACCCACTGCCGCCAGCAACTGTTGCTCGACTACTTTGCCGAGCCTGATGCGCCCGCCTGCGGCGTGTGCGACGTGTGCCTGGCCCGCAAAAAAGCCCGGCAGGCGCCCGCCGACACCGCCGGGCTGCAAGCCGGACTCCTGGAGCTGCTGCGCGCTGCCCCACTGCTCCCGCGCCAGGTGGTGGCGCGCTACCCCGCCACTGAGGCCGCGGCCGTTACCACCGCCCTGCGCGGGCTGGTAGAGCTAGGCAAGCTAGCCTACGCCGCCGACGGCCGGCTGACGTTAGAATGAAGAATTTAGAATTTGGAATGAGGAATGAAGAATTACTCAACTGATAATTTCTCATTCCTCATTCCAAATTCTTCATTCTAAATTAATTAGCCTGGTAAGCCAGGATGCCGCCTTCCAGGTTGCGCACGTTGGTGAAGCCTTGCTGGGTGAGGAAAGCCTTGGCGGCTGCGGAGCGGGCGCCGCTTTTACAGTGCACGATAACTTCCTGGTCCTTAAGGTCTTCTAAGTCGTCGAGGGCAGTGGGGAGGGTACCGAGCGGAATGTTCTGGCTGCCGCTGATGCGGCTTTCCTCGAATTCCCAGGGCTCGCGCACGTCGATGATGGTGGGGGTTTGGCCGGCTTGCTGGCGTTCTTTGAGGGCGGGGGCGGTGATGTCGGGCATAAGCGGTTTAGCTGGGGATAGGAAGGTTTTCTAAGTCAAGCAAGTCCTTGGGGCGGCCGGTGGCCTGCTTGGTTTTGCGCAGGGCAGCAAGATTGATGAAGTTAACTGGCACGCCATCCACGTTCAGCACGAGGCGTGGCGCGTAGCACTCGTCGAATTCAACGCCGGGAGTAGCCGTAAGCAAGTCAAAATCACTTACTTGGCTAAAGGACAGCACGTGAGGCACTAATACAAAATCGGCCACTTCAAACTCGCCCGGTGGCCGGCCAAACTGCTCGAGGGCGGCCACGGCCCGCTGCCCATTCTCGGCGGTGGGCCGAATCAGAATATCCAGGTCGCCCGTGTAGCGGGGATACCCGTGGGCAATAACGGCGTAGCCACCAATGACCACGTAGTCAACGCCGGCTTCGAGAAACAGGCGCAAAAGCTGAAGCTGCTCGGGTTCCATGCTGCAAGGGTGGGTTGGCAGGATTGGCGGCGTAGAGCTGGCGGCCAAGCGCAATCAACCGCCGGGCGGCTTCCAGCCGCGCCAGGGGGCTTTGGCTCCACCAGGCCAGGCGTTGCCTATGGGCTGCGGCGGCAAAATCAGTTGTTTTAAACACCTTATCCATAGGATTTTACTCTACTACCAGGCGGCGGGTGGCCACGCTGCCATCGGGCAAAGTTAGCTGCACTAAGTACACGCCGCCGGCCAGCCTGGGCAAGCGCAGCGTGGGTTGGCCGGCCTCGGCCGCGGGCTGCTGCCACACGGGGCGGCCCAGCACGTCGAGCACGGCGGCGCGCCGAAAGGCCGGGCCACTCACGGCCACCGTGGTGCCGGTAGGGGCGGGGTTGGGGTAGAGGCCAAACTGCGCGTTGGTGGCCCGCTGGGCCTGGGTGGCCAAAATGCCATTGTTCATCACGGCCCGCATCATAACGGTGCCGGGCGTCGAAAGGGTAGGTTTCGACCACTGACCCTGCTTGTTATAAAACAAGGTGGGCGCCGTAGAGACGTTGTTTAAGTCGAAGCCGTAGGGCAAAAACTGCCCGCCCGACGTTTGCCCGTAGCCAATATAAAAGAGCCCCGACGCGGGCACCGGTACCGGCGTATCAAACTTAACGTCGTAAAATACATTGCCGATGAGGTCCTGATTGAGTATCGCCGTGGCGGTGGCCAGCGGCGCGTCGGCGGGCTGGCCGTTGTTATCGGCCCACACGGCCACCGTCACCGAGCGGCTCTGGAAGTTCTCGCCGCCCTGGGCCGTGGGAATATTATTGAAGACGGGCGCCAGCCGAATGGCCCGCACCTGGTCGGCCTTAGCCGCCGTGATGGGGTAGGCGTAGTACGTGACTGGCCCCGAGCTCAGGGCCGGCAGCGTCAGAAAGGCTTCGGCTGTGCCATCGTCAAAGGCGTAATAATCAGCGAGTTCCAGGTCGCGGTAGGTGGTGTCGTTGGGCAGCGTGAGCGGGTTGATTTCGTTGGTTTGCAGGGCCAGCGTGTAGCGGTAGCGGCGGGGGGTGCCGGCCGCGGGCAGCGGGGCCGTGCGCGCATCGCCCGTGATGCCTACCTGCCGCGCCCCGGCCAGCAGCGGCTGGTTGCCGGTGACCCAGGTGGCGGGGCCAAAGCCCCCGTTGGTCAGCTCGCGCACCGTGCCCAGCCAACTGATGGGCGTGGGGTTGCCGCTGGGCAGCAGGTTGTTGGCGGTCGTGGTCAGGGCCTGGTTGAGGGGGCTGGGGCTGCTGGCCGCGTATTGCCAGGCCGGCATGGCCGTGAAGCGCTGGAGCGGGCTGCTTAGCCCGCGGCTGGTAGCAATGTCTTGAAAGACAGTATCATTAGCCGCCCGGTTGTTGTTCAGGTAGATATAATCCAGTCCGAACGCGTCGCGGCTCGACGCCTGGTTGCCCGAGGCCCGAAACCGAAACCGGAAGCCGCTGTGGAAGTAGCTGGCCTGGTTGAGCGGGAAAATCTGCTGCCGAAACCGGGTGGTTTTACTTTCCGCGTTGTAGGTCCAGATGCGGTTCCAGCGCCCCGCGCTGTCCAAAAACTCCAGCGTCAGAAACACCGGGGTGGTGCTGCCATTGGCCACCGGCGAGCCCGCCAGGGTGCCCGCCTGCCAGGCGTAGCTGAGGTACAGCCGGTTGGCCGGCGCAAAGGCGCTCAGGTCGATGGGCTGCGAAGTGAGCGTGTCGGTGGCGCTGTAAAACGAGGCCGAGCCGGGGCTGTAGGGCAGGCCGTTGGCCCGCAGGCCGTCGAGCGTGGCGGTGCCCCTGGTGAGGGGCTCACTAGCCAGCCGGTTGCTCACGTAGGCCCCGCCGCCGCCGTAGTGCTGCGTGAGGCCGCTGCCATCGGGGTAGCTGGTGGTGGCTGGTTGCCAGCGCAAGGGGCTGGGCTGCCCATCGCGGGGCAGCGTAAAATCCTCAAAAAAAGGCAGCGTGAGCGCCGCTGTGCGCTGCGCCGCCGTGGTAATAGTAACGGCCGTTTGGGCCCGGCTGGGGTCGGTGGCTAGCGGCTGGGGCGTCAGCACGAGGGGTGCAGTCTGGGCCTGGGCCACCAGGCTTAGCAACGCGGCCGGCAGCCCCAACCATTTACAAGTATCAGTCATCAGGTATCAATTATCAGTTATCATATTTCTCTTCAACCGATTACCAACGAAAATCAGCCCAAAAACAGTTGCCATCGCGCAGCACTGGACGACTGATAACTGATAATTGCTAACTGATAATTGATTAAATCACTCCGCCACCCACAAATCGACGAGCTGGCCCATGCGGATGGTGGCGCCCGGCGCGGCGGCCGGCCGCTGGCGCACCACGGTGCCGGGCGTTTGGCCTGCTTCGGCGGCTTGTTTGAAAACCTCACCTACGTCCAGGTGCTGGCCGGCGAGCAGGGTGCGGGCCTCATCCTCGGGCATGTTCACCAGGTTGGGCAGCTCAAACTCGGTGTTGCCGAGGCCGTCGCCCACTTCCAGGTCTACCTTGGTGCCCTTGGCGATGGGCGCGCCGGGCGTTATTTCCTTGTCGCCCACCAACTGCTTGAGCACGGCGTCTTTAGCCACGTTGGGCACCAGCTTTATCTGGCCGATAACCAGGTCGTAGCTGGCCAGGATAAGCTGGGCGTTTTTCACCGAGCCATCCGTCAGCTTGGGCATTTTGATGACCGGCGGGCGGCGCATGGCTACCGAGATGTAGATTTTGCGGTCCTGCTTCACCTTCTCGCCGGGGGCGGGCTCCTGGGTGAGCACGGTCAGGGGCCGGGTGCCCGGCGCGTAGCTGCTATCATCCACGAAGTAAGCCAGCTTGCGCTCGTCGAGGTAGTTGGTCAGGTCGGCTAGGTTCATGCCCGTCACTTTGGGCACCACAATGGTTTCGCCGTGGTGCGTGGTAATGGGCAGGTACACGTAGAAAAAGCCCAGCACCAGCGCCGCCCCCAGCCCTGCAATAAGCGCCAGGTGCAAAAAAACGTCGAACCAGGTATCAGATTTTAAGAAAGACATGTGCGGGGTAAACGAATGTGCGGTAAGCTTTAGCTTGCCGTAGGAAAACCGAATGACAAAACGGCAAGCTAAAGCTTACCGCACGCGCGCCTGCCGCTGCTTGCCAAAATCCAGAATCCGGTCGATAAACTGATAAGGCGTGTAGCCAGCCAACGCCGTTTGGTGAAAAATGCACGTAGCGGGCGTCATGCCGGGCAAGGAATTGACCTCAATAATAAGCACTTCGATGGCCCCGCCGGTGCGCACCCGCACAAAGGCGTCGATGCGGGCGTAGCCCTCGATGTGCAAAATCTCGGCCACCTGGCGCAGCACCCGCTTCACCTCCTGGCTGATGCGCTGGCGCTCGGCGGGGTCGGCGGCGTAGCGGGCGGGCGTGATATTCTGGCCTTCGCCAGCCAGAAACTTCTCCTCCAAACTCAGCACCTCGCCCGTGGCCAGGGCCTCGCTGGCCTCGAATACCTCAATTTGCAGCTGGCCGCTGGCATCATAAGAGGTTAATAGTCCGCCGGTTACCTCCAGGAAGGTGGCCGCGCCGTCGGGGCCGATGAGCGTTTCCACCAAAAAGGCGTCCTTCTGCGGAAACTCCTCCTTAAAGCCCAGGTGCAGCACTTCGGCCGGGCCGGTGAGCAAATCTTCCTGCTGGCGAAAAATCTGCTCGCTGAAGGCGCCTAGCTCGGCGCGGTTCTTAATCTTTTTCACCGCCGAGGAGCAGCCGTCGTCGGCGGGCTTGGCGATGAAGGGGTAGCCAAACTGGCTTTCGAGGCCGCGGTAGAACGCCTCCGGGTCGGCGGCCCACTCCAGGCGCTGGGCCAGGCGGTGGTCGGCCACGCGCAGGCCGGCTTCGCGCAGGCGGCGGTTGGTTTCAAACTTATTGATGGTCACGGCGCTGCTGGCCGCGCCCGAGCCGTTGTAGGGCAGGCCGTATTTTTCCAGCTCCCGCTGCAAGGCCCCGTCTTCGCCGGGGCGGCCGTGCAAGGCGATGAAGACCTCATCGACCCGCTGGGCCAGCTCATCGAATGAGATACGGCGCGGCGCGGCAATAGCCTGCCCGGCGTAGGTGCTGGTGATGCCGGCTGCTTCCTGGCGGATTTTGGCCAATATGGGGTGGGCCGGCTCACCCGCCTCGGCGTGCTCAATCTTCTCCCGAATATCGTCGGCGTTGTCCTTGAGCATCACGTTGATGGGTAGCTCGTAGAGGCGGAACTCCGCGCTGCTGCCGGCCAGGAACACCGGCACCGGCCGGTACTTGGTGCTCGACGAAAGCTTCTCGTAAATGTTACGCCCGCTCTCCACCGAAATGTGCCGCTCGGAGGAATAGCCGCCCATGATAACGGCCACCCGAATGCGCTCGTCGGTCAGCTGCTGGCGCGACTGAATGTCGGCATCCAACTCTTCCAGCTGCTTCGCCAGCTGCACCGGCTTCAGGCCGCCGCGCCGGCGGGCGGCCAGCGAAGTACGGATGAGGTAGGTGAGGAACTGGCTGGGGTTCAGCCCAATCTCGGCCGCTTGGTGGAAGAAAAACGACGCCGGCAGCATGCCGCTCGTGGTATTCGGGTCATTCAGGAAGATGGTGCCATCGGCCTGAATAAAGCCATCCAAACGCGCGTACACCTCAAAGCCGAAGGTGCTGAACATAGTCTGGCACTGCTGACGAATGCGCTCAATATCAGCTTCCGGCAGGTCAATGGGCGTGACTTTACGGGCCAGACCAGGCAGGTACTTGGCGCGGTAGTCGAATACCTCGGTGCCTTTGACAATCTCGGTAGGAGGGAGGGCCAGGGGCTGGCCGTTTTCGTCTTCGATTACGATGCAGGAAAATTCGCGGCCGGCTACGAATTGCTCGATTAGGACTTGCGTTTCGCCGGTGAGGCTGGTAAGGATTAATAAATCATCTCCTTTAAACCCTTGTGGAGCCGTCTTACCAAGATGTTGGTTGATAAAGTCGAAGAGTGTTTCGGGATGAGCAAATACTTCCTCGGCAATTTCTTTAACTGTGAAATTGACAAAGAATTCTGCCTTTACTGGCAAGCCGATGCCCTCTCGAATATCAGCTAGTTGGCGTACCCACGCCAGTTGGCCGGCTTCACTCATTGCTTGCCATTCGCTGCGAAGAAGACCACGCTCAAACAGTGCTCGGTCTAGGGCGAGCACTGTTTGAGCGTGGTCTTCCTCTCGCACAATGCTCACGCCAATGCTGCTACCCTGGCGGGGCGCTTTTATCACCAACGGTAAGCCAAGCTCTTGCACCAGATTAGCTAAGTCATCTTGCCCGGTGCCAGTAGTACCAATCACCCGAAACTTCGGTGTAGCCAGCCCCACGGCCTGCATCAGGCGTTTCTGCGCGATTTTGTCAATACCCAGCGCCGAGGGCAAAATGCCGGAGCCCGAATACGGAATCCCTACCCACTCCAGCAGGCCCTGAATGGCCCCGTCTTCGCCGCTTGGCCCGTGCAGGGCCAGGAACGCGAAATCCATGAGCTTAGGCAGTTCGCTGACTTCCACTTGGCGGCCGACGTGGCTGATAAGCTCAGTAAGTGCTGGTTCGCTCAGCTCGCCCAGGCTCTCGATATATACCTGCCAGGGGTGGCGGGTGGCGGGCAGCGCGGCCACGGGCGGGTAAAAATCGCGGATGGTGCCCTTGTAAAGGTATTGCCAGTCGAGCAGGATGAAGTGCCCCTGGCTGTCCACAAAAATGGGTACGGGCTGAAATAAGCCCTTGTCCAGGTTGTCAAAAACGGTGCGCCCGCCCGCAAACGAAATCTCCCGCTCGCGCGAGGTGCCCCCAAAGAAAATGCCGATTCTCATCATAACTGGGCACAAAGGTAGCTTGTGCGGTAAGCTTTAGCTTGCCGTGAAGTAGGCCCGGATAATAGGCTGGGCTGGGTCGGCCGTCGGCCTTACGGCCAGCTAAAGCTTACCGCACTTGCTTGCGTCAAAAACCGGCCGCCGCCGCCGCCGTTAGTACCTTGCCGGGCCTACTTACGGCCCTGCGGTGCCAACTAAAGCTTACCCTACTCCTCTTATGAACACCCTCGCCAACTACAACTTCGCCGGCCGCCGTGCCGTGGTGCGCGTCGACTTTAACGTGCCGCTCGACAAGGACTTGCGCATCACCGACGACACCCGCATTCGGGCGGCCACGCCCACCATCCAGAAGATTCTCAGCGATGGCGGCTCCGTGGTGCTGCTCTCGCACCTGGGCCGGCCCAAGGGGGGCTATGAGAAGAAATACTCGCTCGAAAGCCTGCGCCTGCGCTTGCAGCAGGAGTACGGCCGCGACGTGCAGTGGGGCGGCGACGTGCTCACCCACGAGGCGCTGAGTAAGGCCCAGGCCTTGCAGCCGGGCCAGGTGCTGCTGCTCGACAACGTGCGCTTTCACCCCGAGGAAGAGGCTGGTAATGAAGACTTTGCCAAGCACCTGGCGCAACTCGGCGACGTGTACGTGAACGATGCCTTTGGCGCGGCGCACCGCCGCCACGCCTCCACGGCCGTGATGGCGCACTACTTTGCGCCCCAGGACCGCGTGGGCGGCCTGCTGCTGCAAGGCGAGCTGGACAATGCCCAGAAGGTGCTCGACAACCCCCTGCGGCCCTTCACGGCCATCATGGGCGGGGCCAAGATTTCGGATAAGATATTGATTATCGAGCAGTTGCTGGATAAGGTGGATAACCTGCTCATTGGCGGGGGCATGGCCTACACCTTCGCCGTGGCTGAGGGCGGGCACGTGGGCAGCTCGCTGCTCGAAGCCGACAAGGTAGAGCTGGCCAAAAGCCTCCTTGCCAAGGCCAAAGCCAAAGGCGTGAACCTGCTGCTGCCCGCCGACAGCCTCATCGCCGACCGGTTTGCCAACGACGCCAACGTGGACGTGGCCCCCAACCACGGCATTCCGCTGGGCTGGATGGGCCTCGACCTTGGCCCCGTGGCCCGCGAGGAGTTTGCCGGCGTCATCCGCGACTCCAAAACCATCCTCTGGAACGGCCCGATGGGCGTGTTTGAGATGAGCAACTTCTCGCTGGGCACCGAGTACGTGGCCCGCGCCATTGCCGGGGCCACCGAGGCCGGCGCGTACTCGCTCATCGGCGGCGGCGACTCGGCGGCGGCCGTGCAGCAAATGGGCTACGGCGACCGCGTGAGCTACATCAGCACCGGCGGCGGCGCGCTGCTGGAGTTCATGGAAGGCAAGGAACTACCCGGCGTAACGGCGCTGGGGTAAAGGAGAATTGGGTAATACCAGAACGTCATGCTGACGAAGGAAGCATCTCGCTCGCCTCGTTGAACGGTTGAGGTTAGTGTTGCCCGCGAGATGCTTCCTTCGTCAGCATGACATTCTGGTATTACCCATTGCATAGCACTTTAATGCAGCCAAAACGCAGTGGTACCCGTATGCACGGGTACCACTTTTCTTTTCCACCTCCATGACTGACCACGAACAGGAATACGCCAAAATGGCCCGCCAGGTATACCGCACGCTCACCGACCAGCGCCCTCAGTGGGAGGCGCGCAGCCCCGCGATGGTAGCCGATTTTGAGCAGCTAAATCACTTTTTGCAAGCCTACGACGAGGTAGCCAACCGCCAGGGCGACAAGGGCGGCAAAGAGCCCGCCGACGCCCGCGACCGCGCCGAGCAGGCCGCCGAAGCCGCGGCCGGCCGCCTGGTGCGCGGCCTGCGCGTGCTGCAGCTAAACCTGCACAACCCCGCCCTGGCCGAGGTGGCTAGCTACACCCCCGACGTGCTCAACCCCCTGCACGGCGACGAGTTGCTGGGCGCACTCAATGCCATAGCCGCCGCCGCCGATGGGGCCAGCGCCCTGCTCGCCAACGAAGGCATAACGGCCGGGCATATCCAGACCCTCACCGATGCCATTGCCGCCTACGAGCCCCTGGCCGGCCTCAACAACAGCAACGTGGAGCAGGGCAGCGCCCTCAACAGCACTGCCCGCCAGGTAGTGAAGGGCCTGCACAAGGTGCTGCGCCGCCTCGACACGCGCATCGACAACCTGCGCGCCGACATCCCCAGCCTGGGCCAGGCCTACAACGATGCCCGCGCCTCGGCCGAAACCGGTGACCTGGACGAAGGCGAAAAAGGCCCCGACGGCGGCATCGGCCGCGCAGCGGCCGGCAACGCCTTCGGCCCCGAAAGCCAGCCCGGCCAATAAGTACGCTTTGCTGGAAATAGCCTTGTTACACAAAAACACCCTGTTGGCTTTCCGACAGGGTGTTTTTGTATCTTATTGACTATTAATAAATTGTGTTTGAAGCTTATTCCATTAAGCTTGAGAAAAACGTGTATTGCCAATAGCACAGTCCAAGCACTGCCAGGCTAAACCCAGCAGCCAGCAGCAGCACGAAGCCCCCACCCAGCCGGTACGCCTTGCGGTCGCTTGCGAGCAAATCGAAGCCCACCAGCCATAGGCCCACGCCAATGAGGAGCGTGACTACCACGTACAAGGCGAGGCGGATGTACTGGATTTTCCCTTCGTGAATAATTTCCAGGCCAGAAAGTAGTAGGGCGTAGCAGGGCATGAAACAGGTGGAGTAGTAAGCTGGCAAAAGTAGGGCCGGCCGCTTCCGCACAGGTTGCTGGCGTCCCGCAAAAAGCCCCACTACCAGGCAGTAGCAGGGCTTTTTTGCGAGTTGAGCGCCAATTAGTTAGGCGGCTTGTTTTTCCAGGGCTTGCAGCAGGTCGTCGGCGGCCTGCTCAATATCGCGGTAGCCTTGCTGGGCGGCGCGCTCCTTGGCGGCAATCAGGCCGTCGCGGTGCACGGTTTTGAAGTCGCCGTAGGGAAACTTGTAGCGGCCCTTGGCGTCTTCGCCCTGGCTTTTGTCCTCGCCAAGGTGCCAGTGGGCATACTCGTCGATTTCGTGCTGCTTAAGAAAGGCATTTTCCGCGGCAGCATCGGGGTTGTGCTGGCCCCAATGGCCCTGGTCGTTTTTGATTTTGCCGTCCTTGATAAGCTTTTTGGCATACGTAACGGCGGCTTTATGGAGGGTAATAGCCATAGTGTGTAGCGGAAAAAGTGGGCTACTACTACGTACTGCTCAGTCAACTAGTTTATTTTATAGTCGGGCTTGGTTGTGTGAGTTGATAATGGATACTTTAGAATGAAGAATTGCTTCCGAGGGAATTCAAAATTTCTCATTCCCAATTCCTAATTCCTAATTCACATAGAGCGCCTCTAGCTTCTGGCCCATGCTTTTGAAGCCGCGGCCGGGCAGGCGGCCGGTGAGGCGGGTGGCCAGCGCCTGGGCCTCGGGGGTGCTGAGCACGTCGAGCTCGTGCAGCCAGCCCAGGCGGCGCAGTTGCGGCTCAATAAGGCCCAGCGGGTTGATGAGCGCATACTCACGGCGCAGGTAGGCTTTGGTGTGGCTTTCGAGGTGCTGCACAAAGGCGCGCAGCTGGCGGCGGTCGCGGGGGTGGTCGGCGAGCACCACGCGCAGCGGCGCGGTGTGCACCACGGCCTGGTACCACCAGTTTTGCCAGGCATAAAGCACCGCCAGGCCCAGGCCGGCAGCCCCGCTCAGCACGTAAAACCAAAAGTCCTCGGGCAGCGGCTGGTGGCCGCCGTACTGCAGGCGGGCAGCATTGCCCATGAGCCACAGCGTGCCCACGGCCAGCCAGCGCAAGTGGGGGCCGGGCAGGTTGCTGCGGTATTCCAGGCGCAGGGGCAATACTTCTTCATAAGGAATTTCGACGGCCATATCGAGCTGGCCCCGGCCGTCGCGTTGGCTCACAAAAAGGCCGTGCTCGCGCAGCTCGAACTCGGTGGAGCGGGTAACCTGGCTTTGTTTAAACTGCATAACCTGCCTAACAATACTCAAACGTAATTTCTTACCGCAGCACCTCAAACGGCGACGACGAAAAGCACAAAATAAACAGCCCCACCATCACCCAGCCCAGCACCTGCCGGCCGGGGCTGAGGGCGCGGTCGTCGGGCGCGGCCGGGTGGTACACGCCCGAGAGCCGCCCCAGCAGCAGCCCAAACACCAGCCAGCCCGGCTGGCCCAGGGTGCCCGGCCAGTAGGTGGCCACCGCAAGTTGGGCGGCCCACACCACCGCGCCCACCGCCAGGCCCCACGAGGCGCGCGGCAGCAGCCGCCAAAACACCAGCCCCAGGTACAGCGCGTAGGCCGCCCCGCCGTAGGCCCAGGCCTGCCAGCCGCTGCGCAGCGAAAACAGCCCCAGTCCGGCGTAAAATATGAACGCCACGAATAGCACTGCCGACAGCCGCCCCGCCCGGCGCGGCCCCAGCAGCCCGTACAGGATGTGCCCACCGTCGAGCTGGCCGATGGGCAGCAGGTTGAGGGCCGTGAAAAACAAGCTCAGCTCGCCGGCCACCAGCAGTGGGTAGCGCAGCAGCAGGTTGGGCGGCGGCAGCCGGTGCGGGTCGGCAAAGACGGCCTCCAGCCAGCGATACAGCAGCGGCTGGGCCAGCGTGAAGCCCGGCGGCTGGTAACTGGCTAAGCTGCGCGTAGTTACGAGCAGGTATTCGGCCTGGTCGGGCAGGGTAGCGAAGGCGTAGCTGAGCAGCGGCACCGCCATTAGCAGCCCCGCCAGCGGCCCGGCCAGGCCAATATCAAAAAACTCGCGCCGCGAGAATATCCGGTCCCGTATCCGAATAACGGCCCCGAACGTGCCCAGCCCCAGCGGCATGGGCAAAAAGTAGGGCAACGACGTGCGCACCTTATTATACCGCGCCACGAAGTAGTGCCCAAACTCGTGCACCGCGAGCACCCCCAAAAACGGCCCCGCATAAAGCAGCCCCCAGCCCAGCTGCGCCCAGCGCGCGGCGGCCGGCAGGCCAAACACGTCGAGCGGCAGCAGGTCGCCGTCGCTGGTGCCAATGGGGCCACTGCGCACCAGCTGCACGCCCGCCAGCAGGGTGGTGGCCAGGGTAAGCAAAAACAGCCCGATGTGCAGGGCGTAGCGCCAGCCCGGCCGCATAGGCGGCCGCTCGTGGCGCCGAAACAGGCGCTGTGCCCAGGCCCGGCGGGCGGCAGCGGGCTCGGCTACCGCATCGGCGGGCCAGCTGAGCAGCGGCTCGTGGGGTGGCTCGGGCCGGGGAGGTAGGGGAGAGGTATCCAGGGGGTCAGGAGTGTTAGCCAGGGTATTCTTGCGGAAACAGGCGCAGGGCCTCGGGCAGGGCAGTGGTGAGGGTGAGCGGTGGGGCCAGGTGCAGCACCCGCAGCCCCAGGCGGCGGGCCGTAGCAATGTGCTGCGGGCTGTCTTCAATGAATAACGTCTCCGCCGCCTGCCAGTTCATTTCGCGCAGCGCGTGCCGAAATATCTCCTCACCCGGCTTGCGCAGCCCCACCTCCTGCGAGTAGAACACGCGGTCGAGGCAATCGGCAATACCGTGCTTAAACCCGTACTGCGCGGCCAGCCGCCGGTTTATTTCGGCAATGTGCAGCTCGTTGGTATTGGAGAGCAGGGCCGTGGCGTGCCCGCGGCGGCGCAGCTCAGCCACCAAGGCCAGGCGCTCGGCGGGCACCTCGAGCAGCAGCGCGTGCCAGGCTTCGTCGATTTCGGCATCGGTGCCGTCGAGGTCGTAGCGCCGGCGCAGGCCGGCGCGAAATTCGGCCGGCGAAATCTGGCCGGTTTCCAGCTGGTCAAACAGCTCGGCCTGGCCGGCCTGGGCGTATTCGACGGTGCGGCCGGTGCGGCTCAGGCGGCGAAAGGCGGCGGGGGTGCGGTCGTAGTCAAGGTCGATGAGCACGCCGCCAAAATCAAAAAGCAGGTTGGGAAGCATCAAAATAGCGCAGCCAGTAATAGTAGCCAGCCGTTAGCCCGCAAAGGTCGGGCTGGAAAGATGCCCCGCCGCCCAAAAATCCACACCACATTCGCCGTCTGCGCGTAACTTTGGGGCGTTGGCCGCCGCGGCAGCCAGCACCGGGCCTATAGCTCAATCGGTTAGAGCAGCTGACTCATAATCAGCAGGTCCTTGGTTCGATTCCAAGTGGGCCCACCCTAAACCGCCTCTACGCTAGCGTAGAGGCGGTTTTTTGTTTTATATCCCCGGTTTTGCGCCCGTTTGAGGCGGCGGCCTACGTACCCGTGCCCTGCATGATGCGGGCTGCCTTTGGCGAGAGCCCGCACATTAGGTTCACTAAGAAAGCTAAGCCCTGCCCGCCTTCGCTACCGGGGGCGCCTACCCGAAGCCTCCGAACAGCAGTTAGCCCAGGGCGCATTTAGCGCTAATTACCAGCTACTTACGTAGCGCAGCTGGTCAAGGCGCGTGGCTAATTAGCTGGCGTGTGTTACCACACTATGAATTTTTTTTAGGATTATGTGCATTTTATTTTGAGTTTTACTTTTTGATTCTATCTTTGCCAATGAGCATTACCCCGGTATTGCTCAGCTTGCCATTACCGGATTCCTTTTTCCGGCACCTTTACTTCTCAAAGTGAGAAGATTAGCAGTCACCTACTTAACCTGCTTTTACGGTTGAGCAGCCAAAAGCTATTAGAAGATGTGCATTCAGTTCCTAACACTGCGTAGCCAGCTGGTAAAACTACCGCAAGCACTTACGCCTGCATTTGGTGAGGTGCAAACTGGTTCAGCTGCCTACGCAAAAGAAACAGCGTGCGCAACGCGCACCCGGCAGATTGTTGCAGTGCCAAACCGTTCTGTGGTAACTAGCTTGTTGCCAACACGTTTGAACCAGTAGCTGCCACACACTTCTTTCCCACCCAATTAGTAGCGCAGTTATCCGCACCAAGTAGGTGCTGGCTAATTCCTCTTGCTACTCCAATACTATGCTTACCCTGTTAGCGTCTTGTTAGCAGTATCTAGGTACTCCCACTACCTGATAGCCGCTTTGAAGTCCAGATTCCTTTTTGGTTTCTCCATCGTCTAAGCGCGTAGTCCAGAGCTACCTCTTTCCTGTACTCAATTATTGCCGCAAGGCAAGGTACAGGCACTTTCCCACCCACACCGTACGAGGTACAGCTGCGCTAAAGCTATCTGCTAAGATGGCTTCGGAAAAGCTGTGAGGCTAGTATAGCCGCTTACGAAATGTATTGCGTACTGCTGCCGCAAAATCAGGCAGCGAAAGACGTACGCCCATACATGTGGGCACTACACCCAGTGTTTCACCCGGTATTCTCTACGCACATCACCTAAATGCAACGGCAATGTCAAATGATTTTTCGATGCAGCAAGTCGAAGAGCAGGGCGAGGCTATTGTGCTTGGCGCATTCACCAGGAAGCGGATTTTCGACATCTGTTTCGCCCTGTTCATAACCATTGTGCTGCTCAGCTGGGTCATTCCGCTGGTCGCATTGCTGATAAAGCTGGATTCGAAGGGGCCCGTTTTCTTTAAGCAGCTCAGAACCGGAAAGAACAAGCTGCCTTTCTACTGCCTCAAATTCAGAAGCATGCGGCTCAACACAGACAGCGACCGCACACAAGCCACTAAAGGTGACGCGCGCATTACGCGACTGGGGGCCTTTATGCGCAAAACGAATATCGACGAACTGCCCCAGTTTCTAAACGTGCTGCGGGGTGAAATGTCGGTGGTGGGGCCCCGCCCCCACATGCTGAAGCACACAGAAGACTATGCGCAGGTAATAAGCCAGTACATGACCCGGCACTTGGTGCTACCCGGCATAACCGGGCTGGCGCAGGTAAAAGGCTATCGGGGGGAAACGCGGGAGCACTCGGCAATGGAAAATCGGGTGAAAGCCGATATCGAGTATATTAAGAACTGGACGCTATTACTCGACTTAAAAATTATTTTTCTTACCGTATTTCAAATGGCAAAAGGTAATGAAAATGCCTTTTAACGCTGCCCTAAGACTGGTTTTCGTATTGCTGTCGCAATTTTTTGATACGAATGAGTACCCCCGCCAATTCTGCCGCTACTTCTTCCGCGGGGCTTTTATAAGCCGGGCTCCCTTTAGTCCAGGTCAGAAATTGCTTGATTTCCTTTTGCGCAAATGTCACCATTGTGGCGGCATTCTCTAAAAAATCCTTTTCTGGTTCCATGAGCGGGGCGGCAACGGCTTGTAAAAGCGAATAAAGCAAATGTAGGGCTACTAATGCGATATACCGTGTTACCAGCGAATGCTATTGCTCGCTGAATCTTGTGCTCCAATAAATAAACATAAGACCAGGTTCGTGCTACCAAATAGCCACCAGTTTGCTGATGAAAATAGTTAAATCAGCGATAGCAACAGCAGCTTAATTAAATAAGAATGAAAGAAACGAGCATTAGGTTCAGCAAGGGTAAACTGGCACTTCTGCTTCTGCTGTGGCTGGCTGCTGGCTGCGGCAGCACCAGAAACCTGGTCTATTTCAGCGACTTGGCGGGCAATGATAACTACAAGGTAAAGATTGAGAACACGCACGAATTGCGAATAGGTGTTGGCGACCTGCTGAGTATCGACCTGCAAAGCATGAACCCGGAATCGAACGCGCTATTTAATCGCAGTCTGCGCAGCCAAAGCGATACCAAAGACAAGGCTGGCGTTGGTACTGCCGGGGTGCTCAGGCAGGATTATCTGGTTGACGCAGAGGGTACTATCGATTATCCGGTCATCGGTAAAATAAAGCTGGCGGGCTTAACAAAATCGCAAGCCGCCGATAAGCTAAAGGCGCAGGTTCAAACCTATGTGAAAGACCCCATTATTGATATTCGGCTGCTGAATTTTAAAATTACCGTGATTGGTGAGGTAAGTAAACCCGCCACTTTTACGGTGCAGGCCGAGCAGATTAATATTTTGGAAGCCCTCGGCCTGGCCGGCGATTTGACCCCTTACGGCAAGCGGGAAAATGTATTGCTCATTCGCGAAAAAGATGGCGTGCGCAGTACTACCCGGCTCAATTTAAATCAGAAAGAAGTGCTGATGTCGCCTTATTTCTATTTGCAGCAGAATGATGTGCTGTACGTGCAGCCGGATAAGCAAAAAGAAATCCAGGCCAGCGTCAACACGCGCACCGTCACCATCGTCACGGTGGCTACCTCGGTGCTCGTGGCAATCATCCTGAATTTCAAGAATATATTTTAAGCACAGTGCCATGAATAAGTCTGAGCCTGTTGAATCGAATTTCGCTCAAGCTTCTGATTTTGAGCGTGCTAACTACTGGCACATCGCTAGTAAATACCTGCGTTATTGGTACGTGTTTGTGCTGGGTTTGGTGCTGGCGCTGGGGGTGGCCGGGATGTATTTGCTGCGCGCCACGCCTGAATACAGCATCACTAGCCAAGTGCTGATTAAGGACCGGAAAAATGCGCCGGAAATGGCCAAAAATTCGAATTTTGTGGATGTGTCGTCCCTAAACTATTCGGATAATATTGACAACGATGTGGCGGCCTTAAAATCGGTTAGCCTGATGCAAAGGACCCTGCGCGAGCTGTCGATGGTGGCTAGCTATAAGGTGCAGGCCAGATTTCGGGACCGTGAGCTGGCGCAGTCGGCCCTGCCGTTTACCCTTGTTTTTAGTGCCCTCGACTCGATGGCGGGCGGCCAGCAATTTAAGCTGTATCTAACTGGTAATTCGGGTTTTACCTTAGAAAATGGCGGGCAGCGGCAGGCTTATGCGTTTGGCCAGCCCGTGGTGCTGCCCTACGCGCGCTTCAAGGTGCTGCCCGCCGGGCGGGCGGCAGCTGGTGCCATAAAGGAGCCAATTTTGGTGACGCTGCTGGACGTGCGGGAAACGGCCAGCAATTATGTGCGCAACCTGACCGTAGCGCCGGTGAATAAGCAGGCAAGTGTGCTGTCGCTGACGCTGTTGGACTCGGTGCCGGAAAATGGCGAAGCAATTTTGAACAAGCTGATTGACGTGTATAACCAGGAAAATGTGGAAGATAACGGCTCTACCGCGGCCAATACCCTGGAATTTATTACCAAACGCCTAACCACCTTGGAAGGGGAGCTATCGAGCGTTGAAAAAGGGGTGGAGAATTTCAAGCATAAGTACGCGGTTTCCGACGTGGGCTCGCAGGTCAATCAGTCGCTGGCCGAATCGAGCACTTACAGCAAGCAAATTGCGGAATACGACGTGCAGCTGGAAGTATTGGCCTCAATTAAGCGGTACGTTTCTACTGATAGCATTAATGGGCGCCTGATTCCGAATGCCTTAATTGGGCAGGATGCTAACCTGGCCGAATTAATAGCCCGCTTTAATGAGCTGCAGCTGAATATCAATCGGATGCTGCGCACTGCTAATGAAAGCAACCCGCTCGTAAAGAACATGTTAGATTTGCGCAGCGACTTGCGCTCCGATATTCTGCAAAATATTCGAAGCACTAAAAACAGCCTGCTTATTTCCCGCAGAAGCCTAAAAGAAAAATCCGGGGAATTTGGCTCGCGGCTGCAACAGGTACCCACGGTGGAGCGGGGGCTGCTGGAAATAAACCGGCAGCAGGAGCTAAAGCGGGCGCTTTACGTATACTTATTGCAGAAAAAAGAAGAGGCCGGCCTGACCCTGGCGGCTACCATTTCGAAGACGCGGGTAATTGACCCGGCGCTGGCCGGCAAGGTGCCGGTCAGCCCCAATAAAAAGTCTGCCCTGTTACTGGCTTTGCTGCTGGGCCTGGGGCTGCCGGTTGCGTTCGTGCACCTCAAAGAAGCGCTGGACGACAAGGTGCAGCTGCTGCGCGATGTAACGTGGGTAACGCCCGCCTCGGTGCTGGGTGAGTTACCTCATAATGCTACTGGTAGCCAATTGGTTATCGGCCAGGGCAGCCACGGCCCCGCGGCCGAGATGCTCCGGCTTATCCGCTCTAACCTGCACGCGGCCCTGGGCAGCCAGGAAAGCAAGGTGCTGCTTGTTACCTCCGGCATCAGTGGGGAAGGCAAGAGCTTTTTCAGCCTCAACCTGGCGGCCAGCCTGGTGCTGGCGGGCAAAAAAACGGTGCTGGTACAATTGGATTTACGCAAGCGCCACCCGGCCTGGGGCACGGGCAAGGTGGGCATAGCCGACTACCTGCTGCACGGGGGCCTTTCGGTGGATGACATTGTGGCGCCCGCCCACTCGATACCCGGCCTGTTTGTGGTTGATGCCGGCCTGATGCCCGCGGACCCCGGCGAGCTTATGCTGAGCCCCAAGGTGGGCAAACTGCTAAGCGTGCTCCGGCAAAACTTTGAGTATGTGCTGGTTGACTCGGCGCCGGTGGGGCAGGTAGCCGATGCGTTTAGCCTGGCTCCCTACCTGGATTCAACTATTTACCTGGTTCGCTACAACTTCACCCGGAAAGCACAGCTGGGCATCGTTAATAAAATAGTTAGTGACAATAAGTTGGGTCGCATTATGCTGGTACTTAATGATGCCCGCAGAAGCAACCTGCACGAATACGGCTACAGCTACTACGAGCGCCGCGCCGCGGTGTAGCCCCGCGCCTGGCCAGCGCCCAAGCCCCAAGCATAACTTTTCGCAACCCCCGTTGGCGCGGGGCTGGCAGCTAGTGTTCAATACGTTTACCATCAACCAGCTAAGCACATGAAAGTAGCAGTAGTAGGAACCGGATACGTGGGCCTTGTAACGGGCGCATGCTTTGCCGAAGTCGGCATTGATGTAACGTGCATCGACATTGACAAGCAAAAAATCGCCAATCTCAAAAATGGTATTTTGCCCATTTATGAGCCCGGCCTGGAAGAGCTGGTGGCGCGCAACGTGGAGAAGGAGCGCCTGAGCTTTTCGACCAACCTGGCAGAGGCCATCAAGGAGGCCGACGTGGCCTTTATCGCGGTGGGCACGCCGCCCGGCGAAGATGGCTCGGCCGACCTGAAATACGTGCTGGCCGTGGCGCGCGGCATTGGCGAAAACATGCAGCAGTACTGCGTGGTGGTGACCAAGAGCACGGTGCCGGTGGGCACCGCCGCCAAGGTGCGCGCCGAAATTGAGCGGGCCCTGGAAAAGCGCGGGGAGGCGATTGAGTTTGACGTAGCTTCTAACCCGGAATTTCTGAAAGAAGGCGCGGCTATTGATGACTTCCTGAAGCCCGACCGCATTGTAGTGGGCGTTTCTTCGGAGCGGGCGGAAGAGGCTATGCGCCGCCTCTACAAGCCCTTCCTGCTCAACGGCCACCCGATTATCTTCATGGATATTCCGTCGGCCGAGATGACGAAATACGCGGCTAACTCCATGCTGGCCACCAAGATATCGTTTATGAACGACATCGCCAACCTGTGCGAAATCATGGGGGCCGACGTGAACAAGGTGCGCCAGGGCATTGGCTCGGATGCCCGCATCGGCACCAAGTTTATTTACCCCGGCATCGGCTACGGCGGCTCCTGCTTCCCTAAGGATGTGAAAGCGCTGATTAAGACGGCCCAGGAAAATGGCTACCAGATGCAGGTGCTGCAGGCGGTGGAGCGCGTAAACGAGGCGCAAAAATCGGTGCTGTTTGATAAAGTCAACACCTACTTTGACCGCGACTTGGCGGGTAAAAAAATTGCCGTTTGGGGGTTGGCCTTCAAGCCCAAAACCGACGACATGCGCGAGGCGCCTTCGCTGGTGCTGATTGACAAGCTGCTTGATGCGGGCTGCACCGTGGCCGCCTACGACCCGGTGGCCATGCACGAAGCCGCCAACGTGCTGGGCGACCGCGTGAAGTACCCGCGCGACCAGTTTGAGGCCCTGGTGGAGGCCGACGCCCTGCTGATTGTGACGGAGTGGCCGGAATTCCGCTCGCCCAACTTCGCCGTGGTGGGCCGGCTGATGAAGAATAAAGTCATCTTCGATGGCCGCAACATCTACGACGATAAGGAGCTGGCGCAGCTGGGGTTTGCCTACCACTGCATCGGTATTCGCAGCAGCCGGCAGGAGGTGACGGCCTGATGCATAACACGCTGTATCACTTGTACTTACGCAGACTTAATCGCTATTCTGATGGCTACTAAAAAGCGCGTTTTGATTACCGGCGGGGCCGGCTTCCTGGGCTCGCACCTCTGCGACCGCTTCCTGGCCGAAGGGTACCACGTGATAGCGATGGACAACCTGATTACCGGGGACCTGA
>CAXTFI010000080.1:0-20798 GCA_964243255.1 uncultured Hymenobacter sp.
GGAAGAGGTTTTCCTCCATGCCCACGATGTACACGTTGCGGAATTCCAGGCCCTTAGCCGAGTGAATGGTCATCATCGTCACGGCTTCGCCTTCCTGGGCGGCATCCTTGAGGTCAGAATCGGTGACGAGGGCAATATCCTGCAGGAAAGCGCCCAGCGACTTGTCTTCGCGCTCGTGGTCGTCCACGTATTCCTTGATGCCGTTGAGCAACTCCTGAATGTTCTCGTAGCGCGACAAGCCTTCGATGCTCTTATCGGCGTACAGTTCCTCAATCATGCCCGAATTTTTGGCAATGAATTTGGCCGCCTCAAAGGCATCTTCCTTGGCCGCTACGGCGGTGTAGCTCTTGATTTTTTCGGCAAAACCTACGACCGGGTTCGACACCCGCGCCGCCAAAAACTGGTCGGCGTTGCTCACCACTTCCCACAGCGTGTGGTTGGCCTCCTCGGCCACGTTAATTAATTTGCTAATGGTGGTGTCGCCGATGCCGCGCTTGGGATAATTAATTACCCGGCGCAGCGCCTGCTCATCGTTGGGGTTCACCGTCATCCGCAGATAAGCCACCAAATCCTTGATTTCCTTGCGCTGGTAAAAGCTCAGGCCACCCACGATTTTGTAGCGAATATTTAATTTGCGCAGCGATTCTTCCATCGCCCGGCTTTGGGCGTTGGTGCGGTACAGAATGGCGAAATTATCGTAGGATAGATGCTGGTTCATCTTGTCCTCGTAAATAGATTGGGCAATTAATTTGCCTTCCTCGTTGTCGGAGGAAGCTTTAATTACCTCAATTAAATTACCGTCCTCATTGTCCGAAAAAACGTCTTTACGTAGCTGCGCCTGGTTGTTTTTAATAACCGAATTAGCGGCCCACACAATATTTTTGGTGGAGCGGTAATTCTGCTCCAGCTTAAAGACGTTCAGCTCGGGATAATCTTTTTCGAAATTAAGAATATTGGTAATATCCGCGCCCCGGAAGGCGTAAATACTCTGCGCATCGTCGCCCACTACGCAGATATTTCGTTCCTTAGCCGCCAGCTTACGGGTAATTAAATACTGCGAATAGTTGGTATCCTGGTACTCATCCACCATCACAAATTGGAATTTGTTCTGGTATTTATTCAGGATGTCGGCGTGGTCGCGGAAGAGGACGTTGGTTTGGAAGAGCAGGTCGTCGAAGTCCATGGCGCCGGCCTTGAAGCAGCGGGCGGCGTACTGCTGGTAGAGCACGCCGATTTTGGGGCGCATGGCGGCCTCATCGTCCTGCCGGATAACCGGGTCGTTGAGGTACTGCGCCACCGAGACGAGCTTGTTTTTGGCCGCCGAGATGCGGCCGAGCACGGTGCTGGCTTTGTAGAGCTTGTCGTCGAGCTCCAACTCCTTCACAATCTGGCTAATAAGCGTTCGGCTATCCTGGGTGTCGTAGATGGTGAACGAGCGCGGGTAGCCGATTTTATCGGCTTCGGAGCGCAGGATTTTGGCAAAAACCGAGTGGAAGGTGCCCATCCAGAGGTTGCGGGCGTTGGGACCCACCACCTTTTCGATGCGGGCGCGCATTTCCTTGGCGGCCTTGTTGGTAAAGGTGAGGGCCAGGATGTTGAAGGGGTCCACGCCCTGCTCCAGCAAGTGAGCGATGCGGTAGGTGAGCACCCGCGTTTTGCCCGAGCCGGCACCGGCGATAATCATGCAGGGGCCTTCGGTTTGGAGAACGGCGGCGGCCTGCGAGGGGTTGAGGAGAGCGTGATAATCTAAAGCCATCTGAATGAAGCTGTTAGCGGGAGCTTTTATGCAGCTCTTAGCTGCTAGCTGTTAGCTTTTAAAGGAAAGAGGAGCCGCACAAATAAAGCGGCCCTGGGTGCCGGAGGCGGCTAGCTGACAAAGATAAGTTGGGAGGGTGGGAGGGCGGTATCTTTGTGCTACCGTTTTTAGGCAAGGCCTGACGCCCTGCGCCGCATTACTAACCGCTTTCTATCGCTGATAAATTCGCCCCGTGTTATGATTGTTATTCAAAATACCGTTATCTCGGACGATGTGGCCGAAAATTTCTTCGTCTGCAACCTTGATGCCTGCAAGGGCGCCTGCTGCGTGGAGGGCGACCTCGGCGCGCCGCTGGAGCTGGAGGAATTAGAGATTCTCAAGCGCGAGTACCCCAAAATCGCGCCCTTCCTGACGGAGGCCGGCCGGCAGGAAATTGCTACGCAGGGGCTTTATATTGAGGATTGGGAGGGCGATTACAGCACGACCACCATCAATGACCGGGAGTGCGCCTACGCGCTGTACGACGAGCGCGGCATCTTGAAGTGCGGGATTGAGCAAGCGTATCTAGCGGGCGCGACCACGTTTAAAAAGCCAATTAGCTGCCACTTGTACCCAATTCGGGTGACGAAGTATGAGGGTTTTGAGGCGCTCAACTACGACCGTTGGGATATTTGCTCGCCGGCCTGCTCGTTTGGGGCCAAACTAGGCGTGCCGATTTATAAGTTTTTGCAGGAGCCGCTGGAGCGCAAATACGGGGCCGAGTGGTACGCGGAGCTGGCGCGGGAGATTGAGTTTCCGACGGCGTAACCTCACCCCCCAGCCCCCGCTCCAAAAAAGAGGGGGAGCCGCGAAGACTAAAACGCCGCTATTTACCAGAAAGGTCTTTCAGCACTTACTGAAAGACCTTTCTGGTTCTGAGTTATGAGTTAGCTGGCTCCCCCTCTTTTTTGGAGCGGGGGCTGGGGGGTGAGGTTAGGCGGGCTACTTCATAAACACCGGCCTTATCAAATTCTCAAACGTGAAAATCTCATCCCATTTAGCCTGCGTTAACAACCCGCGCTCGGTTACGGCAATGTCGTGGACGGACTTGCCGGTGGCGAGAGCTTCTTTGGCGATGCTGGCGCTGGTTTCGTAGCCGAGCACGGGGTTGAGCTGGGTGACGATGCCGATGCTGTTGTAGACGAGGCTGGCGGCGTGCTCCACGTTGGCGGTGATGCCGAGCACGCACTTTTCGCGCAGCGTGCGGCAGGCATTGGTCATGTAGGAGATGCTGGTGAAGAGCGCGAACGAGATAACGGGCTCCATTACATTGAGTTGCAGCTGGCCAGCCTCGGCGGCCATGGTCACGGTGAGGTCGGCGCCGATGACGTAGAAGGCCGTTTGGTTGACCACCTCGGGCACCACGGGGTTTACTTTGCCGGGCATGATGCTGGAGCCGGGCTGCAGGGCGGGCAGGTTGATTTCGTTGATACCGCAGCGCGGGCCACTGCTCAGCAGGCGCAGGTCGTTGCATATCTTGCTGAGCTTCACGGCCGTGCGCTTGAGCACGCCCGAGAGCTGCACGTAGGCGCCGGTGTCGTAGGTGGCCTCGATGAGGTCGCCGGCCAGGCTCAGGTCGAGGCCGGTTATCTGGCGCAGGTGCTGGGTTACGAGGCCCGCGTAGCCGGGGGGCGTGTTCACGGCAGTGCCGATGGCGGTGGCGCCCATGTTGATTTCGGCGATGAGCCGGCGCGAGTCGTCGATGCGCAGCAGCTCCTCGCGCAGGTTGGTGGCAAAGGCGTTGAACTCGTCGCCCATGCTCATCGGTACGGCGTCCTGGAGCTGGGTGCGGCCCATTTTGAGCACGTTGTGAAACTCCTGGCCCTTGGCAAAAAAGGCGTCGGCCAGCAGGGCCAGCGTGTCGCGGTAGCCGGCCAGCTTGTTGTTGAGCGCGATGCGGAAGGCGGTAGGGTAGGCGTCGTTGGTGCTCTGCGAGCAGTTTACGTGGTTGTTGGGGTGGCAGTACTGGTACGCGCCTTTGGGGTGGCCCATCAGCTCCAGGGCTACGTTGGCGATTACCTCGTTGGCGTTCATGTTGACGGAGGTGCCGGCCCCGCCCTGAATCATGTCGGTAAGAAACTGATTATCAAACTCGCCGCTGGCCACGCGGTCGCAGGCCTGGGCAATGTAGTCGGCAATGGTGGGGTCGAGCACGCCCAGCTCCTTATTGGCCAGCGCCGCGCCCTTCTTCACAAAAGCCAGCGCCTGCACAAACAGCGGCTCGACCTTGACCGGAATGCCCGTGATATAGAAATTGTCCAGCGCCCGCAGGGTCTGGATGCCGTAGTAAACGTCGTCGGAAAGCGATAATTCGCCCAGGAAATCGTGTTCGAGGCGGGTGGCTGCAGTCATGCAAAGAAGGGTGGGGTGAAAAGTGGGGCTTATACGCAAGTGGGCGGCGGGTGGGCCTAGTGCCCGCACCCGCGCCGTTACTGCTGGCACCACTGCTGAAACTGCTGCGGGCCGCGTGGGCCGGGTGCCCGCGCCCGCGCCGTTGGGGTTGCCAGGCTGCTATCGGCTCTTAGCGCGCCCATCATCGGAATAAGAATTTATTTCGTTCTTGCGAACGCATTTTTGGCCCTTGCCTCTACTCTTTCACTTAACTACTGCCCGCCCATGCGCTTGAAAATCAACTCCAAACCTTTTGTTTCGCTGCGCTGGCTGCTGCTGGTAGTTAGCCTGGCTTCGGCGGGCCGCCTGCGGGCGGCCGTTATTTCTTACGCGCAGGACGGCGACCGAGTCACGTTCAAGCTCGACCAGGGGTTGATGCGCATTCGGGTGTGTCAGCCCGACGTGGTGCAGGTGCAGTACACGATTTTGCCCGCGTTTGCGGCTAAGACCTCGCTGGTGGTGAACAACCCGTGGACGGTGAAAACGCCGTACCAGGTGACGGAGAAAAACGGGCAGATTATCCTCGCTACCGCCCGGCTGCAAGTACGCGTTGATAAGGCCACTAATGCCGTGGCCTACTTCGATTTGAGCGGCGCGCCCATTACGGCGGAGGCCGCGACCGGCAACAAGGCCATGACGGCCGCTACCGTGGCCGGCATCGCTACCTACACCTGCGAAACCCGGTTTAACTCGCCGGCCGATGAGGGGCTGTTTGGCCTGGGCTGCCACCCCGAGGACACGCTGGCCATCAACTACAAGGGCCGCAACCAGGAAATGCTCATCAAGTACATGACCGGGGCCATCCCGGTGCTACTGTCCACGCGGGGCTACGGGCTGCTATGGGACAACTACGCGGCGTCGAACTTTTACGGCTCGGAGGCCGGCAAAACGCAGTACCGGTACGCGTCGGAGAGCGGCCAGCAGGTAGATTATTATTTCTTCTACGGGCCTGATTTTGACCATATTATTGACCGCTACCGGGGGGCTACCGGCAAGGCCCCGATGTTTCCCCGCTGGTCGTTCGGGCTGTTTCAGTCGCAGGACCGCTACAAAACCCAGGCCGAGGTGCTGGCGGTGAAGGACGGCTACCGCCAAAACCACCTGCCGGTCGATGCTATCGTGCAGGACTGGTACTACTGGGAGCCGCAGCCCATCGGCTCGCACATTATGAACCCCACCCGCTACCCCGACCCCCAGGCCATGGTGGCGGCGCTGCACCAGGCCCACCTGCACGCCATGATTTCCATCTGGCCGGTGTTTGGCAAGGGCACGCCCAACTTCGACGCGCTGCAAAAAGCGGGCGACCTGACCAGCATCACCTGGGATAATTTTGTGACCAAAACCTTTGATACTTACTACGATGCGCACAGCCCCAAGGCCCGCGACCTGTACTGGGCGCAGGCCCGCGATAGCCTCGTAAAAAAATACAACTGGGATGCCTGGTGGGTCGACCAGTGCGAGCCCGACAACGGGGCGCTGCTCGATGAGCGCCGCAAGGCCGACTTTGCCGTGGGCAAGGGCATCGACTACTTCAACACGTATTCGCTGGAGCACACCAAGGGCCTGTATAAGGGCTGGCGGGCCGATATGGGCGGCAAACGGGCGTTTTTTCTGGTGCGCCAGGCCTTTGCCGGGCAGCAGCGCAACGCCACCACGCTGTGGTCGTCGGATATTCTGACTACGTTTCGGGCCTTTAAGAGCCAGGTGCCGCAGGGCATCAACGCCTGCGCGTCGGGCATACCTTATTGGACGTCCGACATCGGCGGCTACCGCTCCAACACGGCCCCCGAGGGCATCCCCAACTGGGCCGACCCGCAGGCGCGGGAGTTGTTCACGCGCTGGTTCCAGTTTGGGGCCTTTAGCCCGATTTTTCGCATTCATGGCAAGGGCGAGCGGGCGCTGTTTTCGAGCAACTGGGACGCGCCCACCAAGGCCATTTTGCTGAAATACGACCGCCTGCGCTACCGCCTGCTGCCCTACATCTATTCGCTGGCCGGCCGCGTCACCACCGAAAACTACACCCTGATGCGGGCGCTCCCCTTTGACTTTCGGCAGGATAAAAACGTGTACGGCATCCCCGACCAGTACATGTTCGGGCCCGCCTTCTTGGTGAACCCCGTGACGGAGCAGCTCTACTCGGGGCCTAAGGCGCGGGCGGGCGCGGGCACCCGGCAAGTGTACCTGCCGGCCACCGGCGGCGGCTGGTACGACTTCTGGACCGGCCAGGTGCAGCGCGGCGGCCAGACAATTGCCGCGCCCGCGCCCCTCGAAACCCTGCCGCTCTACGTGCGGGCCGGCGCCATTGTGCCGCTGGGGCCCAACGTAGAATACGCCACCCAGGACCCCAACGGGGCCATTGAGCTGCGCATTTACCCCGGTGCCGACGGCAAATTCACGTTTTATGAGGACGAGAATGAAACTTATAACTACGAAAAAGGCCAGTACGCCACGTTCCAATTCCGGTGGAACGACAAGCTGCGCCAGCTCACCATCACCGACCGGCGCGGCACCTTCCCCGGCATGGCGGCCCGCCGCACCTTCAACGTGGTGCTGGTGAAGCCCGGCCACGGAGCGGGCGGCGAGCTAACCAGCCAGGCCGAAAAAGCAGTGGCTTATGCAGGCAAAGCACTGGCGGTAACGCTTTGAGGGAGGTCAATAAAGTCAAAAAGGCCGGGTCAGCATGATGCTGGTCCGGCCTTTTTTGTTGAAGTTCTGTTAGCGCAGTTCGGAGCCCTTATAAGTAGTCGGCCGCGGAGGGCGATTACCTCCCGCAAACCTTTGCCAACAACCTACCTAGGCACCCACACCGACCAGCTGCGGGCCTGCACCGGGAAGTTGCCAAAGCCGTTGCCGTCGGTGGTGATGGTGCCGCCGGAGTTACCGGTTTTGTCGGTCAGCGTGGCGTTTTTAAAAGGCGAGGTGATGCCTTTGGTGCGCGCACCGCCCCCATCGTTGAGAATGAGCATCAGACCTTTATGGCTCGCATCGCCGGCGCGGGAGTAGGCGTAGTAGTCGGCATCATCTACGCTGGTGTATTCGAAGGCCGCACCGTAGGCGTTGGCCTGGCGAATGCCGATGAGGGTTTTAAGCTGCGCGCCCAGGCCGTAGTTGAAATAATCTTTGTAGAACACGCAGGGGTAGCCTTTTTCACGCGTCAGAATGTAGGCGTAGGCCAGCTGCTTTAGGTTGACGACGGGCGAGTAGAGCGCCCCGCCCGTTTGGTCGGTGTCGTGGTTTTCCACGAACGACACCGATAGCGGCCCGTTGGCCTCGGTGAAGCCCGCAAACTGCAGCCCGCGCATGTCCCAGGCCCCGTTGCCATTGCTCATATCGGCAAAGGTGTAGTGCAGCGGCACGTCGAAGAGGCTGGTGCGCCCGCCCGTGGCCGCGGCGTAGTTGTTGAGGTCGCTCAGGTTGCGAAACCACGCTTCGCTCACCGCAAAGCGGCCTGATGAGCCCTTCACGTTATCGAGCCACGCGTTGACAAACGAGGTGAGCAGGTGCTTGGTAGCGTCGAGGCGGTAGCCGTCGAGGCCCAGCGTGGTGGTCATCCAGTTGCCCCATTTAATAGTTTCGGTTACCTGGTTCTGGTCGGCGTAGCGGATTTCGGAGCCCAGCAGGTTGTCGTAGGCATCGCCGTTGTCGTAGGGCTGGAAATCCCAGGCATTCCACTGGTACCAGCCGTTGTTGGGGGCCTGCTGGGTGCCGTTGAAGTTATAGTAGTGCCACTGGTAGGTGCTGTACTTGTTGGCCCGGCCGGGGTAGGTGAAGCTGGTGTACACGTTGTAGCTCGTGCCGCCCACTGTGAACTGCTCCTGGGCGTCGGCCGAAGTTAAGTGGTTCATTACCATGTCTTCATACACCTGCAGGCCCTGGCCGTGCAGGGCCCCAATGCAGCTTTGCAGCTGCGCCAGCGTGCCGTAGTGGGTAGCCACGGTGCCCTTCTGGTTGAACTCGCCCAGGTCGTAGCGGTCGTACACGCCGTAGCCCACGTCGCCGGCGCCGCTGCCTTTGTAGGCGGGCGGCAGCCACAGGGCCGTGATGCCGGCGGCTTTCAGCTCGGCTGCCTTGCCGCCGAGCACCTGCCACCACGACAGGCCGCTGGTGGTCTGGGGCACGTCCCAGTAAAACCCTTGCATCAGCACGCCGTTGGTGGCAGTGGCGTTGGGAGCGGCCACGCTGGTTAAGACCGGCGCAGTGGGGCCGGTAATTTGCTTGGCGCAGCTGGCCAGCAGCAGAAGTGCCGCCGCGCCAACGAGGCGCGTGGCCCTTGCGGGAGGAGGTAGCATAAGGAAGAGGGAAAGGTGGGGTGGGAAAAGGTGCTGCAATGTTAGCGAAAACTCCGGGTTCTATCGCCGCATAATTTAGGCTTTTTTCAATTACCGCCAATTTAGATAAAGATGATTGTTAGCTGAATAGCAGTCAGTAGTGCCGAGTTATTTTAGTAAAATAAGGAGAATGCAGCGTGTAGGCTGAAACTTGGCGCGGCCGTTGCACCGCAAACGTTTGGGGCGCAACGACGAAATATTTGCTGTCCGCTTAGCTAAGGTTTGCACCCGTTTGGGCAGCTTCAGCAGCTATTGGCCAGGCCGCTTGGCTGGCCCGGCGGGCGGCGGCGAGTAACCCCAGCGGGCAATTCGCAGTTTTAGGGAGAAGTACCTTCGCGGCTACCCTGGTGCCGCTTCCTTTTCCTCTTCTTCTATGCTCGCTCACATTGCTGCCGCTGCCCGCCACCACGCTGCCCCTACGGCCTGGCTCAGCTCGTATTTCCTGTTTTCATTTGCCGATTATTTTGACCAGCAAAACACGCATTTCGGGCCGTTGCGGGTGTTCAACGACGACTCAATTGCGCCGCAAAATGGCTTTCCGCAGCACCCGCACTCGGAGATGGAAATCGTGACGCTGGTGCTCGAAGGCGAGGTAAGCCATGAAGATACCCTGGGCAACCGCACGGCCATCCGGGCCGGGGAGGTGCAGCGCATGACGGCCGGCACTGGCCTGGCCCACAGCGAGATGAACCGCCAGGACAAGCCCCTGCACCTCTACCAGCTCTGGTTTATGCCCAGCCAAAAAGGCCTCGCGCCCAGCTACGAGCAGAAGGACCTGGGCTTCGTGGATAGCAAAAAAAACGAGCTGGTGCCCCTCGTCACGGGCCAGCGCGTGCTGGAAGACGTGGTTTATATGAACTCAAATAGTACTGTATACTGGAGTAATTTAGACTGCGATAAAAAGCTGACATTTAAAACGTTTCCCATCCGACTTACCTTTATCTACGTGAAGCAGGGCCGCGTCCGGGTTAATGGCACGGTGCTGGGCCCTAACGACCAGGCCCGCCTCGACGCCGAAAACGTGCTGGATATCGAAGCCCTCACCGACGCCCAATTTATTCTGATTGACCTGCCCGGTAACGAGGCAAATTATTAATGACCACCAACTTCCCCGATTCCCTGATACCTGCGCACGATGCCGCCCGGCTGCGCACGCTGCACCAGTTTCAGATTGTTAACACCACGCCCGAGCAGATTTTTGACGACTACGTGGCCTGGGCCGCGCTGCTCTTCGGGGTGCCCATCGCCCTTATTTCGCTGGTCGATGCCGACTACGTCTGGTTTAAGGCCCTGACCGGGGCCACTGGCATTCCGGGCCTGGCGCGCAACGAAAGCATGTGTTCGGCTGCTATTCTGGCCGGCGACGGGGTAGTGGTATCTGACTATAAAGCAGCTAGTTGCAGCCTCATCAAGCCCGACGTGGCCCTGGCCATCGGCCTCAATTTCTACGCCGGGGCGGCCCTGGTGGCCACCGACGATGCGCGCCTGGGTATGCTGGCCCTCATTGCCAAGGAGGAGCGCGGCTTCTCGGCTGCCGAAGCCGACCTGCTCACCCGCCTGGCCGCCCTCGTGAGCCAGACCATTGAACTGCGCTACCGCTACCTCCTCACCGAGCAGCCTGGCGAGTGGGAGGATGCCCAGCGCGAGCTAACCAAGGCGCTGGACGAAAACTCGGCCCTGGCCCGCTACCTCGCCACCCGCAACCAGGGTATCGACTTGGGCGACAGCGAGATAGCGCAGCCCATTATTCGCAGGCTCGAAAGCGTGGCGAAGGTGCTGGCACGGCGGCTAGCTTAACTAATTCACTTAAATTATTTCACTATTAATGGGGGTTGTCATCCATTTTGAAGGTCAGTTAAAATCTGAAAGTGATTTTTTACAAGTAATAATAATTGCCAGGGATTTTGCAGATAAGTACAATCTACATACTGAGAGAATTGATATACCTGAAAAAACTCTCATCCGGGTAGCAGGTGAGGATGAATGGAAATATCAGGGCCCAGTAAAAGGTATCAAGCTGATTATCAATGAATGGGCTGAGCCATTATGGGTAGCGTTTGACGAAAATCTTTACATGCAAGAGTTTTGCAAAACACAGTTTGCGGATATATCCACTCATCTACTGGTGGTGGATTTACTACGAGCTATAGAACCGAACTTTAGTAATTTCGAGGTTTTTGACGAGGGAGAATTTTGGGAAACAAGCGATGTAAGGTTGCTTGAAGAGCGGAGAGAAGCTTTCTTCGAAGCATTGAATGAAGCTCAGCAAAAAAATCCATTGTTACAAGCCGGTCCATTCAAAACTGAGTCTGGCAGAATAATCGACGCTATACAATGAGTAAAGAAAAGGGCTTGCTAGTATCCAGCAGGCCCTTTTTAGTAATTGAATTCCTAAACGGCTTTACAAACAGTCCTGCCTACTTACCAACTCGCTTAGCCTGCGGCCTCAGCACCAGCCGGAAGCCCCGCAGCGCGGCCGGGTGGTAGATGGTGGCGTGCGTTTCGGCCGGCAGGGGCTCGTAGTAGCAGGTGACACCTGGCCGCGGGGCCAGCTTGGTAAAGGCAGCGAGCCGGGCCGTGGCGGCTGTGTCGCCCTGGCTGCTGGTGGCGAGGTACAGCGTTTTGGCGGGGCCGTGGTACGCGGGCAGCAGGCGGGCGGCCTGCTTGGCTAGCAGCCCGTTGTTCCACCATAGGCTGGGGTCGAAGGCCAGGTAGGTATCGAACAAGTCGGGTTCCAGCAGCAGGGTTTCGACCGTGAACAGCCCGGCCAGCGACTCGCCGACCAGCGCGGTTTCGGCCGTGGTGCGGTAGCGCTGGCGCACGGCGGGCAGCAGCTCGGTGCGCAGAAAGCGGCGGAAAGCGGCCGAGCCCCCCACGCGGGGCGCAATCTTTTGGTCGTCGGCGTTGGTGGTGGGGCCGGTGAGGTCGCGCCGCCGGGCCGTGTTTTCGATACCCACCAGAATAAAGGGCCGCATGGTGCCGTTGCCGACCAGCACCTGCACCAGGCCCGCCACGTGCAAAAAATCTTCGGCCAAGCCGCCATCGGGCATGTACAACACGGGCAGCCGCACGGCCGCCGAATCGTGGTAGATGGGTGGCAAATACACGTTGAGCCGCCGGGTTTCGCCCAGCACCCGCGACGGCAGCGTGAAGGTTTCGCCGATGCACAGGGGCGTAGCGGGCGGCGCTTGCGCGCTGCTTTTGCCCGCTATGAGCAGCCCCAGCCCCAGCAGAAAGAAAGTCCGCCAGGACCATAAAAGCGCAAAAAAACGTTGATTCATAACTACTTGCATTGAAGTTATTAGAACGTCATGCAGACTGTAGGGAAGCATCTCGCTCACGTCGTTAGGTCAACAAACCAACGATGCGGGCGAGATGCTTCCCTACGGTCTGCATGACGTTTTACCGGAGATGGGATAACTTCTAAGCATTTACATCGTGTACTTGCGGCCCTTGTTCTGCGCTTGCAAATACACCATCAGCGGCTGGAAATAATCGACCATGGCGCGGGCCGACAGGTCTTCGCCGGTTTTTTCCTTGAGCACCGTGCGCCAGTCGCGGCTGCTGCCGGGGCGCATGATGCCCTGCAGAAACTGGCCCACTTCCTGGCTGCCGTAGTAGTTGGTGGCGTGCGGGTCCTGGTGCAGGATTTTGCGGGCGATGTGGTCGTGCAGCTGAAACAGGATGATGTAGCTCAGGGCGTAGTCGTAGTACTGCGCGGGGTCGTCGTTGATGTGGGTTTTGGTGGCGGGGTCGAGGTAGCTTTCGCCGCGCGCGGTGGGCGGCACCATGCCCTGGTACTGCTTGCAGAGGGCCCACCACTTGGCGTTGAGCTGGTCGGCGGGCAGGTTTTCGGCATAAAAGGCGTTTTCCCACTCGCTCATCACCCCCGAGGCAAACGGGATGAAGGGCACGTACTGCAGCGCCTCCTTGAGCAATTGCTGGGTCTGGTCGGTTTTGGTTTGGGCATCAATGAGCCCCAGGCCCACCAAAAAGGGCTTTTGCTGGGCGGCCAGGCCCATCATGCTGCCCAGCGCCTCGTGGTAGGCGCGGTTGGCGCCCTGGCGCAGCAGCGGCGGCACGTCGGGGTTGGTGTAGGTGAGGTAGTAGTAGATGTGGCCCAGCTCGTGGTGGGTGGTTTCGTACCACTCGGTGTTGGGCTCCACGCTCATCAGGCTGCGCACGTCCTGGTTCAGGTCCAGGTGCCAGGCCGAGGCGTGGTTGTTTTTCTTGTAGCTGGCCCCGGCGGGCAGGGGGTAGAGGCTGCTTTTCTCGTAAAAGCTGGCCGGCAGCGCCGGGAAGCCCAGACTTTGATAAAAGCGCTCGGCCTGCTTCACGGGCGACTCGGAGCCTTTTTTAGCCAGGGCCGCGTCGAGGTTGATGCCTTTTACCGCCACCATGCTGCCCCAGTCCTGGCCCCAGCGGTTGGGCAGCCACGAGGCGGGCAGGTAGTCGGGCACCTGCCGGGCGTGGTATTTTTTGGCCAATTCGTAGCGGGCGTAGGTGTGCAGCTCGCGGTAGAGCGGGCGCAGCTCGGTGTTGAGCTGGCGCACCAAGGCCATCATTTCCTCCCGCGTAAGTCCGTAGTCACTAGCCTGATACGAGAAAAAATCGGAGTAGCCCAGGGCCTGCACGGTTTGGTTGCGCAGGTCGCGCAGATTAAGCAGGCCGGGCTTAAGGGTGGGGCCGATTTCCTTGCTCGCCTCCCAAATCTGCTGGCGCTTGCGCGGGTCGTTCTCGGTGCGCAGCAGCCCGTCGATGTCGTTGGTAGTCACGCTCTTGCCCGCGTACTTATAGTCGAAGCCGTAGAGCTTTTCGGTTTGGGCGGCCTCGGCTTTGATGCGGCGCTTCACCAGGTCGGCCACGGTCTGGGGCGAGTTGGCCGCGTTGTAGAGGGCCGTTTCGAGCTGCTTGACTTGCAGCGGGGTAAGCTGGTCTTTGTGGGCTAATAATTCTTTTAGTTGCTGAATGTTGGCCGTGCTGCCGGCGAAGGCCGCCATGCGCTCGTTGGCGCGGGCGGTGCGGCCGGCGTTGGTGGTGTCGCCGGGCACAATATGGGTGTTGCTCGTCCACTCGGCCTCGCTCGACTGCGTGTAAAGCCGCACATACTCAGCGGTATAGCCAGTCAGGAAGGCCTCAGCCTGGGCGCGGTAGTCGGGCGCGGCGAGCGGGGTGGCGGCCGCCGCGGGCGGGTCGGTAGCCACTGGCAGATTAGCCGTGGGGGCGCAGGCGGTGAGCAGCGCCGCTGCCAGCGGCCAGGCCCGCGCAAAACGAAATTCGGAATAGTGCGTTTTCATGCACGAAAGGTAGGAGCGGAGCGGCCCTGCTCGGGGGTGGCTGCCCTTACGTATTTTTATTAATAACTTGACTAACAAAAACTTATGAAAAAAACCAACCTGCTTCTCGCCTTGGGTATGCTCAGCTTGGCCGTTCCCGCGCACCTGTTGGCGCAAACCACCGAGGCCGCCACGCCCGCGCCCGTGCTGCCGCTCTACACCGGCGCCATCCCCGATTCCAAGCCCAGCCAGGTGAAGGAAACTACTGTTAACCAGGCCGATGGCGCCAGTGTCTCCGACGTGGTGCAGCCCACGCTCACGGTATTTATGCCCTCCCGCGACAAGGCCAATGGTACTTCGGTTATTATTTGCCCAGGGGGCGGCTACTCGCGGCTGGCCATCGACAAGGAAGGCTACGCCGTGGCCAAGCGCCTCAACGAACTGGGCGTGGCGGCCTTCGTGCTCAAATACCGCCTGCCCAACGGCCAGAGCCAGCCCGACAAAACCATTGCCCCGCTGCTCGACGCGCAGCAGGCCCTGCGCCTGGTGCGGCAGCTGGCGCCCAAGTACAACCTCAACCCCGAGCGCATTGGCCTGATGGGCTTCTCGGCGGGCGGCCACCTGGCGGCCACGGCGGGCACGCAGTTTGCCCAGCCGGTGGGGGCCAACCCCGGCCCGGCCTCGGTGCGGCCGGCGTTTTTGGTGCTGCTCTACCCGGTTATCAGCTTCAGCGACAGCCTAGCCCACAAGGGCTCGCGCGAAAGCCTGCTGAGCGCCGCGCCCACGCCCGACCAGGTGCGCCAATACTCCGGCGAGCTGCAGGTGACGGCCCAAACGCCGCCCACCTTCCTCGTGCACGCCGAAGACGACAACGTGGTGCCCGTGCAGAATAGCCTCGTCTTTTACCAGGCCCTGCGCCGCCACAGCGTGCCGGCCGAGATGCACCTCTACCCCAAAGGCGGCCACGGCTTCGGCCTGCGCAACGCCACCACCAAAGACCAGTGGATGGACCGCCTCCAAAACTGGCTCGACGCCAACGGACTTCTTAAAAATTAAGAATGAGGAATTGGGAATGAGGAATGAAGAATTGAGGCTGGCGTCGCGAACAATACGGCAGCTTCAATTCTTCATTCCTCATTCCCAATTCCTCATTCGAAAAAGATGCTTCAGCTCGGCGACCAAGCCCCCGATTTTACTTTGCCCACCGATAAGGGCGAGCCCTTTCACCTGGCCGACCAGCGGGGCCGGCCGGTGGTGCTTTATTTCTACCCCAAAGACGACACGCCCGGCTGCACGGCCGAGGCCTGCGCCTTCCGCGACCAGTACGCCGATTTCCTGGACCTGGGCGCGGTAGTGGTGGGCGTAAGCTCCGATAGCGAGGCCTCGCACCAGAAATTTAGCCAGAAGCACCGGCTGCCGTTTCCGCTACTGGCCGATACCAGCGGCCGGCTGCGCAAGCAGTACGAAGTGCCCCGCGCCCTGCTGGGCTTGCTGCCCGGCCGCGTCACGTTTGTGATTGACCAGGATGGCAAAGTGGCCTACATCTTTAACTCGCTAAGCGGCGCCACCGACCACGTGCGTAAGACGAAGGAAGTGCTGCGCGGGCTGGCCAAGTAGCAGGCACACTACCTGCTAGCCAGTTTGGCGTATTAGACTGGTATGAGCCCTTCCGCTAGCATTATCAGCGCTATTGGGCTGGTAGCCGCCGCGCTATCGGCCCTTACGTTTTTTCCGCAGGTGCTGCACACCTGGCAAACGCGCTCGGCCAATGGGCTGAGCGGGCCTATGCTGGCCATTGGGGCCAGCAGCATGCTACTGTGGCTGGTGTATGGGGCGTATGAGCACAACCTGCCTATTGTGCTGGGCAACGCGGTCAACCTGCTGTTTACGCTGCTGCTGGTGTTTTTCAAGCACCACTTCCGGCAGCTGGGCGAGCCCGCCCAGCCGCTGCCCGCCCCGAAGGCCTAACTTTAGGCGGTTGCAGGCCAGTGCGTGTGTTTGGGTGAGCTAGGCTAGCCGCCAGTACGCTGGTTTTGGTCGACTTTTGCGCCTCACGTAAATTAACCGAAGCCACTCAGACCCCTTATTCTATTTTGCCATGCGTAACCGCATTAGCCAGTTGCTTGATACGGCCGCCGTTTTTCGCTTCCACCGGCTCCGCATCCGCGAGTATGGCCCCGGTAGCCCTGGCGCCCTGGGCTGGCACCCCGTGGGCCAGCAAGCGCGCTTCAAAACCCTGGCCCAAATTGGCGACCTAACGAATTGCTCGGTGCTGGATGTGGGGTGCGGCTACGCCGACCTATATCCCTTTCTCAAACAGCGCTTTACGGGCGTGCAATACTACGGCATCGAGCAAATGCCGGAGCTGCTCGATGTGGCTGAGGCCCGCTACTACCACGCCTCGGGCATTACCCTGCGCCTGGGCGATTTTCTGCGGCTGCCGCTGCCCCTCAGCGACTACGTGCTGGCCAGCGGCGCGCTCAGCTACCGCCACCGCGACCCGCGCTTCGTGTACCAGGCCATTGAGCGGCTGTTTGCCAGCTGCCGGCTGGGGCTGGGCTTCAATCTGCTTAGCTGGGAGCCGCCGGGCGGCGGGCCCCTGGCCGCCTTCGACCCGGCCGACATGGTGGCCTTTTGCGAAACGCTGGCTCCTAACGTGGTGCTGCTGGACGGCTACTGGGAAGGAGATTTTACTGTATTCATGTACCGCTAAAATTAAGTGCGCGGGCCCGTTTGACGGCTGCCGTTTGCGGGCTGGCTCGTGCTGGGCTTTTGGCTAACTTGTGGGGGTTTATTTACTTACTTTACAACTGCAACTATGGAAGCTATTATTGCCCCCGCCGCGCCAACTCCGGCCGATTCTCGCGCCCAGCTGCACCAGCTTATCGACCAGATTCAGGACGAAGCGGTGCTGCAGGCGGCCCTGCTGCTGCTGCGGCCCCAGGCAGTAACGGCCGAAACTGAGCCGGAGCTTAGCCCTGCCTGGCAGCAGGAGCTGGACCGCCGGCTTGCACTGGCTACCCAGCAGTTGGATGCGGGACAGGGTACGCCTTTTAACGAAGTGATGGAACGCTTGCGAGCCGGAGCCGCGTGAGCTTGCCCCTTATCATTTCGCCCCTCGCCGTAGAAAGTATTGCAGCTTTAGCTGAGCGAGCCGGCGAGTACTCCGCGCAAGCCCGGCTCAAGCTACTGGCGGCCATTACCGACAAAGTGCAGCTCATTGAGCAACAGCCAGAAATGTACCCGATGGTAGCTGGCCGTGCACCAATACGGCGGTGCGTGGTATTGCCAGCCATTAGTCTGTATTATCGGGTACAGCCGGCCGCTATCGAGATAATGGATGTGGTAGATACCCGTCGCGACCCTGATACCTTGTTGCCGCCTAGTTAGCTGCCCTACTGCCAGCCGCCGCCCAGCGCGTGGTAGAGGTCGGTAACGGCCTGGCGTTGTTGCAGTTGGTCATTCACCCCGCTGAGCTGCGCTTGCAGCAGGCTCTGGCGGGCCGTGAGCACCTCGGTGTAGTTGGCGAAGCCGGCGCGCAGCAGCTCATTAGTATAGTCGACCGACTTATTGAGCGCGTCGAGCTGGCGGGCGCGAATGGCCATTTTCTCGCCCGCGCTTTGGTAGGAAAACAGCGCATTAGAAACCTCCTGGCCGGCCACGTACATGGTTTGCTGGTAGGTGTAGAGGTATTCCCGCTGCAAGGCCTGCGAGCGGGCCAGCCGCAGGCGGTTAAGGCCTTGGTTGAAAACGGGTTGCGCCAGGCCGCCCACCAGGCTGGCGAAGATGGCGGTGGGCGAAAACAGGTTTTCGAGGGTGGTGCTGGTGAGGCCGCCGTTGGCGGTTACCGTGAAGCTGGGGTAGAAGTAGGTGCGCGCCGCGTTGGTTTGCTCAAACGTCGACTCGAACGCGTACTCGGCCTGCTGCACGTCGGGGCGGTTGCGCAGCAGCTGGCCGGGCACGCCCGTGAGCAGGGGCGGGGCGGGGGCCTGGTCGGCCAGGGTGCCGCGCTCGATGGGCCCCGGCGCCCGGCCCAGCAGGGTAGCCAGCAGGTTTTCGGCCTCGCGGGTGCTGCGCTGCAGGTCGGGGATGGTGACTTCGGCGGCGTAGCGCTGGGCTTCGCTCTGCACCACGGCGGCCCCGGTTACCACGTCGCCTTCGAGCAGCAGCTTCATCACCTCCACGTCGTTGATGCGGTTTTGCACCGTTTGGCGCGTGATGGCCAGCTGCGCATCAAGGGCCAGCAGGTTGTAGTAATTGTCGGCAATGTCGGCAATGAGCTGGGTTTGCACCACGCGCCGGTAGGCCTCACTCTGGAGCACGGCGGCGGCGTAGGCGCGCTTGGTGCTGCGCAGCTTGCCCCATACATCGGCCTCCCAACTGCTGCTCAGGCCCAGCAGGTATTGGTGGGCCGCCCCGCCCGTCACGATAGACGATTGGTCGGTGGTGGTAGTGCCCGTAGTGCCCCCGGTGGTGGTGCCGCCGGTAGTGGTGCCCCCACCGGTGGTTGTGCCGCCGCCACCAGTGGTGCCCCCACCGCCGGTGGTAGTTCCGCCCCCGCCGGTGGTAGTGCCCCCGCCCGTGGTGGTGCTGCTGCCGCCGGTGCCGGTACTCACAAAGGCCCCACCCACCCGCGAAAGCGTGGTAGTGGCCCGCCCGTTGAGGCTCGGCAAAAAGGCGGCCCGGCTCTGGGCCAGCAGGGCCTGGGCCTGCGCAATGCGGGCATCGGCTACTTGCAGGTTGCGGTTGTTGGCCAGGCCCTCCATAATGAGCTTTTGCAGCAGCGGGTCGGTGAAAAGCTGCTGCCAGGGGCGCTGGGCCAGGGTAGTCGTGTCGGTGGTAGCCGCGTCGCGGTAGAGGCCGGTGGTGGCCGTGTCGGGCCGGCCGTAGGGGTGCATAATGCCGCAGCCGCTAGCGGCGGCCAGCAGCAGCAGGGGAGAGGCTAGGCGAAGTAATCTATTGGTAGTCATCGCTGATAATTAATGCTTTATGCGCGATTTGCGCGGCTGGATGCCCGCCCGGAACCTGGGCGGCTACGCCAGGGCCGGCTGGGGCACCGGCCGGGCATCCGGCTGCTGGCCGTCGGACTTTTTAGCGGCGGGCTGCTCGGGCGGGCCGCCGCCGGCTTCTTCCTGCGCCAGCTGCTCCCGCGTTTTGGGCGGCCCGCTGATGCGCTCCTGCAAGCTCTCAAAAATGAGGAACAGCACTGGCACAAAAAACACCCCCACCAGCGTGCCAAACAGCATGCCGCCAATGGCCCCGGCCCCGATGCTGCGGTTGCCGTTGGCCCCCGCGCCGCTGGCAAACAGCAGCGGCAGCAGGCCAAACACGAAGGCAAACGAGGTCATCAATATCGGCCGCAGGCGGGCCTTGGCCCCCTCCAGGGCGGCGTCGGCAATGCTCAGGCCGTGGTCGCGCCGCCGGCCCAGCGAGAACTCGATAATCAGAATCGCGTTCTTGGCCAGCAGCCCGATGAGCATAATCACCGAAATCTGGAGGTAGATGTTGTTGTCGATGCCAAAAATCTTGGCGAATAAGTACGTGCCGCTCAGGCCGATAGGAATGGAGAGCAGCACCGCAAATGGCAGAATATAGCTCTCGTACTGCGCGCTCAGCAGCAAATACACAAACACCAGCGAGAGGGCAAAAATGTAGAGCGACTGCTTGCCGCTGCCCTGCTCCTCGCGGCTGATGCCCGAAAACTCGAACCCGTAGCCGGCCGGCAATTGCTGGCCTACTTCCTGAATGGCCACCAGCGCCTGCCCCGAGCTGGTGCCCTGTTTGGGCGAGCCATTGACCGAGATGGCCGTGAACAGGTTGAAGCGCGACAGGCTTTCGGGCCCGTAGATGCGGGTCAGGGTCACAAACTCGGTGATGGGGGCCATGGCCCCGGTGGCGTTGCGCACAAATATCTTGCTAAGGCCCTCGGGGTTAGCGCGGTACGAAGTATCGGCCTGCACCATTACGCGGTACTGCTTGCCAAACTGGTTGAAGTTGGACGCGTAGGAGCCGCCGTAGTACACCTGCATGGCGTTCAGAATATCCTTCTCCGTGAGGCCGGCCTCCTTCACCTTGGGCACGTTTACGGTGAGCTGGTACTGCGGAAAGCCGGGGTTGAAGGCCGTGGTAGCAAACTGAATCTCAGGGCGTTGGCTCAGCTTGGCTAAAAAGTCCTGGGCTACTTTGTAAAACTCGGCCGTGGTGTGGCCGCCCTTGTCCTGGAGCTGAAACGTGAAGCCGCCCGTTTGCCCGAAGCCCGTGATGGTAGGCTGCGAGATGCTGCGAATGTCGCCCGCCCGGATGTGGGCCGTGAGCTGGGTTATCCGCTTGATAACGGCCTCGTTATTCATGTCCTTGCGCTCGTCCCAGGGCTTGAGGCGCACAATCACCATGCCGTAGGCGCTGCCCGCGCCGGCCAGAAAATTCTGGCCCGTGATGCGCAGCGTGCCCCGCACCGCCGGAATGCCCCGAATCAGGCTGTCTACCTCCTTATTAACGGCCGTGGTGCGCTCCAGGGTAGAGGCTGGGGGCAGGCTCACGTTCACGAAGATGGTGCCCATGTCCTCGTTGGGCACGAAGCTGCTGGGCGTGCTCGTCATCAAAAAGTACAGAAACCCGGCAAAGCCCGCCACGCCGGCCAGCGCCAGCCACCGGCGGCCCATCAGAAACTGCACGGCGCGGGTATACTTGGCCACCAGCGCATCGTAGGCGGCGTTGAAAGCTACGCTGAAGCGCTGCATTAGCGTTTTTTTCTCGGCCTGCTTGGCCGCTTCGTGGTTGGGCGGCAGCAAAAACAGCGCGGCCAGCGCCGGGCACAGCGTGAGGGCGTTAACGGCCGAAATGAGGATGGCCACCGCCAGCGTTATCCCAAATTGCTTATAAAACACGCCCACCGAGCCGGTGATGAACGTGACCGGCAAAAACACCGCCGCCATTACCAGCGTGATGCTCACAATGGCCCCGGTTATCTCGCTCATGGCGTCGATGGCGGCCTTGCGCGGCGAGGTG
>CAXTFI010000081.1:0-20509 GCA_964243255.1 uncultured Hymenobacter sp.
GCCGTTTGCTTGCCACCACCCGTTTTGTAGGGCACCAGGCCGCCCTCGGCCGTCTTGATGTCGAGCACCGGAAAGGCCACCGGCGTGGCCCACTCGCGGCGGTAATGCTCGCCCAGCAGCCAGTTATGAAACTTGCCGTGCTGGTTGTAGCTCGGGTTCACAGCTATCGTCACGGTGCTGTCTTGGTAGTTGGGCCGCTGGTCGGTAGCGGTGACCACGGGCACGCCCGTGGGCTGGCCGCTGGCCGTGGTAGTGGCGGCATCGGCGCGGTCTTTCTGGCTTTGCTTGTCTTTAGCCTTGTCTTTTTTGCTCACCTTGCCGCCAGGGCCGGTGGTAGCAGCCGCGGCCTGGCCCCGGCCCAGGTTGGCGTACACCTGCTGGCGGTACACGCGCCGGGCGGTCTGGCCCTTGTTGGCGTCGCTGGGGATGAGGTACTCGACCCACACCTGGCCGTCATCGTAGTAGTTGAGGCGGGCAAAGCCCTTTTCCTTGTCCGAAAATAACGCGTCGCCGCCCGCGCCGGGCTTCACGTGCTGGGTTTTGCAGCCCGAGCCGCTGGTGATGAAGTGGGCCTTGGACTGCGGGTCGTCGTAGTACTGCAGGTTGTGCTCGTGGCCGTTGGCATACACCACATTAGGGTATTTGCCGAACAGGTCGCGCAGGCTCTTCTTATAATCCTGGTAAGCCGGGTAAGCAATATCCTGCGAGATGCCGCCGTACTTGCGCGCCAGCGGGTAGATGGAGCCCAGCACCGGCAGCGGCAAAAAAGCGTACTTGGCCACAATGCTGAGCGGAAACACGTGGTCGGCAAACGTGAAGTAGCCGCCGTGAATACCGTCCGAAAACAGCGGGTGGTGCGTCACAATCAGGATGTGCTTGTCCTGGTTGCGCCGGATAACCTCCTCCAGCTGCGCGTATACTTCCTCTTCCGTGTCGGCCCCGCAGGCATCGCCAAAGGGCCGGTTGGCCTGCTCGGTAATAAACCACTGCGAGTTGAGGGCAATCATCACCAGGTCGTCGCGCAGCCGGATTTCGTAGGGGCCGGGGCAGCCGTTGCGCGGCACCAAAAAGTCGCCGGTGTAGGCAAACTGGGTTGAGTCCTGGGCCAGGTAGTGCTCGGCGTAGGCCTGCTCGCGGTTCACCTGGGCCAGCCCGCCCTTGTAGCCCTGAATCCAGTCGTGGTTGCCGGGCACCATGTACTTCTCGCCCTGGTAACCCTTCAAAATATCGAGCTGCGCGTTGAGGCGGGCCTCGGCCGTTTTGCGGTCGTAGGCGCCTTCGGGCGGCATGCCCTGGTTGTAGATATTATCGCCCAGGTACACCACGGCGCTTTGGCTACCCGCCTGCAGCATTTGGCGGCGCATAAAGTTGAGCGATGGCTCGCCGCCTTTTTCGGCCAGGATGGGGTTGCCCACGTCGCCAATCAAAAACACCGAGTACCGGATGCGGCTGGAGTCGGGCGGCAGGTTTTTCTCCCAGCCCACGGCCGAGCGGCGGTAGTTGGGTTTGGGGTTGAGGGGGTTGAAGTCCGACTCGCCGGCTTCGCCCAGCTCCTCCAGCTGCGCGTGGGCCGGGTGGGGCAGGGTAGCCAGTAAACTTAAGCAGCAGAAAAGGCGGAACAGTAGCTTCATAGGGTAAAATTACGCAGTAGGGAACCCGGTCGGTACAGGGGCATTGGCCGCTGCCTACGCAAAGGGTGGGGGCGCGGTTGGGCGGCTATCAACCCCTGGCGGGCTCTTCGCGTAGCAGGTGGCGGCGCGGGGCCAACGTTTAGGCCCGTTTCTTGTTGTTTCTTGCATCCTTATGCCTACCTCCACCACTACTACGCCTGCCGAAGCTCCGGCCGAGGTACCGGCCCCCGCGCCGGGGCTGCCGGCCGTTGCCGCTGCCAAGCCGCCCAAGCCGCCCAAATCGGAGGTGTCGGCGCTGGTGCAGCAGGCGCAGGCCCACGTCGAGCCCCTGCTCGCGGCCCTCGACCCGCGCCTCACCTACCACACCCTGGCCCACTCGGCCTACGTGGTGAAGCAGGCCCACGCCCTGGCCGATGCCGCCCAGCTGCCCGCCCCCGATGCCGAGGCGCTGCTCATCGCCGCCTGGTTTCACGACCTGGGCTACCTCGATGCCTACGATGGCCACGAGTACCAGAGCCTGGCCCGCGCCGCCGCCTGGCTGCAAGCGCGGGGCTACGACCCCGCCCGTATCGAGGTCATTAAGAACATTATCCGCGCCACGCACCGCGACGAGCCGGCTAACACGGAGCTGGAAAAAATGCTCACCGATGCCGACATGAGCAACCTCGCCGCCGATGACTTCCGCTCGCGCGCCGAGCTCATCCGCACCGAGTGGGAGCTGGCGCTGGACAAGTCGTACACTACCACCGACTGGGCCGAGCTGCAGCTTAACTTCATGCTGGCCCACAAGTACCAGTCGGTAGCCGGTAAAGAGCGCTACAAAAAGGCCCTCAAGGCCAATATCGAAGACCAGCGCCACTACCTCAAAAAGGCCGCCAAGAAGGCCAAAAAGCGGGAAAAAGAACAAACCGCCACCTTCGCCGAGCCCAAGCGGGGCATCGAAACCATGTTCCGCACCATGTACTCCAACCACATGAAGCTCTCGGACATGGCCGATAAAAAGGCCGGCATGATGATTCAGCTCAATGCGGTAATCCTCTCTATTATAATCACTTACCTGGGGGCCAAGTCGTCGGTGCTGGCCCCCACGGGCAGCGCCAGCTTCACCCGCAACCCCATCTTGGCGGTGCCCATGGGCGTGCTGCTGCTCACGGCGCTGGGCTCGGTTACGTCGGCCATTCTCTCGGCCCAGCCCGACGTGACGAGCTTTAAATGGCTGAAAAAAAACCCCGAAATCGCCAGCAACCGGCGCGTTAACCTGCTGTTCTTCGGGCAGTTCACCAAGCTTAGCCTCCAGCGGTTTCAGGATGGCATGCGCGACCTCATGCGCCAGAAAGACGCCCTTTACAACAACATGGTGACGGACGTGTACTACCTCGGTGAGGTGCTCGACCGCAAGTACAAGCTGCTGCGCGTGAGCTACTCCATTTTTATGGTCGGGCTCATCCTCACGGCGCTCTCGTTTGGCATCGTGTTGGCGTATAAGATGTAGCTTTGCGCAGCCGTATTGCTGCTGCCGTACCGGACTCGTAGCTTAACTGCACAAAGCAAGCCTCTCCTAAGGGCTAGACTGCAGGTTGGAATCCTGCCGGGTCCACGCGCAACAAGCCGTGGTCGTATTCCCAATGACAGTTGGGGCACAGCAAATAAATATTGGCGGGCCCCGAAAGCTCCTGAATGGTAGTGGAAGCCGGAAAGGCCTTTAGGGGCTTGCTGTGGCAATATTCCACGTGTTTGTCGTAGCCGCAAGCCTGGCACTTGCGCGGGCGATGCGCGTTGAGCAGGCGCGTGAGCGTGTTGAGGTGCCCGCGGTAGTAGCTGGGATGCAGATGCGCATTGCGGGCTTTAAACTCGGCAACAGTTAGGTCATAGTACTCACTGCGGCTGGCAATGCGCTTGTGCGCGGGGCAATGCTGACGGTTAGCATGAATAGGAGTTTGGCAGACTAGACACCTGCCTTGGGGTTTGCGTTTGGGCACTGCCTTATTGGTGTGAATGGCCGCGTGCGAGCGGCTGCAGTACTTAGGGTTGGCAGTAGGCTCACCGCAGTGCAAACACGTATTCATAGGCAGGGAGTACAGTAACTGAGGAGGAGGCTGTAAGCGTAGGGCAAGTTATATAAGCAACTGGCTACAGCAATTCTTATACTAGAGTAGCAGCAAGCAAATCAGGGAACGGGCCCGACCTCAACCTTATTAACATTCTGTTAATCAATGGGAAATTGGATTTTCGGGTAGGAACGCGACGAGCAAACCACAGTAGCTTTGCGGCGGCACCACTGCCTACTGTTCTCCCTTATTCCTTTTCCATGAAGCACATTCTCCGTTACCTGGCCGCGCTGCTGCTGGGGGCTGCCTTGCTGGCCGCCTGCGCCCGCCAGGAGCCCGCGCCCCGCCCCACGGCCACCACCGCCGCCACCCAGGATGCCACGGCCCCCGGCTTCCCGGAAGGCTTCGAAACCGGCACCAAAACCGCCTACACCACGGGCAGCGTCACGCTGGGCTCGGGCACCTGGACGCTCAACGACGCGCTGCTCGGCAACACCACGGCCGATGCCCACACGGGCAGCCAGTCGGCGCGGGTGCGCAACAGCGGCCTGCTGAGCATGAACTTCGACCTGAGCGGCGGCGCGGGCGTGGTCACGGTAGCGCACGCCCGCTACGGCACCGACGCCAGCGGCACCTGGGAGCTGTGGGCCTCTGGCAACGGCGGCTCGTCGTATGCCAAGGTGGGCAGCACCGTTACCAGCAGCAGCACGGCCCTGAGCACGGCCAGCTTCACCGTGAACCTGGCCGGCCCGGTGCGCCTGCAGGTGCGCAAAACCGATGGCAGCACCAACCGCCTCAACTTCGACAACATCACCGTGGAAAGCTACGGCGGCGGCACCACCCCGCCGCCCAGCACCGGCGGCAAGAAATTCCTGTTTGATGCCAGCCACGCCGAAACGGCCGGCAATGCCGACTGGGTGCTCGACGTGGATGGCGGCGCGGTGCCGCGCTACCCCACGCCGGCCGCCTCGGGCATCACGGCCAGCACACCCGAAACGTACTGGACGGCCGGCCTCTCCTCGTGGGGCGTGGCCCTGGTGAAGCTGGGCAACTCGGTGGAGAACCTGCCCACCGGCACGGCCATTACCTACGGCAACGCCGCCAACCCCCAGGACCTGGCCAACTACAACGTGTTTGTGGTGGATGAGCCCAACACGCTCTTCACGGCAGCCGAGAAAACGGCTATCCTCACCTTTGTCAAAAACGGGGGCGGCTTGTTCATGATTTCCGACCACGACGTGTCGGACCGCAACAGCGACGGCCAGGACTCGCCCGCCATCTGGAACGACCTGATGACGAATAACTCGGTGCAAGCCAACCCGTTTGGCTACAGCATCGCGCTCACCAACATCTCCGAAACCAGCTCCAACGTGCTGGCCAGCAGCACCAACGTGATTCTGCACGGCTCGCAGGGCAACGTGTCGCAGCTTAAGTTTTCGAACGGCGCTACCATCACCAAAACCAGCGGCTCGCCGGCCGTGCCGCTCGTGTGGCAGGGTAGCTCCACCCAGGGCAACAGCAACATCATGTGCGCCAGCAGCACCTTCGGCACGGGCCGCGTCTTCGTCATCACCGACTCGTCGCCGGCCGACGATGGCACCGGCAGCCCCGGCAACACTGTGTACCCCGGCTGGACCGAAATCGCCAGCCACGCCCCGCTGCACCTCAACGCCTCGCTCTGGCTGGCCAGGCAGCAGTAAGTTGATAATGGTTAATTAACTACTGGTCAATGGTTCATGTCGTTCCGATTTTTAAACGACATGAACCATTGACCAGTAGTTAATTAACCATTAAATCATAGCCTGAACTGCGCGCCAACCTTGATGCCGAAGTTGGGCGGGGCCGAGCCGGTGCGCGTGGTGGGCAGCGCATTGCGGTAGGTGACCCGGTGAATAAAATCGACCCGGATAAACTTGAGAATGTTCTCGATGCCGTAGCCGGCCTCTATGTAGGGCACCTTGCCGAGCGAAGGCAGCAAAAACTGATTGCCGCGGCCGTCGATGGGCGAGTATTTGTTGCCATCGGTGAGGCCGCCGTAGAGGACGTTGGCCGTGGCCACGAAGCGCCAGTTGAAGGACCGCACACCCGGAATGGCATTGAAAAAGGCCCCCTCAAAGTGGTGGTCGAGGCGCAGGGAAACCGACCGGTCGGTTACGAACTCAAAGTAGTTGAGCAGGTTAAATGAGTTGGCGTTGTAAAAGGGCGTCTGGTTGCCGAGCGGGGTTTTCAGAATCAGGTACACCACGTTGGAGGGGATGTAGCTCCCCTCCACGCGGTAGTTGAGCCGGCCCAGGTGCCCGGCCGACACGCTGTGCGTCACCAGCAGGTTGTACTTGTGGTAGGTGTTATTGCCCCGAAACCAGTCGAGCGTGCCAAAGGTGTAGCGAAACGCAAACACCGGCCAGCGCTTGAGGCCAATGGCGCGGCGGCGGTTTTCGGCCTGCACCAGGTTTTCATCGGGCGCGTAGCGCGATTCCAGCACCAGCTCCGTCTGGTGCAGCCGCTCGGGGGTGGCCTCGCCGGGGTCGGGCACGCCCGGCCGGGGCTGGGTTTGCACCCGAAACTGCGGCACGCTGTTCTGGTAGCGCAGGGTAGCCGTTTGGGTGAAGCCGTGAAACAGGTCGCGCTGCAAGCTTACCAGCGACAAGTCGCGCATGATGGGCAGGCCCTCCCGGAACTTGCCCCAGCGCGAGGCCGCCGCAAACAGGTTATTATCGTTCAGAAAGTCGTTGTCGAGCAGCGCATACTGCTCAATGTCGTGCCGAAACTCGCCGCTGACTACCGTCCAGTGCCGGCGCTCCGCAATGTAAACACCCTTGAGGCCGTACTTAAAGCGCCCGTCGCGGGTGCCGTAGGCCACGTAGGGCTGCAGCACCCAGTTGCGGCTGAAAAACGGGGTGGTGCGGAAACCCACCCGAAAGCGGGCACCCTCAAAGTTGTTGTAAGAGAACGTGTTAAGGATGGGGCCCGCCTCCACCAGGCTGTTGTTGCCCACGCGCTTATAGCCGTTGATAAACAAGTCAATCCAGTCGAGGGTGCTGCGCACCGAGGGCAGGTCGCGGGCCGAGTCGAGCACGGCAAAGGTCTGGCGCTCGCTCAGGCTCAGGGTGTCGGGGCGGTGCTGGTCGAAGTAGCCCTCGGTAGCGCCCGGCGGCAGCACGCCGCTCAGCAGGCCCTTGGTGGCGTTGTCGGTGCCGGGCTCCATCACCGTCGACACAATGGGCAGGTCGTAGAAGCCGCCCTCGTGCGTTTCGTTGCGCACAAAGCCCGAGTTCACGGTGGTGAAGCGCACGCGCATGGCCGCCTGCTTGTCGCCGGGGCTCACGGCCACTACCAGGCGGGTGCGCACGGGCAGGCCCGGCCCGGCCGAAGGCGGCGTCAGCTCCTGCTGAATACGCAAGTCGTTGACGAAGTTGAGGTTAGCCTGCTTGCTGGCCACCACATCAATGCGCCGCAGGGCGTACTGCTCCTTGGTAATCCAGATGGTGCCCGTAAAGGCCAGGTCGTGCGCCCGCTTGGGGGCCACGGCTATCTTGTAGCACACGTCGCCCTCCACCAGCACCGAGTCTTGCAGCACGTAGTCGTAGGTGATGCGCCCTCCCGCCGAAATAGGCGAGATAAAGTCCTTACCCAGAATGTTTTGCCAGTTGGGGTAAAAGTCGAAGTTTTGAAAGTTCGACCCCAGCATTTGGCTCAGCACCGAGCCCTCGCGGGGGCCGGCCCCCCGCATCTGCTTGTGCAGAATGTCCTCGCGGCGGTGCATCGGTGGGCCGTATTTCAGGTACACTTTGGAGCCCACCTCCGAGGCAAACAGCGGCAGCGGGGCATCGGGGTCGGCGGCGGCGGCGGCGCCCCGGCGCACGGCCAGCGCCCGAATGTCCTTGACCACCTTGCGGTTAGCCAGGGCCTTCGGAATGTCGGTCATGCTCACCTCAATGCGGTTGTACGAGTCGAACTGCGCCGAAGAGAGGGCGGTGCGCTCGTTTTGGGGCTTGTGGCGCTGCACCTCGCGCAGAATGCGGAAGGCCGGGTTTTCGGGCTGGCGCGACGACACAAACACCTCGGTGAGGGCCACGCCGCCCCCTTTTTTGAGGCGAAAGAGCAGCGTTTGCTGCGCGGCATCGGTGAGCTTTTTGCGCTGCGTCAGAAACCCCAGCGCCGACACGGCCAGCGAGTCGGGCGCAGTGGCGATGACTAGCTTAAAGCGGCCCTCCACATCGGCGGTGGTGCCAAGGCTGGTTTTAGGGACGAAAATGGACGCAAATGGCACGGGCTCACCCGAGGCGGCCTCTACTACTTGCCCACTGATGGCAATTCGTTGGGCCACCGACAGCCGGCCAGCTAAAAGCAGGCCTAGCAGCAGTAGCGAAACGGTAAATTTCATAGAATTAGCGTAATACGGAGGGCCCGACAAGCAGGTACCTGTTCGCAAGTTACGCAAGGCGCGGCGGGCGGCAACTAGTTCCGGCGCACTATTTTGTTAGCGCACTACCCTAGTCTGAATAAGATGGTACTAGCTGATAGTAACTGTTTTATGTTGCTAGATGGCTCAAAATAAATGACCCGGCATTGCGGCCAGGCCATTCGGTAGTTCACTATTTAGTAATACAGCCTCCCCCAAGCCTATACCTCCACTTTGAGCGTGGCGGGCCGGGTGGTTACTTCAAACAGCTCACCGTGGGGCACAATAGTGATTTGGCCGTATTCCTGCAGCAACATTTTGTAGGCGTCAGCCACGGCGCGGGGCTTGCGGTCGAGGTCAAAAAGGCCGCACGGGTTCACGGTGCCGGTTTTTTGGGCCAGGCCTTTATCCCAGTCAATCTGGTCGATGAGCGAGTACCACGTGAAGCCCAGCACCGGTACCCCTTCCTTGCGCATCCGTAAGATATTGACCCACTGCTTCCACAGCCAGGTAGAGGCCTCTTCTTCGCCCAGGGTATTGGTTTCGGTGTGCATCACCGGCTTTTTGTAGCGCTGATAGTAGTCGAGGGTGATGTTGTACCAGCCCAGCACGTCCATGCTGGTGCGGATTTCGCCGTTGGGCAGCATTATTTTTTCGTTGCGGCCGTAGTAGTCGTTGCCCATCACCTGGTAGCCGGGCGGCTCGCCGGCCATAAACCAGTCGTACTCGCGGCGGGTCATGCCATTGTCGTACAGGTAGTTGAGTACTTCTCCCTCGGGGTGGTGCGCATACAGCAAATCGAGGGAGGTGAAGCGCAGCTTGTTTTGCAGCTGCACCGCGGGGGTGTGCTCGGCCCGCAGCTCGTGCGTAAACTCGGCCGACTCGCTCTGCACAATCACGCAGTCGGGGCGGTGCTTGGCAATGCGTTGGGTACCCATAATGCTGGCTGCCACAAGGTGCTTGAGCGCCGTCACAAAAGCCTTGTCCGACTTCAGCTGCTCGTTCCATACGCCGTCTTTGGCGCTCGCCTTGGCCGTGACGTATATCTCGTTTACGGGCGTGTAGTAGCGCACCCAGGGGTAGCGCTTGGCCACGGCATCGCAGTACTCGGCGAAGAACACGGGCAGCTCGGGGTTTTGAAAATTGCCCACCCAGTCGGGTACCCCAAAGTGCATCAAATCCAGGATGGGCGTGATGCCCAGGCGCTGCATCTCGGCCATGGCCAGGTCAGCAAATTCCCAATCGTACTTGCCGGGCCCCTTCTGGATGCTGTAGTACGGCAGGCCGTAGCGCAGCACCTTGAGACCCAGCTCTTTCACCAGGCCCAGGTCTTCCTTATAGCGGTTGTAGTGGTCGCACTCGGCCAGCAGGTCGCGGCGGGTTTTGCCCTGGTCGATGGTGGGGTAGCTGCACTCGATGCCGGTGGCAAACATGAAGTTGTTGGGCAGGCCCGTGGGCAAGCCATTGCCGTTGTGCCCGCTGGCACCGCCAAACTCGTCGCCTTCGTAGCTGCCGCTGCCAAAATGCGCTTTAATCTCTGTCAGAAAGGATTTCATGGTGAAAATGTGCGGTAAGCTTTAGCTTGCCGTTTTATCTATCGTTTCGATTACACCCAAAACGGCCAGCTAAAGCTTACCGCACATTCTCCAAAAACTTGTCGGCCGTGCGCAGGCTCAGGGCCATAATAGTAAGCGCCGGGTTCACGCTCAAGGCGCTCGGAAACACCGAGTTATCGCAGATGTACAGGTTGGGCACGTCGAAGGCCCGGCCGTCGCGGTCCACCACGGCATCGTCGCCGCTCAGGCCCATGCGGGCCGTGCCGATGACGTGCGCGTAGCGCTGAAACGACCAGATATCGGTGGCCCCGGCGGCGGCCCAGATGTCGCGCATCATCTTCTCGGCGTGGGCGTTCATACGCTGCTCGTTTTCCTGGGCCGTGAAGTGCAGGCGCGGCTTGGGCAGCTGCTTGCCATCGAGCTCGTCGCTCAGCTCCAGGTAGTTAGATGCGTGGGGCAGGCAGTCGCCCAATATGTTGATGCCCGCAATGTGGTTGAACTGCCGCATGTAGTCGCGCAGGGGCTGGCCCCACAGCTTGCGGCCCCGCGCCACCTGGCCCGAAAACGTAACCGGCATTACGCCAATGCTTTGCAGCAGGTAGCCGCCCACAAAGTCGGCGTCTTTAGGCCGGTGGGTGTCCTGCGAGATGAGGCCGCCCGGAATGCCCTTGTTGGGCCGCACCTCGTCGGGGAAGGTGCCCCACACCTGCAGGCCGGGGTGGGCCATCAGGTTGCGGCCTACCTGCCCGCTGCTCAGGGCCAACTCGTTGAGCAGCAGCATGCGCGGCGTTTCGACCGAGCCCCCGCAGAGGAACAGGCTTTTGCAGGCCAGCCGGTGCGGCTCGCCATTTTGGGTGTACACCACCGCCGCCACGTGGCCGCGCTCGTTGCGCTCAATCTCGGTGACGTAGCTGTTGGGCCGAATGTCGGCTCCGTGCTTCACGGCCAGCGGAATGAAGGTAACGTCCATGCTCGACTTGGCCCCGTTGGAGCAGCCGGCCTGGCAAAAGCCCCGGTTGGTGCAGGCCTCGCGCCAGCCCACGCCCTCCTGAAAGTAGCGGGCCGAGAGCGCCGCATTAGGCGCCGGCGAGGTGCGAATACCGACTTTCTCGGCCCCGCGCACCATCAGCTGGGCGGCGCTGTTGAGGGGCAGCGGGGCCAGGGGGTAGCCCGTGGGCCGCGCCGGCCCCCAGGGGTAGGGCGTGGGCCCCGACACGCCAATAAAGCGCTCAACTTCCGCAAAATAGGGCGCCAGGTTATCGTAGGTCAGGGGCCAGTCTTCGCCCACCCCAAAGTCGCTTTTGATGTGCAGGTCATCGGGCAGCGGGCGGGGCGTGTAGGCCGTGTAGTGCAGCGTCGAGCCGCCCACGCCGGTGCCCGAGTTGTTTTTGCCCATGGCCAGCGGGTCGCCGCCGGCCGCCAGTCGCTCGTCATTCCAAAACAGAAAATCCTGCGCCCGCTCGTCGGTGGCAAAGTCCTGCTCGGGGTTGTGCCAGGGGCCGGCCTCCAGGGCTACCACTTTCAGGCCCGCCTGCGCCAGCCGGGCCAGCAGCGGCGCGCCCCCCGCCCCCAGGCCAATCACGATGCAATCGACCGTTTCGGTAGGGGCGGGCACGGGCTGGGGCCTTTCGCGGGGCGTTTCGGCAGTGGTAGGAATGGCATTTTCGGCCAGTAGCTCGCGCAGCAGCGGGTCCTGAATGGCGGGCTCGGTGGGCGTTAGCAGGCCTTCTTCGGCGATTTCTTCGTCGGGCATACAATGTGCGGTAAGCTTTAGCTTGCCGTTGATATACTATAATTGAGAGAAAATCAGCAAGTTATCTTGACTAATTTATCGACGGCAAGCTGAAGCTTACCGCACATCTTCTGCTTCCCGCGCCTCTTTTTCATGGAGGCCGATTTTAGTCCAGGCCGGCAGGTCGGCGTAGCCTACATACCCAATTTCGTCCTGTGCCCACGGATGAGCGTAGTACGTTTCCGTAAGCTCGGCCAGCATTTCCTCAAAAAACCGCTCAGCGGGCAGCGTTTGCCAAACCGCGCCGGGTGGGTTGCCGCTGGCCAGCGCCTGGATAACCTCGTCCTGCCGGTTGGCTTCAAGCTGCTCAAAATCAGCCTGAAACAAAGCTTGGGCAATCTCCTGAATGCCGCCCAGGCCCAGGCGATAGGCCTCGCGGTCGGGGGGCAGGGCATCGTAGCGCCAGCCATCGGCCCGGCCGGCGGCCAGGCGCTGGTCCACGGACGGCGCCAGCGGGATGGGCACCGGCCGCTCGGGCTGCGGAAACAGCCGGGCGGCCACGGCCTCCAGCAGCCGGAAGGTTTCGGGGGCCAAAAACTGGGGCGCGTAGGCCGCGCCGGTTTCGGCCAGGCGCTGGGTGAGGGCGGCGCGGGTGGCGGCCGATACGTGCGCCGAGGGCAGCAGGTCCTGAGATGTCATACTAAAAAACCGGTGGTGGCGATGCCCCTGAGCCAAGCCGTAGCTCAGGGGCGCTCATTCTGAACGGTTAAGTAGGCCAGATGTTTACTCGTCACTGCTGAGCTTGCCGCCCGTTACGTGCAGCAGCGCGCCGGTCATAAACGAGCCATCCTGCGAAGCCAGCAGCACGTAGGCGGGGGCCAGCTCTTCGGGCTGGCCGGGGCGCTTGAGGGCTACTTCGTGGCCAAACTTGGCGATTTCGTCCAGCGGCATGGTGCCGGGGATGTTGGGCGTCCAGACCGGGCCGGGCACCACGCAGTTCACCCGAATGTTGCGCTCGCCCAGGTACAAGGCCAGCGACTTGGTAAGGGCGTGAATACCCGCCTTGGTGCAGGCATAATCGACGAGCAGCGGAATGCCCGTAATGCCCACAATGCTGCCCGTGTTGATGATGCAGTCGCCGCTTTGCAAGTGCGGAATCACGGCCTGCGCCATCCACATGTAGCCCAGAATATTGGTATCGAACGTGCGCCGAATCTGGGCCTCCGAAATGTCCTCAAACTTTTCCTGCGCTAGCTGGAAGGCCGCGTTATTCACCAGAATATTGAGTTCGCCCAGCTCCTGGCGCACCAGGCGCACGGCCTGAAAGGCCTGCTCGCGGTCGCGCACATCGAGCTGCAGCACCTGGCACTTGCGTTTCTCCAGCTCCACGAGGCGCTTGGTTTCCTGCGCATCTTCCTGGTTTTCATTGAATAAGATAGCCACGTCGGCCCCTTCCTTGGCAAAGGCAATGGCCACGGCCCGCCCAATGCCCGAGTCGGCTCCGGTGATGAGGGCCACCTTGCCTTCGAGCTTGCCGGCGGCGCGGTAGGCAGCCAGGCTACTCTGGGGCTGCAGCTTCATGTCGGCTTGCCGGGCGGGGTAAGGGAGCTTCTGGGCGTGCTCCTTCATGTCTTTAGCGGTGGGGCGCTCGGGTGGGGCAGTAGGCTTGCGGGTAGGCATATAGCAATGGGCTTGAGAAACGTCTTTAGGATACGTAATACCGACCCGTGCGGCTGGCCGGCTTGCCAATAGTGGTTTATTAGCAGCGTGCTTTTTTATTTATAAGTAATTGACTGTCAAATAGTTAATTCTTAGGATTAATTAGCGTGCGCGCTAGCAGCCCGGCCGGCGCGGGCGCAACCGGCCAGTAGCTGGTACTTTGCGCAGTGTGGCGCGGGTCACGTTTTAGCGTCTTCGTAGCGTTACGTTTTATGCAGAAATTGTTACTTTTCCTGATAGTATGCACCGGCATCAGTTTCGCCAGCCTGGGAGCCCGGCGCGCCCCAGGGCCTGGCGAGCCGCCCCGGCTCAGCGGCCAGTGGCAGGGCCCGCTCAAAGTGCCCGGCGGCACGCTTAACCTGCTGATTACCATTGTGCCGCTCAGCAACGGCACCTACTACGCCGCCCTCGACGTGCCGCAGCAGCACATCAGCCGCATGCCCGTGGAAGTAGAGCTGAAGGACGATAACCTGGTGCTGCGCGTGGAGCAGGCCGGCAGCCACTTCGAAGGCAAGGTGGTGGCCGGCGGCGACCAGCTGGTGGGCACCTGGCAGCAGGTGGGCCTCACGGCCCCGCTCACGCTGGCGCGCAGCGTGGCCCCGGCCGCCGCCCAGGCCACCCAAAAGCTGCGCCTCACCCCGCCCTACCGCGAGTCGGCCGTCACGTTTTACAACCCCAAGGCCAGGGTAAAGCTCAGCGGCACGCTCACGGTGCCCAGCGGCGAAGGGCCGTTTGCGGCTGTGGCGCTGCTCTCCGACTCGGGCCCCCAGGACCGCGAATCGGAGGTGCAGGGCTACCACCTGTTTGGGCTGCTGGCCGACTACCTCACCCGGCACGGCGTGGCCGTGCTGCGCTTCGACGACCGCGGCGTGGGCAAGTCGGGCGGCGACTATGCCCGCGCCACCACCGCCAGCTTCGTCACCGATGCCCAGGCGGCGCTGGCTTTTTTGCGTAGCCAGCCGCTCCTTGCGCCCCAGCAAGTGGGCCTGCTGGGCCACGGCGAGGGCGCCAACGTGGCGCTGCTGGCCGCCGCCGAGCCCCACGACGTGCCCGAGTTTGTGGTGGCGCTGGCCGGCTACGGCCAGCCGGGCCGCGAGGTGCTGCGCCGCCAGCAGCTGGAGATAATGCGCCTTATCGGGGCCGATGGCAGCCAGATAAAAGCCGCCCAGGGCCTCTACGACCAGCTGGTAGCGGCCGTGCGCCAAACGCCCAACCTGGCTGCGTCGCGCGCCAAAATCGTGGCGCTGCTCCGCAGCAGCAACACCGCCCTCGACGAGCCCATGGCCCGCGCCCGCGCCGTGCAGCTAACGTCCCCCTGGTCGCGCTATTTTCTCGATTTTGACCCCGCGCTGCGCCTGCCGCAGGTGCAGTGCCCGGTGCTGCTACTCAACGGCACGGCCGACCTGCAAGTGGCCGCCGGTCGTAACATGTCGTTGCTGCAGAAGGGCTTGCGCCCGTCGCGCCAGCCGGTGCAGGCGCACCGCCTGGCGGGCGTCAACCACTTGTTTCAGCCCGACTTCACGCAGTGGCCCATTGTGGCCGGCGAGCGCCAGGCGGCCTTCTCACCCGAGGGCCTCAACTACCTACGCGACTGGCTGCTCGAGTATTCACGCCTGGCCAAGGCCCCCGTGCCCGTAACCGTGCGCCGGGCCATTGCCACCCGCCCCGCACGGCAAGCTGGCAAGCGGACGGTGGTGGCTAAATAAGCTATTGATTAGCAACTACTTGCTAAAAAGCCCCTTGCCTATTGCAGCGTAAGGGGCTTTTAATAATCTCGAAGTAAGGTGCGGGGTCGTGCCCTACCAACAAGCGTAATATGCTGATTAACAATTATTTACCACGGCAAGTGCTCCGCGCTGTGGAAGTAGCCGCCCGTGGGGCCGTCGGCGGGCAGCAAAGCCAGGCGCACGGCGGTTTGGGCACCTTCGGCCACGCTGAGCGGGGCCCCGGCCCCGCCGAGGTCCGTTTGCACCCAGCCGGGGTGGGCCGCATTCACCTTGATGCTGGTACCGGCCAGGTGCTGCGCCAGCACCACCGTTAGCATATTGAGGGCCGCCTTGGAGGAGGTGTAGCCCGGCGTGGCCCAGCTGCCGCCCTGCCCCTGGCTGATGGCCGTGAGCGACCCCAGAATGCTGCTTTGGTTTACAATGCGCCCCGCCGGGGCCTGCCGCAGCAGCGGCAGCAGCGCCTGCGTAATGGCGTAGGGCCCAATCACATTGGCCTCGTAGGTTTGGCGCAGCGTGTCGGGGCTCACATCAAAGCCGTCGTCGAGCTGCACGCCGGCGTTGTTTACCAGCACATCGAGCCGCCCAAAGGTGGCTTCCAAAAAGCCGGGTAGCGCGGCAATGTCGGCGGCATTGGTCACGTCCAGCTCCACGGGGCGGGCATCGAGGCCCTGGCTGCGCAGCTCGGCGGCGGGCGCGTCGGCCTTGCCGTGGCGGGCCGCCAGCACCACTGCCAGGCCCTGCCGGCCCAGCTGGCGCGCTATTTCGAGGCCCAGGCCTTTGTTGGCCCCCGTAATGAGGGCCACTTTTTTTGCGTATTTTTCCATGCCGGTTAAAAGCCTGGCATCGGGCAAAAGGTTGGCTGCGCCCCTTCAGCCCTAAAAATTGAGCCCGCAGTGAAAGCAGTGGTAGGCCCGCCCCTGCAGCGGGTAGCGCCGCAGCCGCGACAGCAGCGCCACAAACCAGTTGGCCGCACCCGGCTGGGCGGCGGCGTCATAGGTTACTTCGTGCGAGCCGCAGCGCGGGCAGGTTAGCGTGTCGGGCGTGGTAGCTTCCGGCGCGGCCTGGCCGCCGCGCGTGGCCTGCATCACGGCCGGGCGCAGTAGGTCGATGGCCTTAGCCAGGTCGCGCTGGTAGATGTGCAGCCGCACCCCGCCCGCCACTGGGCTATACATGCGGTTGAGCGACACCAGGTTTTCGTTGGTCAAAAAGCACGGAATGCCCGCCGCCTCCAGCTTGGTGCGCGCCAGGTGCGCTGCCAGCGGCTCATAATACGAGTCGAAAACAATGATATTCTCCAACTTGGGAGGGGTAGAATCAGCAGGCATGGTGGCGGGCAGCGGCGAGTGAAGTGGGCGCGCGGGAGCGGGGCAATCCGGGCCGGCCACTACCTAACACGCAATGCCCAGTAATTACTTCCCGGCACTTACTGCTTATTCTGGGTAGCTGCGCGCAGGTCGGCGGCCGTGCGCTTGGCCCGCAGGGCCGTAAATTCAGCTTGCCAAGCCCGGATGCGCAGCTCGTCGCGGGCGGGCAAATCCAGGCGCACCTGCGCCAGCTGGGCATTGAGGCGGCGGTAGGTGTCCTGAGCGTAGTCCCAGTCGCGGGCCACCCAGCCGGTTTGGCGCACGCGGGTGGCGCGCAGCAGCTCGCCATAGGCTCCCGCAATGGTAGTCACCGTGAGGCCCGCAACGCGGTCGGCGTAGCTGCCCAGCAGCTGCTGGTCCACTATTTTCTGTTTTTTGGCGTCGAGCGGCACAGCGCGGCGGGCGCGGTTGGCCGCGTCGAAGGTGGCCGTTTGGCGGCCCAGCCGGCTCAGGGTGCGGCCCGAGTTGCGGGCGGCCGTATCGAGCTTGGCCATTTCCTGGCGCGCTATTTCCTGGCGCTCGCGCGGCGTCGAGTCGCAGCCCGTTAGCAATAGCCAGCACCCCAAGCCAGCCAGTGACCCCCAATAAGTAGTTTTCATGCCCCAAAATACGGCCGCTGCCGGGCTCCGGGCAGCGCCAACAGGCCACAGCGGCCACAAAAAAGCCGGCCACCTCCTGGGAGATGGCCGGCTTTTTTAAAACCTGAGTTGTGCTAACAACTAGGGCATCAGCACTTTATTGATTACGTGGATTACGCCATTGCTCTGAATCACGTCGGCAATCGTAACGGTGGCAACACCGCCTTTTTCGTCTTTCACCTCAATGCTCTTGCCTTTCATCATGGCCGTCAGCGTTTCGCCTTGCACGGTCTTGAGGGTAGCCTTGCCACCACCAGCTTTAATGGCTTTTGCCAGGTCGGCCGAGGTCATTTTGCCCGATACTACGTGGTAGGTCAGGATTTTGGTGAGCGTTTCTTTGTTCTCGGGCTTCACCAGGGTTTCTACCGTGCCAGCGGGCAGGGCGTTAAACGCCTCATTGGTAGGAGCAAATACGGTGAAAGGGCCTGGGCCCGACAGGGTTTCAACCAGGCCAGCGGCCTTTACGGCAGCTACCAGGGTGGTGTGGTCTTTCGAGTTAACAGCGTTTTCAACAATGTTCTTAGTGGGGTACATCGGGGCACCGCCCACCATTACCGTCTTAGCTTTTTGGGCCGAAGCCGACTGAACGCCAGCCGTGCCGAGCAGTGCCACGATGGCGAGGGTTGCAAAAGAGAATTTCATGTGAAAGGAAAAAATAAAAGGGGAAACAGGAATGGTTTAAACCTGGCTCACCTACGGCCCCGCTGCCGCGTCTGGATTTTGAGCACCCAAAAAAACTTCATAATGGCCCGCTTGAGTGGTGCGCTAAAACTTTTGTTGCTTGAAAATGAAGCAACAAGGTGTCTCATTCGAAAATAATAAGTCCTGCCACTTGCTTGTTTGGCACTTTTGCCTACCTTTGTACCACCATTCGCCACCACGGCGAACAAACCTCAAGCGAGAGTAGCTCAGTTGGTAGAGCGCGACCTTGCCAAGGTCGAGGTCGCGAGTTCGAACCTCGTCTCCCGCTCCAGATTTTAAACGCCACCTTTCGGGGTGGCGTTTTTTATTTTGCAGATGCTTTATGGCTTCTCCCCGCAAATTTATTAGTGATGATGAGAAGTTTCGGCAAATAGTGGCTGAAAGCTTATCGGTGCGGCAGGTGTTAGAACAGGTGGGATTGGTGCCGGCAGGCGGCAATTATAAAACGGTACATACTCGCATCAAAAGGCTGGAGCTTGATATCAGTCATTTCACGGGTAAAGGCTGGAATGCCGGACCTCGGTACCGAATGCTTGGTAAGCCATTCTCTTGGGATGGTATTTTGGTGAAAAACTCGCTGTACACATCTACTTTCAGACTCCGTAATCGCCTGATAGAATTTGGATTGAAAGAGGCGAGATGCGAGAGCTGTTGCCTCACTGAGTGGTTAGGCAACAGCATTCCGCTGGAGCTACACCATGCTAATGGCGTGAATAATGACCATCGCCTTGCTAACTTGCAATTACTTTGCCCCAATTGCCACGCGCTTACTGAGAATTATCGGGGTAAAAATCAGAGAAAAGCCGGAGTGGTGGAATAGGTAGACACGCGGCACTTAAAATGCCGTTTCCGTAAGGAAGTACGGGTTCGATTCCCGTCTCTGGTACACGCGAAAGCCTCGCTTGCAGCTGCTGCAAGCGAGGCTTTTTAATTAAGCGCCGCTAGGCGGCTACTTGTAGTAGCGGCCCTAATACGACCCACACGTTGGCGGCCAGCAGGCGCTGGCCGGCGGCGTTGGGGTGCACGCGGTCGGCCAGGTTTAGCTGGGGGCGGCCCAGCACACCCGCTAGCAGGGAGGGCACCAGCACCACGCTTTCGGCCTCGGCCAGGGTGCGAAACAGGCCGCCAAACTCCTGGGCGTAGCGGCTGAGGCCGGGCAGGCCCAGGGGGCTCAGGTCGAAGGGCACTTCCAGGCCGGCCAGCACCAGCTGCGCCGCCGGAAACTGCCGCCGCACCTCCGCCAGGATGGCGCGCAGGTTGGCCACCGTTTCGCGCACCGGAATGCCCCGCAGGCCGTCGTTGGCCCCCAGGGCCAGCACAAACACATCGGGGACGTGGCGGGCCAGCACGGTGGCCAGGCGCTGGCGGCCCCCGGCGCTGGTTTCGCCGCTCACACCGTAGTTGAGGGCCCGGTAGGGCAGGTGCGCCGCGTCGATTTTTTCCTGAATGCGGGCCGGAAAGCTATCGGAGGCCGGCAAGCTGTAGCCCGCCGTGAGGCTGTCGCCAAAAAAAACAATGTTTTTCATAAAAAGCTGCCCCGCCGGGTAGCTCTGAAAGCCAGCGGCGAGGCAGGGTAAAAGGTGCGAGAGCGAGGAGGTAAAAGCAAGGTACTAACGGCGCTAGCTGCCCCAAGCTGGGGCGTATTACGCGCCGACTGACCGGCTGGCGTTGCTTGGGTCGCGCTGTTCGCTGTTCAACGACAACCGGTCGGCCGGCGCAAGCCGGCCGACCGGGGGCCGGACCACCCTGACAAGTTGGTAGGGCGGCGCGATACGCTGCAACTTGGGTTTGCTACCCGCGGTGGCCGCCACTCATCCGTTGGGTTGCCCAACGAAAAAATGGTGCGGAAAATTTCGCGCTTCAGCTTAGGGAGCCAGCAGGCTCAGGCCAAAGAAAAAAAGCAGCTGAACCAGGTAGACCAGGGGGGCTAGCGGGTTGCGCTTGGGGAAGGGCGAGCGCACGAAAAGCACTTGCAGCAGCAGGGCCAGCAAAAACCAATCGCGAAAATTGCGCAGCGGCACCAGCTCGCCCGTCCAGTGCCAAAAATCATAGCGGCCCGCCACCGGCTCCATGCACAGGTCGAGGCCCACCATAAGCACGGCCCCCAACAACACCCGCGCCCAACCCGGCACTGGTACATAAGCGGCCAGCGTGCCTGCTAAGTACGTGACTGCTACCCAGTTGAGGCCAATTAGCCAGGGCGTGCCCATGTACTGCGGCCCCAGCGTAGCCCCGTAGGTGTAGTGCCCAAAGAGCAGGCCCGTATTGGTGCCCACTATTTCGGCTACCATGCCCAGCAAGAACGTTTGGGCCACAAACAGCCAGAATATCAGGTTGCGGCCCGGCTGAAAAGCTCCCAGCAGCGCCATGGTAAGTAGCAGCGTGAGCGGGGTGTACTTGAGGTAGAAGGACTTATCCTGGCTGAAGGCCAGCCCCACGAAGCCCGTGAGGTGAAACAGCAACACCAGCCCCTGCGCCACGCGCAGCCGCACAGGCGAGGCGGCCGGGGCCACGGGTAGATTTGAAAACGCCATTGGGAAAGGAATGAGGAATTTGGCAGGAGGAGGGAAGAATTAGCAGTAGTGGGCAACTCTTCCTCCCTGCTTCCAAAGTCTTCATTTAGAGATAAGCTCGGCCACAATTTTGGCCGATAATAAACACAGCGGAATGCCGCCGCCCGGATGCACCGAGCCGCCGCAAAAGTACAGCCCCGGCAGCCGGCCCGAAAAGTTGGGGTGCCGCAAAAAGGCCGCCAGCGCATTATTGCTGGAGCTGCCGTAGAGCGCGCCGCCAAACGACGAGGTATCGGCCGCGATGCCGGGGGGCGTCCAGGTCTTTTCGGCCCGGATAAGTGGCTCAAGGTCAGTGCCTAGCGCCTGGCTGAGCTTGGCCAGTACCACGCGGCGCGTGTGGGCCGTGAGGGCGGCCCAGTCCTGGCCTTCGTCGTGGGGCACGTTCACCATCACAAACCAGTTTTCGTGGCCGGGCGG
>CAXTFI010000082.1:0-20472 GCA_964243255.1 uncultured Hymenobacter sp.
GGGCCGAGATGGGCCGCTGCGCCGTGGACGTGGCCCGCGCCTGCCAGTACGCGGGCGCCGGCACCGTGGAGTTTTTGCTCGACGACCAGCACCGCTTCTACTTCCTGGAGATGAACACCCGCCTGCAAGTAGAACACCCCGTAACTGAGCAGATTACGGGCCTCGACCTGGTGAAGGAGCAGATTCGCGTAGCGGAGGGCCAGCCCCTGCCCTTTAGCCAAGCAGACCTTACCATCACCGGCCACGCCCTGGAGCTGCGCGTGTACGCCGAAGACCCGCAGAACAACTTTCTGCCCGACATTGGCCGCCTCAGCACCTACGTGCGCCCCCAGGGCCCCGGCGTGCGCGTGGATGATGGCTTTGAGCAGGGCATGGACATCCCAATTTATTATGACCCCATGATTGCCAAGCTGGTAACCACCGGCGCCACCCGCCAGGAGGCCATCGAGCGCATGCTGCGCGCCATTGCTGAGTATCAGATTACGGGCATCGAAACCACGCTGCCCTTCGGCACTTTCGTGCTCCGGCACCCGGCCTTCGTGAGCGGCAACTTCGACACCAACTTTGTGCGCGACCACTTCAGCGCCGCCGCGCTGGCCCCCACCACGCCCGACGAAGCCAGCGCGCAGGTAGCGGCCGCCCTGGTAGCCCTGCTGCTGAACGAGAAGAAACCGGCCGCCGTGGCAGTGGCTGGGGAAGCTGCGGGCGCGGCAGCGTCGGGCTGGCGGCGGAATCGGCTGGGAGTGCGGTAGAAACTATAGTAAACCAGCAAATTATGTTTTAAGAAAATCTCAAAAAATGAATAAGAATTCATCCTTATTGGCACTAATTTACTTTTACATACAAGGGGGTATCTTATAGCAAAATCAAATAGAATATGAGAAAAATACTTCTTAGTGTGGTGCTGTGGCTTGGGTGGACATTAGTTGTGCAGGCACAATTGGCTGCCCCGCCTGCTCCAATCCCCATCGATACCCATCACATATTTGCCGATGAGTTATACCGCTGGTGGTGGGGGTACACTCCTCAGCAAGTTTACGACAAGGTGCTATCAGAGCCCGGATGGAAAATCACTGGCCCAGAAGAAGACGGTTCTCACGACCCAGACTTCAAAATCATGTCCGCTGCGTATACGAAAAGCGTTTCTATGCCGGATGCAGCTTTTCTACTATTCACCTTTTTTAAAGGTCAGCTAGTTCGACGAGCTTACTCCTTACAAGAAAGTAACCCGTTAGTGAAAGTCTGGAATGACCAACTTACCCAATGGGCATATGACGAACAGAACAGCCGTTGGATAGACGCATACCATCATGCCGAAATTAAACGTCGTCACTACGAAGGCCTTATCATGTATGATGTGACGCCCTATTACGAAGACACAAAGAAATAGGAATGGTCCCTGAACTGGCGTCTATTTCTTTTTCTACCCACCGCACTACATGACGCTTCTCATCATTCTGCTGGCGGTGCTGGCGCTTATCGCCCTCATCAGTTGGGGAAAAGTGAATGCGTTTCTGGCGTTTTTACTGGTGACTATTCCGGCGGGGCTGGCGCTGGGGCTGGCCCCGGCGCGGGTGATGGCGGCCGTGCAGCAGGGCCTCGGCGACACGCTGGGCTCGGTGGCGCTGGTGGTGGTGCTGGGCGCCATGCTGGGCAAGCTGGTGGCCGACAGCGGGGCCGCCCAGCAGATTGCCGCCACACTTATTAACGCCTTCGGTACCAGGCACATCCAGTGGACGCTGATGGTGACGGGCTTCATCGTGGGCATTCCGCTGTTTTACAACGTGGGGTTTTTGCTGGTGCTGCCGCTCATATTTTCGGTGGTGTACCAGTACCGGCTGCCGGCCGTGTACGTGGGCCTGCCGATGCTGGCGGCGCTATCAGTGCTGCACGGGTTTTTGCCGCCGCACCCCGCGCCTACGGCGCTGGTGGCGCAGTTTCACGCCGACATGGGCCGCACGTTTTTGTACGGGCTGCTGGTGGCGGTGCCGGCTATTATCATTGCCGGGCCGCTGTACACGCGCACACTCAAGGGCATTGTATCGCGGCCGCTGGCCACGTTTGTGGCCGAGCCGGTGCCGGCTGAGGCGTTGCCGGGCCGGCTCAATAGCTTCTTGTCGTCGCTGCTGCCGGTGCTGGTGCTCGGGGTGGTGCTGGGGCTGCGGGCGGCGCTGCCGCCGGGCGGGCCGCTGGCCCCGGCCCTGAGCTTTTTGGCCGACCCCGGCGCGGTGATGCTGCTCTCGCTGGGGGTGGCTACGTTCAGCCTGGGCACCAGCCTGGGTAAGAGCCGGTCGACCATCATGGAGGCCTACGCCGCCGCCGTGCGCGACGTGGCCCCTATTCTGCTCATTATTGGGGGGGCGGGCGCGCTCAAGCAAGTGCTGGTGGCCAGCGGGGCCAGCGCCCAGATTGCGGCCGGCTTGAGCCACACCGGGCTGCCGCCGCTGGTGCTGGGCTGGCTTATTGCGGGCATTATTCGGGTGTGCCTGGGCTCGGCCACGGTGGCGGGGCTCACGGCGGCGGGCATTATGCTGCCCACCATGGCCCACTCGCCCGCCAACCCCAACCTGATGGTGCTGGCCATCGGGGCCGGCAGCCTGCTGTTTTCGCACTTCAACGACGGCGGCTTCTGGCTGTTTAAGGAGTATTTCAACCTCTCCATCAAGGATACGCTGCGCTCGTGGTCGGCCATGGAAACCATTGTGTCGGTGGTGGGCCTGCTGGGCGTGCTGCTGCTCGACTGGGCGCTGCCGCTGCTGGGGTAGCAGACCGTTGCACTTGAGTGAGTTCAGAATATTTTCAGAAATAGAATAAAATTCTGCTTTCTGGAATTCGCACCGTATCTTTAAACCATGTTAATCATTTCCCAAAAACCGTTGCGCGAGTTTTGGGAAAAATACGCCGACGCCCGCGAATCCCTCAACGCCTGGTACACCTTCGTAAGCGAATGCGATTGAGGCCGCCATGCCGAGGTGATACGCGATTTTAACAGCGCCGATTACGTAGCCGATGGACGCTACGTGTTTAACATTCGGGGCAACCACTACCGGGTGGTAGCGCGCATCCATTTTGCTAGCCGCACGGTATTCATTCGGTTTGTGGGCACTCACGTCCAGTATGACAAAATCAATGCGGCAACTATTTAGCCCGCACTTATTTCTTTCGTTATGGCTATTCTATCCGCAACTGACTACCAGCAGGCACTGGGCACTTTTGAGCAGCTACTCGACCAAGCGCCGGCCGATACGGCGGCGCTTACTACGCTTCGCGATGCCATTGCCGCTTACGAGCGGGCGCGGGGCTACGAGCTTCCAGCCCCTCAAACGCTCGTGGGCCGGCTGGAACTGGAGATGTACCGCCGCCGCCTGAATAAGAAAAAGCTAGCCGAACTGCTGGAAATTTCTGCCTCTCGCCTGAGCGACGTATTTCAAGGCCGCCGCATCAACCTGGATTTGGCCAAGCGCCTGCATCAGAAACTGGGTATTCCGGGCGACTTTATTCTGGAAACGGCGTAGCGGAGCACGCCACTAAACCTCAGCTAGCGCAACAGAGGGGTTTGTTAGGAGCCAACTCAGGGTATTTTACGCGCGCTACTACCCCTACCCTATGCTCTACCTGGTGCGCGACCACCTTTTCCCGGTGCTGGTGTTGCTGCATTCCTTGCTGGCGGGCGCGCCGCCCCAAGACGGCCACGGGCGCTTTGCGCGGCTGGGCCGGCGCTACGCCGTGACGCGGCTGGCGCGGCTGCCCGCGCCCATCGCCGAAAGCTCGGGGCTGGCGCGGGGCGACTCGGCCGGGCTGGTGTGGACGCACGGCGACGGGGGCACGGCCGCCACGCTGTACCAGGCGGGGCTCGATGGCCGCCTGCGGGGCTCCCGGCCGCTGGCCCCGCTTCTCAATAACGACTGGGAAGAATTGACCCGCGACCCGGCCGGCCGCTTCTACGTCGGCGACTTTGGCAACAACCGCAACGACCGGCGCGACCTGGCCATCTACCGCGTTGCGCCGGGCGCGGGCGGGCGCCGCGTCGATACTATCGCCTTTTGCTACCCCGACCAAATGGCCTTTCCGCCGGCCCCGGCCGGGCGGCATTTTGACTGCGAGGCAATGGTTTTTTATAACGACTCGCTGCACCTGTTTACCAAGGACCGCAGCCGGGCGCACCGCACGCGCTACTACGTGGTGCCCGCGCGGCCCGGCCGCTACGTGGCCACGCTGCGCGACAGCCTGCGGCTGGGCACGCTGGTGACGGGCGCAGCCCTGCGGCCCGATGGCCAAGCCGTGGCGCTGCTCGGCTACGGGGCCATGTTTTTGTTTGCGGGGCCGCCCGGCCAGCGGCTTTTTCAGCAACCTAAGGCGTACCGGCGGCTGCCCGCTACCGGGCAAGCGGAAGCCTTGCTTTTTCTCAACGACCAGGACCTGCTCGTCGGCAATGAGCGGGGGCGGCTGTTTCGGGTAAGCCAGCGCAGGCGGTCACCTCACCCCCTAGCCCCCTCTCCAAAAGAGAGGGGGAACTAGCGCTAGTTCTAGCCTTAATGGCTGGTTTTTAGCGCCAAGACTAAAACTAGTCCTCCCTCTCTTTTGGAGAGGGGGCTAGGGGGTGGGGTGTCCTTCGGGGCAACAAGCCAGCACGGAACGGCTCCGAAAGGGGTCCCTACGCCTGGCCCTGGCGCGACGACTCGCGCACGAACAGCTCGGGTTGCAACACCACCTGGCGCTGAGTAAAGGGGGCGTCGGGGGCGGCGGCTAGCTCCAGAAAGAGGCGCACGGCGGCCTGCCCCATTTCTTCGCAGCGCTGGTCGACGGAGGTGAGCTGCGGCTCGGTGATGGCCGTGAAGCCCTCGTTGCTAAAGCCGGCCAGGGCAATTTCCTGCGGCACGCGAATGCGCTGGCTCTTAAGCACTTGCAAGGCCCCCAGGATGGCCGAGTCGCCGGCCGCAAACACGGCATCTACGGGGTTGGCCAGGGCCAGCAGCTGGCGCATGGCGCTGGCCCCATCCTCGGTAGTCATGTCGGAGGTGATAATCAGGGTTTCGTCGGAGGCAATGCCGTAGGCGGCCAGCGCGTCGAGGTAGCCCTGGCGGCGGTGCTGGTAGATGTTGAGGTGCGCCGGCCCCGAGAGGTGCGCGATGCGGCGGCAGCCCTGCTCCAGCAGGTGGCTGGTGGCTTGAAACGCCCCCTCACGGTCGTTGAGCACCACCGAGTTGACCAGCTCCGTGGCGGGCGTGCGGTCAAAAAACACCAGTGGAATGCCCCGGCTGCGCACCTTGTCGAAGTGGTGATAGTCGAGGGTATTGCGGGCCAGCGACACGAGCACGCCCGCCACCTGGGCGTTGAGCAGCGTTTCCACGTTGCGGCGCTCCAGCTGCACATCCTCGTGCGACTGGCACACGATGACGCTGAAGCCGGCTTTGCTAGCTGCTTGCTCAATACCCTGAATAACCGAGGGAAAGAACTTGCCTTCGATGTAGGGCACCACCACGCCCAGCAGCCGGCTCTGGCCTTTACGCAGGGCGGCGGCGAGGTGGTTGGGCTGGTAATTAAGCTTTTTGGCTAGCTTGAGCACGCGCTGCTTGGTGGCCGCTCCAATGCTGTGGTGGTCGCTCAGCGCGCGTGAAATCGTCGTCATCGACACGCCCAGCTCGCGGGCCAGGTCGGCCATCGAAACGGCGGCGGGGGCAGCGCCGGGCGCTTGCTTTTTTAGGGGAGTCATGGAGGGCAATATCACGCAGCTACAACATAAGAGTAGACTGGTATTACAGACAAATTTACGGGACGTTCAGAAATACCTCCCAGCGCGGCCGGGGCTGGCCGGCAACGGGCCCTAAACGGGCTTCTGAGAATCACTTGTAAAGTACACAAACGTTTGTGTAAGTGCTATAAAAAATCTCGTCGAAGGATTAGCAAGCCTCAGCTCTGAGCCACAAAGCTTATGCGGCATCCAGAAATGATGGAAATGACAGTAAAGTTTGCTGAAAATTCACGTACTTGCCCACAGTTTACATAATCGATTGTGTAAATTAATGCCCCGTATGAAAAACCTGCTGCTTGCGGCGCTGCTGGCCACCGGCCAGCAGCTCGCGGCCCAATCCGTCCCGCCCGCCATTCCTATCCACGACCCGGTGCTGACGCGCCAAAACGGCACGTACTACCTCTTCGGCACCGGCAACGGCATTACCGTGTGGTCGTCGAAAGACCGGCAGACCTGGACGCCTGAGCAGCCCGTGTTTGCCATGCCGCCGGCCTGGGCCCAGCACGATGTGCCCGGCTTCAAGGAACATATCTGGGCGCCCGACATCTCGTATTCAAATGGGCAGTACAGCCTGTTTTACTCGATTTCGACGTTTGGCAAAAACCGCTCGGCTATTGGGCTGGCTACTAATAAGACGCTCGACCCCAAAGCGGCTGATTTTAAGTGGGTTGACCACGGCGCGGTAATCGAGTCGGTGCCCGGCCGCGACCTGTGGAACGCCATCGACCCTAACCTCATCCGCGACGAGAAGGGCACGCCCTGGCTGGCCTTCGGCTCGTTTTGGAACGGCATCAAGCTGGTGCAGCTGCGCCCCGACCTCACGGGGCCGGCCGAGCCCGCGCAGTGGCGCACGCTGGCGCGCCGCCCGCGCAACCAGGTCCTCCCCGACTCGCTGCCCGGCGACGACGCCATTGAGGGGCCGTTCGTGTTCCGGCACGGCGAGTATTACTACCTCTTTGCCTCATTTGACTACTGCTGCCGGGGGCCGCAGAGCACCTACAAGATGGTGGTGGGCCGCGCCCGCACCCTCACCGGGCCCTACCTCGACCAGGCCGGCACGCCGATGGAGCAGGGCGGCGGCACGCTCGTGCTGCAAGGCGACGCCAACTGGTTTGGGGTGGGCCACAACGCCGTGGCTACCTTCGATAAGGCTGATTACCTGATATTTCACGGCTACGACGCCCACGACCGCGGCCGGCCCAAGCTGCGCATCGAGCCCCTGGCCTGGAGCGCCGCTGGCTGGCCCACGGTAGCCGCCAAGCCGTAGCGACGGGCCCGATAGCCCAACCCTATGCCCGCCCAAACTGTTGGTTTGTACGTATTACCTGCTGGCCGGCCCGCTGCCAACCAGGCCGCGCTTCCCTCCTACTTTTCACCCAAGTTTCTCTCCTATGAATCCGCTAGTTGACATTCGCCGCCTCGACCAGAGCCTGTGGCTTGACTTTATCAGCCGTAAAGTGCTGCAAAACGGCGAGTTGAAGCGCCGCATCGACGAAGACGCCCTGCGCGGCGTGACGTCGAACCCCGCCATTTTTGAGAAAGCCATTGGCGGCTCGGCCGATTACGACGACACCATCAAGGCTCAGGCTCAGCAGGGCAAGTCGGCCGACGACATTTACCTGGGCCTGGCCGTGGCCGATGTGCAGGCCGCCTGCGACCTGTTTAAGGAGCTCTACGACAGCCACGACAACTCGAGCGATGGCTACGTGAGCCTGGAAGTATCGCCCAAGCTCGCCCACGACACCGAGGGCACCATTGCCGAAGGCCGCCAGCTGTGGCAGGCCGTGAACCGCCCCAACGTGATGATAAAAGTGCCGGCCACGCTGGCGGGCCTGCCCGCCATCCGCACGCTCATCTCGGAAGGTGTCAACATCAACGTGACGCTGATTTTTGGGCTGGACCGTTATAAGGCTGTTACAGAGGCATTTATATCAGGCCTGGAAGACCGGGTGAAAGCTGGTAAGTCACTGGAGCGCATAGACTCAGTGGCCAGCTTCTTTTTGAGCCGCATCGATGTGCTGATTGACCCGCAGCTGGAAAAAATCGCGGCCGAAGGCGGCGAGAAAGGCCAGCTGGCCGAGTCACTGGTGGGCGAAGTGGCCGTTGCCAGCGCCAAGGTGGCCTACCAGCTGTACAAGGAGATTTTCGCCGGCCCGCGCTGGCAGGCTTTGGCCGGCAAAGGCGCCAACACCCAGCGCCTGCTGTGGGCCAGCACCGGCAATAAAAACCCGAAATACGACGACCTGAAGTACGTGGAAAGCCTCATCGGCCCGAAAACGGTGGACACGGTGCCGGTGGAAACGATGGATATTTTCAAGCAGCGCGGCAAGCCCGCCGACAACCTCGAAAAAGACCTCGAACTAGCCCAGGCCGTGCTGCGCGACCTGCCCAAAGTGGGCATCGACCTTGATGCGCAAACCGCGCAGCTCGAAAAAGAAGGCGTGCAGAAATTCATCGAACCCTTCGGCAAGCTGATTGACTCGGTGGAGAAAAAGCGGGTGGCCGCGGTGAATGCGACCAAGCAGCCGGCGTAGTCTGCGGAGGTAAAACAACTAGAAGAACGTCATGCTGAACGCAGTGAAGCGTCTCTACCGCGCCGCCAGGGGTACTAACCTACTGGCGCGGTAGAGATGCTTCACTACGCTCAGCATGACGTTCTTTTTCGTTGCTTCCCCTTATAAATACTTATCTAACAAATAATTGCATCAGCTTCATGAGCATTCCCTTTACCCAAGCGGCCAGCTGCCTGGGCCTGTTGCTAGCCGCTGGCCCGGCGCTGGCGCAAGCCCCGGCAACGGCCGGCAACCCGGTTATCAAAACCAAGTACACGGCCGACCCGGCGGCGCTGGTGCAGGGCAACACGGTGTACCTCTACACCGGCCACGACGAGGCGCCGGCCCCGCAGGAGCGCTACGTGATGCACGAGTGGCTGTGCTTCTCTTCGACCGACATGGTGAACTGGACCGAGCACCCGGTGCCGCTGAAAGTCAGCGACTTTGCCTGGGCCAAGGATGATGCCTGGGCCTCGCAGGTGATAGCGCGCAACGGCAAGTTTTACTGGTACGCGGCGGTGGAGCACGGTAGTATTCCGGGCAAGGCCATTGGGGTGGCAGTGGCGGATAACCCGGCGGGGCCGTTTAAGGACGCGCGGGGCTCGGCCCTGATTACCAATGACATGACCAAGACAGACACCCACCCCTGGGATGACATTGACCCGACAGTTATCATCGACGGCAAGGGGCAGGCTTACCTATTTTGGGGCAATGTGACGTGCTACTACGCCAAGCTCAAGGCGAATATGACCGAGCTGGATGGCCCGATTCAGACCGTGAGTGGGCTACCGCAATTCACGGAGGCGCCCTGGGTGCACGCGCACAACGGCTGGTATTACCTAAGCTACGCCACGCAGTTCCCGGAGAAAATAGCCTACGCCATGAGCCGCAACCTAACCGGGCCGTGGGAGTACAAGGGGATTCTGAACGAGCTAGCCGGCAACTCCAATACCAACCACCAAGCCATTATTGACTTCAGAGGCAAGTCGTATTTCATCTACCACAATGGGGGGATGAATGCGGCGGGCGGCAGCTTCCGGCGCTCGGTATGCATTGATTATCTGAACTATAACCCAGACAGCACCCTGAAGCGGGTGCAGATGACTACCGAAGGCGTGCTGCCGGCTAAGTAGTCGGCCCGTCGCTTTTCGCCCTGCCTTTCGCCCACCCGAACCTAGTCCCGGCCGCTTGGCCTGGTCGGCTTCGGTTGGGCGCTTTGCTGGGCGGGGGCTGGCGGCGGTAATTTTGAGGGGACAATGGCCCGACTGGTTTTTATGACTGCAACTACGAAGAGCCGGGTGGCGGTGAGCGCCTTTTTTTTCTTGCCCGGCCTGTGCTTTGCGAGCTGGGCCTCGCGCATCCCCGACATCAGCGCCAAATTGGGCATGAACTCGGGCCAGCTGGGGCAATTGCTGCTGGCGATTCCGCTGGGGTCGCTGCTGTCGCTGCCGCTGGCCGGCTGGCTGGTGTCGAGTTGGGGCAGCCGGCGCACGGTGCTGCTGGCGTCGGTGCTCTACGCCGGCTTTTTGCCGCTGCTGGGCTGGGCGGGCAGCTTCTGGACGCTGGCCCCGGCGCTGGCCTTGTTTGGCTTCGCGGGCAACATGCTCAACATCTCCGTCAATACGCAAGCCATTGGCGTACAGCAGTTTTACGGCAAGCCCGTGATGGGTTCCTTTCACGGCTTGTGGAGCCTGGCGGGGTTTCTGGGCGGGGCGCTGGGCACGGTGCTTATTGGCTGGCACCAGACGCCGCTGCGGCATTTTCTGGTGGTGCTGGTGGTGTGCCTGGCTATTGCGGGCTGGGCGCACGGCAACACCCTGCGCCAGGACGTGGGCAAAACCAACGAGGGCGGCCCCGGCCTCAGCCTGCGCCACCCCGACCCCTACCTGCTGCGCATCGGCCTGATTGCCTTTTGCGGCATGATGAGCGAAGGGGCCATGTTTGACTGGGCGGGCGTGTACTTTCAGAAAGTGGTGCGGCCCGACGCGGCGCTGGTCACGGCCGGCTACGTGGCCTGCATGAGCACGATGGCGCTCGGGCGGTTTTTGTCCGATTATTTCACCCACCGTTTCGGCACCATGCGGATGCTGCAAGTTAGCAGCGCGCTCATTGTCAGCGGCTTGCTGCTGGCCGTGGGCTTCCCCTACCTGGTGCCGGCGGTGGGCGGCTTTCTGCTGATTGGCTTCGGCATTGCGTCGGTGGTGCCGCTCTCCTACAGCTCGGCGGGGCTCGCCACGTCGGTGTCGCCGGGCGTGGCGCTGGCGCTGGTGTCCACCATCGGGTTTTTGGGCTTCCTGCTGGGGCCGCCGCTGATTGGCTTTTTGGCCCAGCTTTTCACCCTGCGCGCGGCGTTCGGGATGGTGGCCATCGTGGCGACGGGCATCGGCGTGCTGGCCTCGCTGCCCAACCCGGTGCCGGTGGCCGCGGCCCCGCAGGCCGCGCCGGCGGCGTAGCGGCCAGCCGGACCGGCGCTGCTCTACCAACTCAGGCGCAGCAGCGATACGCCCTGGCGGGGCAGCGTGAAGCGCAGCACCGTCTGGCCGTTTTTGGTGCTTACCTCGGCCGGCGCCGTCAGCTCGGCGAGCTGCCCGGCTTGCTCCAGGGCGGGGCGCTGGGCGGCCGTTACTACCTGCGGCGAGCCTAGCGCCTGCCACGCGGTGTAGGCGTTACTGTGTTCATTATCAATACGGTAGTGATGCAGCAGGGCTTTGTTGGTGGGCAGGCCTTGCAGGGTCAGCTCCACCTCAGCGGGCGGGGCGGGCAGCGCATCGTTGTGGTAGTTCCAGACCAGTACGGCGGCCGAGCGACCGTTGCGGCTGGCCAGGGCGCTGATATCGGCGCGCTGGCTCTGGGCCTGGCTGCGAATGCCGGGCACGGTCATGGCCGTGGGGCTAGCCACGGCCATGCGCTGGCCGCCCATCAGGCCCAGCATCCGAAACACGTTGAGCACGGGCTTGTCGACGCCGTGGGTGGCCAGGTCGCGGAAGCCGGCAAACCAGGGCTGGTTTTCAAACTCAAAGGACCAGCTCACAGCCCCCACCAGGTTGAGGTGGTACTGGTCGGCCAGCGCGTAGAGGCGGGCGTAGGCGGCGGCCGTGTAGCTCGAATACATGGTGCCGTTGCGGTAGGCGTTTTCGGGGTTGGTTTGCACGCCGCAGGCGGCGCAGCCCTCGGGGTCGTTTTCGCCCAAAATGATGGGCAGCTGCCGCAGCGTGGGGAAAGCGGCCACGATTTTGAAGCCTTCTTCGATATCAGCCAGCTGGGCGCCCATGTCCATTTGCACGTGGCCAGCCACCACTTTGGGCGCGCCCTTGGCGTGGAAGGAGATGTAGTCGAGGCGGGTGCCGGTTTGGCCGGTCACGTAGTTTTTGCCGCTCACGCAGTGCTGCAAAAAGCCGCGCAGGTACGTGGCCGCCTGGTCCCAGCGGGGGCCGGTGGTTTCGGGGCCGCCCAGGCTGGCGGCGGGCAGGGCACGGTGCACGGCCGCCTCGGTGTAGTCGTAGAGCTGGTTGTACTCCGCGGGGGTGCCCTGCCAGTAGCCGATGTTGGGCTCATTCCACAGCTCTCAGCGCCAGGTTTTTACCTCGGCTTCGCCGTAGCGGGCCACGCTGTGCTGCACCCACCGGTACACCAGCTCGCCCCACTTATGGTAGTCCTGCGGCGGGTAGGCCCAGCCGGTGTAAATGGATTCGTAGGGCTGGCCGGGCGCCCAGTAGTGGCGGTAGGGTACGGGGTGCGTCGAGAGGGCCTCGGGCATGAAGCCAAGCTGCGCAATGGGCTTCATGCCGCGCTTGACGTAGGTGTCAAAAATCTGGTCTACGATGCGCCAGTCGTACACGGGCTGGCCTTTTTGGTCTTCGGTGTAGGCGTTGGTCGAGCCCCATTTCAGGGCGGGGGTACCGTCGCCGGTGGTCAGCAGGTTGTGGGCCCGCACGTACACGGGCACCGGGCTCAGGGCCGCCAGCTCCGTCAGGAGCTTCTGGCCGTCAGGCATGTAGGTGTAGTTGGGTTCGTCGTAGCCGAAGTAGGCCCAGAGCGGCTGCATGGGGCCTAGCGGCTTGGCCACATCGACGGCAATGGCGACCGGCGCGGCCACCGTTTGGGCCCTGGCGGCCGGGGCTAGCCCCGCCGTGAGCAGGGGTAGGATTGCGAAGATGGTCAGGCAGTTAGCCAAGGCGCGCAGAGTAAAGGGTGGGAAAAGTGACCGGGGCAGCCGGCGGCTGGCTAGCCTACTTGCCCACCGGCGCCGCGGCCGTGGCGGGTTGGCTCAGCAGGTCGAGGTCGGTGAGCTTTTCGGGAAACCAGACCAGCATTTCGCCCTTGCCGCGGTTGGCCCAGGCGTAGTACGGAATGGCCGTGAGCGTACCCCGAACCGTGCTCACCGACGTGCCGCTGGCAGCGAGCTGCACCACCGGCACGGTGGCCGTGAGCGTGGTTACGCCGTGCAGCAGCCCCGGCTGGTAGCTAGCGGTGAACGACGTGCCGGCCGGCACCACGATGTTGCTGGTCTTGCCATTATTGTCTTGCCACTCAGCGCAATACATTACCGGGCCGCGCTGCAAGGCCACCTTACCCAAGTCGTCTTTTACCAGCGGATTGGCGTGCACGCGGCGTACTTCCATGGGTAGGCTCACCTCCACCACGTCGTGCTTATGCCACTTGCGGCTGAGCACGGCGTAGCCGTTTTGCAGCTTATAAGCCACTGGTTTGCCGTTGATTTTGAGGCTAGCCGTTTGGGTGGCAGGCTGCGCAAACGTGTAGAGGTTGGAGGGCATGGCCTCGTTGCGGGCCCAGCCGGGAATGCGTATCAGCAGGTCAAAATCAGCCGCTGACTTAGCCGGGTCGATGGTGAATTTCAGGCCCCCATCCCACGGATAGTTGTTTTCCTGGGTGAGCTGGATTTTCTGCTTATTAACGGTCAATTCAGCCTTGCCACTCACGAACAAGTTGGCGTACAGGCTTCTACCCTGCTGCGCATACACGTAGCCAGGCAGCGCGGGCATGAGCCGGGCCAGGTTGGTGGGGCAGCACGAGCACTCAAACCAGCCCGCCCGCGCCGGCTCGGTCTGCGGGAAGCCCAAGCTGTTTTTAATCTGCATGGCGTTGCTGTAAAAGAACGACTTGCCATCGAGGCCCACGCCCGAGATGAGGCCGTTATACAGCACCTTCTCCAGCACGTCGATATACTTGGCGTCGCCGTGGAGCTGGAACATCCGCTCGTTCCAGAACACGTCGGCTACCGAGGCGCAGGTTTCGTTGTAGGCCGTGATGTTGGGCAGCTCGTAGTCGGCGCCGAAGCGCTCGCCGGCCGGTACCGCGCCGGTGCCGCCCGTTATGTATAGCTTCTTGGCTACCAGGTTGTTCCAGATGGTATCGACGGCGGCTAGCAGCTGCTTATCGCCGGTGAGGGCGGCCACGTCAGCCATCGCCGAGTAAAGGTATTCGGCGCGCACGGCGTGGCCTTCGGCCTCGGTTTGGGCTACCACGGGCTTATCGTCCTGCCAGTACGAGCCGTTGCGAAACGGGTCGGGGCTCTTGGGGTCGTACTTGAGATAATGCCCCCTAGCCGCGATAAAAAACTTGGCGGTGCTTAGGTATTCTGGTTTGCCGGTGACGCGGTAAAGCTTCACCAGGCCCATCTCCACGATTTCGTGGCCGGGCGCCACGCTGCGCTGGCCGGGGCCGAATACCGAGCACACTAGGTCGGCGTTTTTGAGGGCGATGTTGAGCAGAGTTTTCTTGCCCGTGGCTTCGTAGTGGGCCACGGCCGCTTCGTAGAGGTGGCCCGAGTTGTAAAGCTCGTGGCTCATCTCGCGCTCATTGACCCAGCGCTCGGGCCCCGACCACGGGTGGGGGTGGGCGGGGTCGATGGTGCGGGCGGTGTAGAGGTAGCCATCGGGCTCCTGGGCCGCGCCCACCTTGGCAATCAGCTCATCGAGGTAGGCAGAGAGCTTAACATCGGGGTACACGCTGAGCGAGTACGACGCGCCCTCGATGGTCTTGTAAATGTCGGTATCATCGAAGGGAAAGGTGGTCGCAAACTTGCCCTGATGGGCGGCCGCCATCTCAAAGTTCTTAACCCGGTTGGTGCTTTCGCAGCGCTGAAACGAGGCCGGGATGGTAACGTCGGTATTCGTTTTGAGGCGCGGCAGCCAGAAGCTATCCGTGAGCTTTACTTGGGTGAAGGGCACGGCCTGGATGGGGTAGTCTAGCTTTTGGGCAGCGGCGGGCAGGGCGCTGGCCAGGCCTAGCAGGCAGAGGAAGGGCTTGGTGGTTAGCATAGCGGGTGGGAATGGGTAAGGTGGTTTCGTTCTGGCGTTCACCCCACCCCCTAGCCCCACGCCGCTTGATGCGCGGAATCCGATGGGGAGGGGGAACTAGTCTTTAGCTCTAAAAAGCTAGATTCTAAATCTAGAGCTAGTTCCCCCTCCCCATCGGGGAGGGGGCTAGGGGGTGGGGTGAACGCCAGAACTTAACGGGTGGGGCTGCACAGTAGCGCCTCACTCCGCCGTCAGCTCTAAAATATGGCTGGTCAGCGCTTTGGCTTCGCCATCGCTCACCAGCACGCCCACCTTCATCAGGTAGTCGCCGGAGTACGTCTGGCCATTGGCCGGTAATTCAGATTTTTGACTAGGCAACAAATTGATTTCAAGCAGCTGGTAGCGGCGGGCCGGGTCAAGGCCCTGCAGCTTCACCGGCAGCACGGTTTCGTGGAAGCGGGTGTGCAAATTGTAGCCGTAGAGCACGGCTTTCGCCTGGTTCTCAGCCACGTACATGAGCGCCGCCTGGTTGCCTTCGTAGGGCGAGCGCAGCTTAAACAGGTCGCCCTGCCAGATGACGGGGCTCAGGCGCTTGTAATCCTTCACGGCCTGCTGGCTGAATTGCAGCTCCTCGGGCGTCATCTTGCTCACCTCGATGTCGTAGCCGAGCTTGCCCATCATGGCCACGTCGGTGCGGAATTTCAGGCTCTGGCCCCGGTTCCAATTGGTGACGTGGCTAGCTAAGGTATTGGAGGGGAAGAAGTTAAGAAATGCCCACTGGATATATACGCGCTCCAGGGCGTCGGTGTCGTCGCTGGGCCAAAACTCGGTGAAGTACTTCAGCCCGCCGTAGTCGGCGCGGGCGCCGCCGCCCGAGCACAGCATCATGGGCACGTGCGGATACTTCTGGCGCACGCGCTCCAGCACGCGGTAGAGGCCGCGCACGTAGTCCACGTAGAGGTGCGACTGGTCTCTACCCAAATGCTGCGAGTAAGCATTGGTAATCATGCGGTTACAGTCCCACTTGAGGTAGGCGGCGCCCTGGCTCAGCTGCGCATCCACGATGCCGTACACGAAGTCCTGCACCTGGGGGTTGGTAAGGTCGAGCACCAGCTGGTTGCGGTAGTAGTCCTCGGGGCGGCCCGGCAGCTTAAGTATCCAGCCAGGGTGCTTCTCATACAATTCGCTCTTGGGATTCACCATTTCGGGCTCAATCCAGATGCCGAACTTGATGCCCTGCTGGGTGGCAGTTTGCACGAGGTGGCCCACGCCGTGGGGCAGCTTGTCCTTGGTGGGCTGCCAGTCGCCGAGACCCTGGGCGTCATCCTTGCGCGGGTATTTGTTGCCAAACCAGCCATCGTCGAGCAAAAACATGTCGACGCCGAGCTTGGCCGCGTCGCCCATCAGGGCATCGAGCTTGGGCTCGTTGAAGTCGAAAAAGGTAGCCTCCCAGTTGTTGAGCAGCGTGAGGCGCGGCTGGGTGCCGTCGAGCGTGCCGCCCTGCTGGCGGGCCCAACGGTGCAGGTTGCGCGAGGCCTGGCCCTTGCCCTGGGTGCTGTAGGTAAAAACGAACTCGGGCGTGGTAAAGGGCTGGCCCGCCGGCAACGTATACGCTGAGGCGTAGGGATTAATACCGGCCGACACGCGCAGGGCTTGCTCATTATCCAGCTCAAAGGCCAGGCGAAAGTTGCCCGACCAGGCCAGGGTGCCGGCCAGCACCTCGCCGGTGGTTTCGGTGGCGGGGCGGTCGGGCGCCAGGAAGAAGGCGGCCGTCTGGTACATGGCGGCGCGGGTGCCGAGCTTGGTATCCAGCACTTTGACGCCGCTGGTGAGCTGGCTTTCCTGCTGCTGGCCCTCTTCGGCCCAGTCGCCGTGCAGCTGGGTGAGGTAGTATTTGTGGGCGTCGAAGTGCAGCATGGCCGAAGCGTAGTTGGCCAGCACCACGGGCTTCTTTTCGTGGTGCACAAGCTCGGTCCAGGTCTTAATCACGTCTTCGCGCTGGTAGGCCACGAAGTGCAGCTGCACCTCCACCGGGTAGAGCGGGTCGCGCAGGCGGATGGTCGTGGTGGTCACGTCGTCGCCGGTTTTGGTGGTTTGCACGCCCGCGAAAGCCAGGGCCAGACCAGGGTTGCCATCGGCGTGCACCACGCGCAGGGCGGGCTCGAAGAGGTTGTCGGTGCCGGCCGGCGGGTAGGCTTCGTGGCGCTGGGGCAGGCCCTGGTAGTCGGCCGCGGCGGCCAGCCGGGGGCCAAGGTAGGTTTGGTAGAGTTTCTGGTTTTTGCCCACGGCCAGCGCCAGGCTCACGTGCGCGGTTTCGACCACGATGGGCGCCGTCGGCGGGGCCTGGGCCAGGGTAGCGAGGGGCATGGCGAACAGCAAAAATCCGCGGAGCGTACGAGAAACAGTCATCAGCAAGAACGTAATCAGGCAGTTATTAAGAAGTTAAAAGTTGAGAGTTAAAAGTTAAAAATCGGATAAGGAAGTTTTTAACTTTTAACTCTCAATTTTTAACTTCCTACAAAAACGTCAAGTGGCGCACCCGCCGACTATTTACCAGATTTCAACTGCGAAAGCCGATAAAACCCCGCCCCGTGCCGCCGAATATAGGGCGCAAACTCCTGCGTAAACGTGCCCCGCGAGCGGCCGCTCCACAGGTCCTGCACGGTGGCGCCGGCCAGGCCCAGCTCGGCCAGCGCCACCGGCACGCGCACCGAGTCGGCGGGCGCGGGCAACAGCGGGTTTTGGGTATAAACCAGAAACTGGACCGTGCCCCCGGTATTCTGCCCGGCGCCCGCGTTGTCGAGGCCTACTGCCGTAGTAAAGCGCGTGTAGCCAGCCGGCAAGTCATACTCAATCAACGAGTTAGCGTGGGTGCCGATACCAGCGGCGTACGTTTGGCCCGCGACCACCAGCGGCCCGCCGCTCACGCTTTTATTCACGGTGGCCTGGCCCCAGCCGGCACTGGCACTATGCCACGGCAAGGCGCTGAGCGGCAGCGTTTTGCCGCCACTACTCAGCGCTGGGTTCAGCCAGTCGGCGTGGTCCCAGGCAGTGCCGTCGCCGGCGTCGCGCACGTTCAGGTAGAGCTTTTGGGCGCCGGTAATAGCCACACTGAGCGCGGCTTGCGGGGCCTGGCGGATGATGAGGGGGCTAGCCGCGGCGGCCGCGCTGGCGGGAGCCAACTCCTGGTCCTGGGCGTTGAAGAGGGCCAGAAACTTGTCGCCGGTCGCGGGGTCGTCGGCGACCCAGCCCACCAGGTCGCCGCGCCGAAACAGCTGGCGGTTGTGGGTGCTTTGCTTGTGCACGGCCAGCACGCGCGGGTTGGTGAGGAGGGCCAGCGTGGCGGCGCTGGTGCTGGGCAGGTCACCACCAAACATCAGCGGCGAGCGGAAGATGCTCCACAGCGTCAGCAGCGTGCGCTGCTCGTCGGGGGTGAAGCGCGTTTGGCGGTCGTCGCCGCGCTCGGCCCGGATGCCCAGGCGGCCCAGCGGCAGCATGTCGGCATCGGGCCAGGCGCCGGGTTGGATGTAGGGCGCCCAGCGGGCGCACACGGCGAAGTGCTCTTTGAGCTGCTCCCAGCTGTCCCAGAAGTCGCCCACGGTGCGCCACATGTTGGCGTGCTGCTGGGCGTGGCGGGCGTCAACAATCGGCGTTTCGCCCGGCGACATGCTGAGCACGATTTGGCGCCCCGTGCGGTCGATGGCCCGCCGAATCAGCTCAATCTCGGCCGCGTGGTAGGGCTCCGAGAGGTCGTCAATCTTCACAAAATCAACGCCCCAGCCCGCGTACAGCTCGAATAGCGAATTATAATATTCCTGCGCGCCCGGCTGGCTAGCCACCACGGTGTACATATCGTGCAGCCAGGCGGCCTGCCCTTCTTTGGAGTAGATATCGGCCGCCGTGCGCTTGGTGCCTTTGATGGGCAGCCGGCGCTGCACGGCCACCACCGGCACGCCGCGCATGAGGTGAATGCCGAATTTCAGCCCCTGGCCGTGCAGGTAATCAGCCAGCGGCTTAAAGCCCCTGCCCCCGGCCGCCGACGGAAACCGGTTGGGCGCGGGCACGAAGCGGCCGTACTGGTCGAGGTTCCAGTCGGGGTTTTTCTCGTTGTAGCCGTGGGCCGTGTCGTTGCCCACGTACCAGCGAATATCGACCACCACGTACTCCCATCCGCTGGCTTTCAGGTGCTTGGCCATGTAGTCGGCATTGGCGCGCACCTCGGCTTCGGTCACGGTGGGGCCATAGCAGTCCCAGCTGTTCCAGCCCATCGGGGGCGTGGCCGCCCACTGGTGGAAGTCGGCTGGGGGAGTTGCGCGCTGGGCGCGGCCAAGCGTCGCGCTTCCCAGCAGCGCCGTGGCAAGCAGAAGTTTACGCAGTCGGTTCATTGGCCAGAAAGGCAAGGGCTAGCCGCTTATTTCTTCTTGCCCCACACGGCCGTGCCGTTGTTGTCGAGGCCCGTGAAAATGACGGTGGCTTTCTTATTTTCCCAGTCGCGGCCCTTCTGCGCGTACACCTGGGCGGTAGCACCACCGCCGAAGCGCAGCGTCAGCCAGGGCGCGGCGTAAGTCCAGGTGTTGGCGGCGCTGCTGTTGAAGGTGCCGTCGGCGGCCAGCGTTAGCGGGGTGCTGTACTGGAAGTTAGGCGTGATTTGCTCGTTGCCGTAGCCGGGTATCACCACGTAGTTGAGCGTGATTTGCTCCCAGTCGCCCACCAGGTCGGCCGGGGCCACGGCGCTGTTGTCTTCGCCCGCGTAGCGCTCGGGCGACACTACTGGCCAGCCCGAGGGCGTCCAGAAAATCTTGCGCACGTGCAGGTCCATGTAGTACGAGTCGACGCCCGGCCGGCCCTGGTGGGCCAGGTAGTACTGGCCGTTGCCGTCCGAGAACACGCCGCAGTGGCCCGTGCCCTGCCAGCCGCTGTGCCCGCTAAACTGGTAGGGCGCCAGTATCATGGGGCCGTGGTCTTCGGCCAGGTTGATGTCGTGGCCCTTGAAATCCAGGAACGGCCCCGCGGGCGAGTCGGCGCGGCCCACGCGCACGTTGTACTTGGTTTGGAGCCAGTCGTAGGAAATGAACAGGTAGTACTTTTTCTGCTCCGCGTTGTAGATAATCTCCGGGCCTTCGATGTTGCCGTTGATAGCCGTGCCGGTGAAGCCACGCTGCGCAATGCGGGGCCCGCGGTCGCCAGGGGTGGCGTTCAGGCCGGTGGCGGCGTCGAGCTTCACCATGTGAATGCCGTCGAAGGCCGAGCCGTAGTACAGGCGGTGCTGGCCCTGCTGGTCAATAATCACGGTGGGGTCGATGCCGTTGGTGATGTCGGCCGACGAGTTGTCGGTGGTGACTACCAGGCCCTTCTCCGTCCAGGGCCCGGTGGGCGCGCTAGCCGTGGCCAGCCCAATAGCGCTGACTTTGAACGCATTGGAAGCCAGGGAGTAATACAGGCGGTATTCGCTGCCCACCTTCAGCACGTAGGGGGCCCACAGCAGCTTGTTGGGGGTGGCCCCGCGCTGCGTGATGTAGGCCGCGCCCATGGCGGGCAGCCCCTTGAACACCCAGCCCACAAACTGCCACTCCACCAGGTCTTTGGAGCGGCGCACCTGCAAGCCGGGCGTCAGAACCGCATCGGAGATGCCGTAGCCCACGTCGGTGCTGTAGCAATAGTAGTAGCCGTCGTCGGCCTTGATAACCGACGGGTCGTGCACGTTATAAGGCCCCCACTGCGCCGAGGAGCTTAGGGGCGCCACGCTGGCGTAGGTGTCGGTGATGCTGTTGATATCGAACGCGGCCGGTGTGGGAGCGGGCGTCGGGGTGGGCGTGGGCGTGGGAGTCACGCTTGTGGTGTCCGCCTTTTTACAGGCAGCGGCGCCGAGCAGCAACACAAGTAGCAGGCTGCCGAAGTGGGTAGACCA
>CAXTFI010000083.1:0-20340 GCA_964243255.1 uncultured Hymenobacter sp.
GGCTGACCGGCGTGGAGTTTAAGCCCACCTACCAGGCGCTGCCCGAAAACGACCCGATGAAACGCAAGCCCGATATCACCAAGGCCAAAGAAATATTGGGTTGGGAGCCTAAAGTAGGCCGGGCCGAAGGGCTGCGCCGGACGCTGGAGTACTTTAAAGAGCACGTAAAGTAGCACCACTGCGCTACTTGTAAAGCAGCCTGCCGTCCGAGCTTACTCGGGGGCAGGCTGTTTTTTGACTAAACAGCCTGCAGCTTGGCAGCGCGCCGGAACCTGCTGACAGTGATAGTACTTAGCGCAGTTCTCCACTCCGTGTACAAGCTGAAGCGCTGCGGGCTTTTCGCCGGCAGCCCGCCCGGTACCCTGATTAGGAAACGGCTCTAGATAATTTCCTGAACAGCTGCAATAGCTCGAAAAGCAGGCCGGCGCTATATTGCGCAGAAAGTCTGCTCACAAGGGCGGTGAAGGCACAATGGCGCGGGTAAAGCTGGAAGCGGGTACGGGTATTGCGAGCCTCAGCGGGCGCGTTGGCAACCTGGTATTTCGCACCATGGCCGATGGGCAGACCTACGCGCAGCAAGCCCCGGCACCCGTAAGGCGGCCGGGTAGCGCGGCCCAGCAGCAGTGGCGCAAAGGCACGTTTCGGGAAGCAGTGGCCTACGGCAAGGCGCAGCAGGCCAGCGCCGAAGGACGGGCCTACTACCAGCCGCACGTGCAGCCGGGTAAGTTCGGCAGCGTGTATAGCATGGCGCTGGCCGACTATACCAAGCCCCCGCAGGTGCTGGCCGTGGAAGCAGCGGGCTACCGGGGGCAGGCCGAAGCGCAACTGCGAGTGCGGGCGCACGACCCGTTTGGCGTGGCTGCCGTGCGCGTGCAGCTACTAAATGAGGCTGGGCAGGTACTGGAAGAAGGTGAGGCCGCTGCCGCGGATGACGACTGGTGGCACTATAGTACCAGGCAGGCGCACCCAACCGGGGCAGTTCGACAAGTACGGGTGCTAGCCCTCGACCGTCCTGGCAATAGGACTGAATACCTGCTTAACCTGAGCTAACGTAATTTCACAGTTCCAGGCCAATTGAGCAATTAGTGCACCGAAGCCTATAGCCAGCCTATACGCAGGGCGCTTTTGCCAGGGAGTTAGTAGGAGGCAAGTAGGCGAGAAATAGGCTGCTGGCTTGGCTGAGTCAGTAAGCTATCAGGTGCTTCAGTTGGCGCGTCGCCGGGCCGGGTGGGCAATGGAGGTAAGTTTGTGGTGGGGTGACTACCCCGATACGCATGCACATTCCGTTTTTTTCAGTAGCCAGCCAGCACGCGGCCATCCGCGCCGAGGTGCTGGCCGCCCTGGCCGAAGTATATGACTCGCATTGGTACGTGCTGGGCGAGCAGGTGCAGCTTTTCGAGCAGGCCTACAGCACCTTCACGGGCGTGGCCCATACCGTGGGGGTGGGCAATGGCCTGGAGGCGCTAACGCTGGCGCTGCGGGCCCTGGGCGTGGGCGCGGGCCACGAAGTACTCGTGCCCTCCAATACCTACATTGCCACCTGGCTGGCCGTGTCGCACGTGGGTGCCACCCCCGTGCCGGTAGAGCCGGACGCGAGCACGAGTAACCTGGACCCGGCCCGGCTGGAAGCAGCTATTACCCCGCGTACCCGCGCTATTATGCCCGTGCACCTGTATGGGCAAGCCTGCCGCATGACCGAGATAATGGCCATAGCCCGGCGCTACGGGCTGCACGTAGTAGAGGACAACGCCCAGGCCCAGGGCGCCACCTTTGCCGGACAGCTTACGGGTAGCTTCGGCGCCGCAAATGCCACCAGTTTTTACCCCACCAAAAATCTGGGCGCATTAGGCGATGCGGGAGCCATCACCACCAACGACGCTGACGTGGCTGACCGGCTGCGCCAGCTGCGCAACTACGGCAGCAGCACCAAAAACCACCACGAGCTTATCGGCTACAACTCGCGCTTGGATGAGTTGCAGGCGGCCGTGCTCCAGGTGAAGCTTGCGCACCTAACCCGCTGGACCGAGCAGCGCCGCCAGGTAGCAGCCTGGTACAACGAATATCTGGCCGACGTGCCGGGCCTGCGCCTGCCCGCGTGCGCACCAGGTGCCAGCCACGTGTACCACCTCTACGTGGTGCATACTGCCCGGCGTGATGCCCTGCGGGCGCGCCTAGCTGAGCAAGGCATTGAAGCCCTCATGCACTACCCGGTGCCGCCCCACCGCCAGCCCGCCTACGCCGGCATGGGCCTGCCACCCCAGCTGCTTGCGGAAGAACTGGCCGCTACCTGCCTCAGCCTGCCCCTGTGGCCGGGCATGACGGAGGAAATGGTGGCGGCTGTGGCGCAGGCAATACGAGGTTTCTAGCGGGGCTGGCGCTAAGCAGTTTGCTGTTCAACTGCTGTCCATATATGCTCGCGTGTCAAAGGTTTTTCAGCTTCTACGCTTCAGAGTTGTTCCTGAATCAGGCTCCCTGTAAAAGAACGTTATGCTCGTCTGGCGTCCGCTTGTCGAAATAGCTCGCTCGCTTCGTTAAAATACTACCCCTGGCGGCGTAGTAGAGCTAGTTTGACAAGCGAACGCCAAATGAGCATGACGGACGGTTTTGCTGGTTTTTGCTTTATCGGGAACAAGTCATTAGAGCGGTTTCGAAGTCGGGGTACGACATGCGGGCTGCCGGCGTTAAGCCGGCTGTCCGCTTGTCGTTCACGCTGCTCGTTCTTGCCTAGAGCGGACAGCCGGCTCAACGCCGGCAGCCCGCCCCAGCCAACGCGTACAGTAACCCCGAAACCGCTCTAGTATAGATTGCGAGCTTAAAACCCCTGGCAATCCCTCAAAATTAATAGTTACCTCGTATGAGTTCGCAACCCGCCAGCATCGTTATTACCTCCATTTTTGCACCAACGGAGGCAGTAGCTAAGTTTGCCAGCTTGTCGAGCTATCAGCTTGTGGTAGTGGGAGATAAGAAATCGCCTACCGGCTGGAGTGAGCCCAATGCAACCTACCTCTCGGTAGCTGACCAGGAGGCTGCGGGCTTTCGAATGAGCGAGAAACTACCCTTCAATCACTACGGCCGCAAGATGATAGGCTACCTGCACGCCATTCAAAAAGGTGCGCCGCTTATTATCGACACCGACGACGACAACATTCCTTACGACGGCTGGGGTTTTCCCAGCATGAGCGGCGACTACGCAACCTCGCCCCCTAACAAGGGCTTTGTCAACATCTATAAGAGCTTTACCAGCCACCACATCTGGCCGCGCGGCTACCCGCTCGACCTCATCCTTAATACAGCGCATAACCTGAAGGAGGAGGAGCTAACGCAGGAAACCGCCAAAATTGGCATCTGGCAGGGCCTGGCTGATAATGACCCGGACGTAGATGCCATTTATCGATTGGTGGACAATACGAAGGTTTTCTTCGGTAAGCGCCCGCCCATCGTACTGGCCGAAGGCACCTTGTGCCCTTTCAACTCGCAGAATACGGCGGTGCGTAGTGAGTTGTTTCCGCTACTTTACCTGCCAGCCTACGTCACGTTTCGCTTCACCGATATTTTGCGGGGCCTAGTGGCCCAGCCCATTATGTGGGCGCATGGCTACCGCCTGGGCTTCACCGGGGCTACGGTTATTCAGGTGCGCAACCCGCACGACTACGTGAAGGATTTTGAGTCGGAAATTCCCTGCTACCTGCACCCCAACCGCGTAATCGCGACCGTAAGCCGGGCCATCAGCCCCGCCAATACGGTAGGGGAAAACCTGCGCCGCGCCTACGCAGAACTAGCCAGGGAAAACATCGTAACAGCCCAGGAAGTCGAACTACTGGACCTGTGGCTAGCCGACCTTGCCGCTCTGACCAGCTAAACTAGGACTACGCAGGAGTTTCCTTCGGTATTCATAGTCATTTCCTCCCAGAATCAGGCCCGGTTTAGGAACCGCACGCTGCAAAGCATTCTAGATTAGAGCTTCGTGCTGCGCTGCCACTAGGTGATGACAGTCTGAGCAGCGATGCCGTAAAATCGCCCGGTCTGTAACTATAAGCATCTGGTGCTGAGCCTGCAGCAACTCCACAATTTCGCTTTTGTTAGGCTCGTGCTGGCCACAGCTGGCGCACTTGGCCTTTTTGCAAATTCACAACAGGCCTTGGCCAATGCCTAGCAGAGGTTGCCCGACACGTAGCTTGAGTTCTTCAAAAATAAGTACATTTGTTGAAAGATACAGGGTCGCTCCGGGTAAGGCTAGCAGTATTTAGCCTGACGTAGTAGAACCTCTTACTTGCCTGTTGACTTGTTACTGTATCTACTTAAAAGACTAATTTACAGAAGTTTATGAAGCGCGCACTTGTAACTGGCGTAACTGGCCAAGACGGAGCCTATCTGGTTGAACTACTACTCAGCAAAGGCTACGAAGTTCATGGTATTAAGCGCCGGTCATCGCTCATCAACACCGAGCGCATTGATAGTCTTTACCAGGACCCCCACGAAAGCCAAGTGCGCTTCGTGCTACACTACGGCGACCTATCAGACTCTACCAACCTGATTCGCATTGTGCAGCAGGTACAGCCCGACGAGATTTATAACCTCGGGGCTATGTCGCACGTGAAGGTGTCGTTTGATACTCCCGAGTATGTGGCAGACGTAGACGGCATCGGCACACTGCGCCTGCTGGAAGCAATTCGCATTCTAGGCTTAGAAAAGAAAACCCGCATTTACCAAGCCAGCACCTCAGAGTTGTATGGCCTGGTGCAGCAGGTGCCCCAGTCGGAAACTACGCCATTCTATCCTCGTTCGCCCTATGCAGTAGCTAAGCTTTATGGCTACTGGATTACGGTAAACTATCGCGAGGCCTACGGTATGTATGCCTGCAACGGTATTCTGTTCAACCACGAAAGCCCTTTGCGCGGTGAAACCTTTGTAACGCGCAAGATTACCCGCGCTGCCGTTCGCATTGCCCTAGGCCTGCAGCCCAAGCTCTACCTGGGCAACTTGGATGCCAAGCGCGACTGGGGCCATGCTAAGGACTATGTAGAGGCTATGTGGCGCATTTTGCAGCAGGACGAGCCAGAAGATTACGTTATCGCAACTGGAGTAACGACCACCGTGCGCGAGTTTGTGCAGCTGGCATTTGCTGAGTTGGGCATCACAGTAGAGTTTAGCGGTGAAGGCATTAAGGAGGTAGGGACAGTGGTGGCCTGCGCTAATCCTGATTTTCAATTGCCTACCGGCGCTACAATCGTGCAGATTGACGAGCGCTATTTCCGGCCTACCGAAGTAGAGCTCCTAATTGGCGACCCTACCAAGGCTAAAACCAAGCTAGGCTGGGAGCCTAAGTATGACCTGCCGGCCTTGGTGCAGGAAATGGTGCAGGCCGACCTAAAGCTGTTTCAGCGCGATGCGCACCTGCAAGCGGGTGGCTACACTATTCCCAATGCTTACGAATAAACTTGAGCACTATGGAAAAAAGCGAGAAGATTTACATTGCGGGCCACCGTGGTATGGTAGGCTCGGCCCTGATGCGGCGGCTCCAAAAAGCGGGCTTTGATAATTTCGTTACCCGAACATCCAGCGAGCTTGACTTGCGCGACCAAGCGGCCGTAGCAGCATTCTTTGTCCAGGAAAAACCAGAATACGTAGTCTTAGCTGCCGCTAAGGTGGGTGGCATTCAGGCTAATAATACGTACCGGGCCGAATTCCTGTATGATAACCTCATGATTGAGAGCAACGTTATTCATCACTCGTACCTGAACGGGGTGAAGAAGCTGCTTTTTTTAGGCTCGTCGTGCATTTACCCGAAAATGGCTCCGCAGCCCCTGCAAGAGAATGCACTGCTGACTGGTGAATTAGAAAGTACTAATGAGCCCTATGCCGTAGCCAAGATTGCCGGTATTAAACTATGTGATGCCTACCGTAGCCAGTACGGCTGCAACTACATCTCGGCCATGCCCACCAATCTGTATGGGCCACATGACAACTACGACTTAAAAAATTCGCACGTATTGCCTGCCTTGCTCCGTAAGTTTCACGAAGCCAAAGAAGCGGACTCACCTGAGGTAGAGGTATGGGGCACTGGTACACCGCGCCGCGAATTTTTGCATGTCGATGACTTAGCCGATGCCTGCTACTGGCTACTAGAACACTACAATGAGCCTGGCCTGGTCAACATCGGTACTGGCACCGACCTGAGCATCCGTGAACTGGCCGAACTGGTAAAAGAAACTGTGGGTTATCAAGGTGCTATTCGCTTCAATCCGGCGTATCCTGATGGTACTCCTCGTAAGCTAATGGATGTGAGTAAATTGGCAGAGCACGGCTGGGCAGCTACTATTGGGTTGGAAGAGGGAGTAAAAAAAGTCTATAAGCAGGCGTTCGAACCGCAAGCAGTACGGTAGAAGAGACCCAGTAAGCCAGGACTCCGGATTCTTACGGCTTTAATCGTATCTTTGCGGCCATAGAATAGGGCAATTAGTTCAGCCTATGGGTAGGTTAAGCTAATTGGCCTATTTTGTTGTTTAGCCTTGTTTTGATACAGCATTCCCCTTATCTTAAATTGATTTCGTGCATATTTTAGAAGATATAGAACCTGAGGTGCCTGTCGCATACCACCCGGCACAAGAGGAGAACTGGACAGAGGTAATTGAGCCGCGGAACAATCTGCTTGACCTGCGTTTGGGAGATGTGTGGCGCTATCGCGACTTGGTGATGCTATTCGTTCGGCGCGATTTTGTGTCTAACTACAAGCAGACTATTCTGGGCCCACTGTGGTTCTTTATTCAGCCGCTGCTTACTACTATCACGTTCTACATCATTTTTGGGCGGGTGGCTCAAATAGGTACCGACGGGATACCCCCCTTCATTTTTTACTTAGCCGGCAACACGGTATGGGGGTATTTCTCCCAAAGCCTCACGTCGGTGTCCACGGTATTTACGGCCAACGCGGCGATGTTCAGCAAGGTGTATTTCCCACGCCTGACTATGCCACTATCCATCGTTATCGCCAACCTAGTGCGATTTGGCATTCAGTTCGCGCTATTTTTGCTAGTATGGGTGTTTTACTTGGCTACTAGCTCGGCCATTCATCCTAATGCTTATTTATTGCTTACGCCGGTGCTGGTGGTGTTAATGGGTTTGCTCTCGCTGGGCTTGGGAATGATTTTCAGTGCGCTCACCACTAAGTACCGAGACCTAGCCATGCTCCTGACTTTTGGGGTGCAGCTGGCTCTGTATGCTACGCCGGTTATCTACCCGTTATCCAAAGTGCCTGCCAAATACTTATGGATAATTTTATCTAATCCCATGAGTGCCATTACCGAAACCTTTCGGGTAGGCTTCTTGGGTTCTGGTACATTTAGCTGGCTCTACCTAGGCTACAGCGCAGGAGCTACGTTACTCATCTTACTTATAGGTACGGTAATATTTAACCGCGTCGAAAAGAGCTTTACCGATACGGTATAGCCTGGCTAGGTTGGCAAACCACAATTCTATTACGTTTTACGGGAATTATGAGCGATATCGCAATTAAAGTAGAAGGGCTTGGTAAGCAGTATCGACTAGGCGAAATTGGCACTGGTACTATCAGCCATGACCTAAATCGATGGTTTGCCCGCTTGCGCGGCAAGGAGGACCCTTTTGCCAAAGTGGGTGAAACTAATGACCGAACTACCAAGGGGGCTAGCGACTACGTATGGTCGCTAAGAGACGTAGACTTTGAAGTGAAGAAGGGCGAGGTGCTCGGAATTATCGGCCGCAACGGAGCAGGTAAGTCTACGCTCCTTAAAATACTATCGAAGGTAACGGCTCCTACTACGGGTAATATCAAGGTGAATGGCCGTATTGCTTCACTGCTGGAAGTAGGTACTGGTTTTCATCCAGAGTTAACCGGACGTGAGAATATCTTTCTCAATGGCGCTATACTAGGGATGACTAAAGTCGAGATTCGTAGTAAGTTTGACGAGATAGTGGATTTTTCTGGTGTTGAGCGGTATATTGATACGCCTGTCAAACGCTATAGTAGCGGTATGTACGTACGTCTAGCTTTTGCCGTAGCTGCCTTCCTAGAGCCCGAAATTCTAATTGTGGATGAAGTATTGGCTGTAGGTGATGCCGACTTCCAAAAGAAGTGTTTAGGTCGCATGAAGGATGTAAGTATAAATGACGGGCGGACGGTGTTATTTGTGAGTCATAATATGCTTGCAGTTAAGCAATTATGCAATAAAGGACTATTTCTAAAAAATGGCAAAGTAGATTTTAATGGCACCGTGTCAGCTACTATTGACTATTATACTAAAACTGGTAGTGTAGAAAGCTCGCTACTTAGCAATTTGATTACTAAAAGACATTCTTCTTTGCAAATTGATAGCGTTACTATAAATGGAAGCATTGTTTCGCCTATTCATTCAATATCCAATTCGCTTGAAATTACCATTGACGGTATTTGTTTCAGCGATTTGCAGTTAAATATTGAAGTGAAGATATTTACAAATGAAAATATTGCAGTTGCCTTTTATAGTCCAGGTCATATAACTGGAGAATTGTTGCATGCTAAGCAGGGCTCATTTGCATTGCGTGAAAAGATATCATTGCCTGCAAAAATGGGGAACGGTGAATATTATTTAAGCATCACTTTAGCACTTCCTAATGTTGAAGCATATATGATTTTAGAAGAAGTGATTCTTGTAAAGGATGATCTTGCTACCGCTGGAGGAAGGTCTTTAAGTTACAATGATATAGGATTTTTTCTAATGGAACGAGAAAATAAAATTTAGTAACTATACTGGTACTGTTTTACTACTTAACCATTTGGGGGATAAATGATGGCAGTTAATAATTGGATTAAATCTTATAAAACGCTAAATGATTCTTTCGAAAAGAAATTAATATTTAGAGTAGGTGCCGCTTCTGGGTTTTTCTCTGAATATAATCATATGGTTTTTGCAATTGCATATTGCTTAAAACATGAAATAAAGTTTGTTCTATCTTCTAAGAAAAATAATTTTAGCGTCAAAAATGGTTGGCAAGATTTCTTCCTGCCATTTTGTGAAGAAAGTAATAGTTCACTCCATGCCACATATAATATGCGTGGTTACCAAGAAAGAACTACGGCTGTTAATATAAAAGCTGCTTTATTCAAAAGGCTGCTTGGGGCTGATTTTCTTACACAGCACCTCTGGCCCAAATTTCGCGAGCAAGAAGAACTGGAAAATATCTTCATTCCTGAATTAAATTTAACAGGAAGCCTTGTTGAAAACTGCAAGACTATTATAACCAATATATGGCATTATCAACCTGATACAGCCTTTGTAATACAAAATAGAATTGCCGAATTAGCTATTCCTGATGAATATGCGGGTGTACATATCAGAGGTGGAGATAAAGTTACGGAACACAAATTATTTTCGCCTTCGGATTATATATTAAAGCTGCAAGAGATAAGTATGTGCAAAAACGTTTATGTAGCTACCGATGATTATAAAAACGTAGTTTTGCTAAAGAGAAGTTTTCCAGATTATAACTTCTTTACAAACTGTGATGAGAACGCAAAAGGATATTTGCACAGCGCATTTGATGCACAAAGTGTAAATTCTAAGAAGAAAGCAATGCTGGACCTATTTATCGATGTTGACATTTTAAATGGTGCGAATTTATTTATAGGTACTTATAGTTCTAATGTAGGGATGTATATGGGTATGCGCCGAGGCGTAAATACCTGTTATTGTTTAGATTTCGACGAATGGCGCATATGGTGAGTATAATGCATATTTTATAGCATTAAATCACAATATTTGCCAGTTTTTAGGAACAATATTCTCTGTCTTGATAAGTGGATTGACTAACCAATTCTCAGGTGCAACAACAATTTTGCTGGAGTACTGATTCAACCAAGCTCCCCACCAACTGAAAGAACTATTGGCAATAATATTATGCTTGCAACTACTCATCAACTGCATGTCGCGGTAACTAGTATCGCCGACATTGTGCTCAATGAAACAAGCATTCTGCAAGCCCAAGTTTTCACGGCACCAAGCAATATCATCAGAGAACACAAAGTAGTTAGGAGATTCCAGTTTTTGCTGCATTAGCTGTAAAGCTTTCTGGTAGTACTCTGTACTTACAGGGCTATGAATGCCCGCTAATAGATAGTCACTACGCCGTACATGGACAGATACTGATTCTGTATCTTGAATCTGCTTCATAAGTGTATTATTGAGGCTGTCAGATTTGATAGCTGGGAAAACGAAATCATGTCTTATAGTGGATTCAAAATCCTGAAAATACTTTTCATTTTGCCAATTTCCCACAAGATAAACTAATTTGGCACTAACAGCTTGTTGATGGAAAGTTGGTTCATAAGTGAGTAAATCCCTTTCCCATATATACTCATAAGCCGCAGTGACTCCTATCTTTTTTCTTAAGAAATTCTCAGTTTTATAAAAAATGTTTTTTTCGTAAAGCCGTTGCTTACGATAATTTTTTGGTGATATTTCCTTTAAATTCAATTCCGCAATATTAGGGAAGAGTTTAAGCTGAAATTTTCTCTTGTATTCACCTTCATTCAAGGTACCTTGAAAAAAGGAGGTTTCTATTTCTAGTGCAGTATCTGTTCGTAAAGCAATAGCTCTGCCTGCAGCGTATTGAAACATCTGGTTACCTAGTCCACCATTTATTTTAACAGTAATCATTTGATTAAGAATTTAGGTTGTAGAATTCAGCAAATATACGTACATTTATCCAATCACTATTGAATGCATAAATTATATTACTCAATTAGCCTTGGCTCTCGTATTTTATAGACTGAATAATAATGTCTACAATCTTATTCATAGGCCATGAGGCAACTGCTACTGGTGCCCCTTTTACCCAGCTATATTTGATAAAATGGTTGAAGCAGAATACTTCTTATCGAATTGTACTGGTTCTGGTGTTAGGTGGTGCGCTAGAAGAAGAATTTCGGCAAGTGGTAGACGAGTTGCACGTAGTAGTTGCACCTCCTGCCGTAAGCATTCGTCAGCGGGCTAGTGCTAAGCTTGACCGTAGTACCGACTATCGGCGCAAGCTGCTGGAGCGCCGTGTTCGTCAAATGAACCCAAGCTTGATTTTTGCTAATACAGCGCTCACTATTGATTTAGCGGCTAGGTTGAAGCAACTCACTGGGGCCAAGCTACTCATTAATATCCACGAGTTGGATAGCACCTTCTACTACTACGCTCCCGAGCGTTTTAAACGTAACGTAGCTGCGGTAGATATGTTTATTATGGGTTCGCACATGGTACAGAAGTATTATCAAGCGTGGTGTAATATTAGCGGTGAGCGAATGGTCGTAATTTACGATTTTATCGCCGAACAATTGAGTGGAAGCGGTACGGCAGACGAAATCAGGGCTCAGTTTGGTATTCCAGCGGCAAACCCAGTAGTAGGAGGAATTGCAGTGCTGTATCCACGTAAAGGAGCTGATATATTTGTGCAAGTGGCGCAACAGGTAATCAGCCAACGGCCCGAGGTCTATTTTATATGGGTAGGTGGCAATACTAATTCCCCCGAGTATAAGGCTATTCAGCGTGATTTGCGCTTATTGGGGTTAGAAAAACGGGTGCTATTTGTGGGTGAGCAGCGCGATTTGCGAGGCTATTACGAACTGTTCGACGTGTTTTTACTTCCTTCTCGGGAAGACCCATTTCCACTAGTGTGTTTGGAGGCAGCTCTGGCCGGTAAGCCAGTCATATGCTTCGACAAAGCTGGCGGCATGCCTGAGTTTGTACGCACCGATGCTGGGGTAGTAGTACCCTATTTAGACAATGCTGGTATGGCTAAGGCTACGCTCGACCTGCTGCACAACGATGTGCTGCGCCATCAGATGGGGCAGACGGGACAGCAACGCGTGGTTGAGGAGCATACAATTACTACTATTGGGCCGGCTATGTACAGTGTGATGCAGCAGTTCTTACCTGCTAGCCTGTAAGCACTGATTATGAAAATTTTATTTACTACCCAAGCCCTCACTATTGGTGGAATTGAAGTATTAGCGCTAAGGTTTTCAGAGGCCTTTGGTGCAGCAGGCCACGATGTGACGCTATACGATTTCAGTTCTGAGCGGCGGATGGAGTCATTCGTCGCGCAGTTTGACCATTCGAAATTTCGGTTAGCCGGCTTTCGGCCTCGGCCTTGGCTCAATCGCCTATTTTGGAAGGCAAACGCACTACTGGTGAAGAGCAAGCTTCGGCCCAATGGAATTTGGCAGCAGGTAGTAGAGCGCGATTTTGCTCGCCTGCTCGCCAATAACGAGTTTGATATTGTTTGCTCACTCTCTTTTCATCAGGATTATTTTGCCTGCAAGTATGCTCGGTTAAAGAATACTCCGGTCGTGGTGTCGATGCATGGTGTGTACGAATACGCGGCCCCGGAGTGGCCCGAGCGAGCGCGAGCCATTTATGACTACGTAAGTGCTATTATTTACGCGGCCGATAAAAATATGAGCTATTACTGGGCTCAGTCGTACTTCCGCCCTATGATGCCCACCGAAAAAATTTATACCGGCACTGACTTGGATGCCCCTTTACAGGGCAGTGTGACAAGAGCTGATTTAGGCCTAGCCAGTGATGCGTTCGTATACATCCTAGTGGCCAGGGGCATCAAAGAGAAGGGCTGGGTGGAAGCCATTGAGGCCTTTCGGGGTATTCGGCAGCGCCACGAGCGGGCGGCGCTGCTGCTGGTGGGCGATGGCGAGTTTTTGCAGGGGATAAAAACCAAATTTGCTAGCGAGCCGGGTATTATATTCTATGGCTCACACCCTAATTCGGTAGTGCTGACGCAGCTAGCCGACGTGGGCCTGCTGCCAACCTATTTCCCGATTGAAACCCTGCCCAATGTCATTATTGACTATCTGCGCTGTGGGCTACCAGTCGTCTCCACCACCATTGGTGAAATACCCGACATGTTGCGGGCGGCCGACGGGCAGCTAGCAGGCACCGTGCTGCCGCTGCTGCCCGAAAACGCAGGCGTAAGCTCAACCCTGCTTACCGAAGCAATGGAGCGCTACCTGACAGACGAGGCGTTTTACCAGCAGCAGGCCGAGCGGGTACAGGAAGTACGCCGCAAATTTGATATTCGTACCTGCGTCCGCCGCTACACCGAGGTGTTTGAGCGGGCGCTTGCCCAGTAAACCTGACTTGCCCGGCGACCCTGGCCGTGTTCCATTTGGCGGCCGCTACCGGCTGGGTCGTCCACACTACGCATGAAATTCGCCTTTATTTCCCTGATGAACGATGCGCCCTGGGGCGGCAGCGAAGCGCTGTGGTCGAAAACGGCGGCCCAGGCGCTGGCCGAAGGGCACGAGGTGCTGATTACGGCCTACGAGTGGCCCACGCCCGCCCAGCCCCTGCGCGAGCTGGTGGCGGCCGGGGCCACGCTATTCTATCGCACGGCTTACAGCCCCAAGCTGCACAAGCGACTGTGGCGGCGGGCGGTGCGGCAGTTTCGGCCGCTCTCAACTGAGCTGGTGGCTATCAAAGAGTTCGCGCCTGACTTGGTATTCGTGAATCAGGGCGGGCACAATGATATTATTCACAAGGAGGATATTTGGGCCTGGCTGACCAGCGGGGCCGTGCCCTACGCCATTATCTGCCACCTCTACAAAGACCCCATTCGGATGGGCGAGGCCGAGCGGGCGGCTACCCTGGCTGTCTACGAGAAAGCGCGCATGGTTCTGACTATTTCGGCCAAGCAAACGGCGGTGCTACGGCGGCAAATGGCCCACCCGCTGCCTAACTGCCGGGTGGTGCAAAACCCGCTCAACTTACCTGCCCACATGCCTATGCCGTACCCGCCGGCCGGCCCGGTGCAACTGGCCGTAGTGGCCACCCTCGACACCGACCGCAAGGGCCAGGATGTACTAATGCAAGTCCTAAGCGCTCCTAAATGGATGGCCCGCGCCTGGCAGATGAATTTCTACGGCAAAGGCCCCGACCAGGCCTACCTGGAGCGGCTGGCGGCCTACTACCAGCTCAGCGACCGGGTGGTGCTACACGGCCACGTGGCCGACAGCGCCGACATCTGGCGCACTAATCACGCCCTGGTCATCCCGTCGCGCATTGAGTCGGGGCCGATGGTGCTGGTAGAGGCTATGCTGAGCGGCCGGCCCGTGATAAGCGCCAATGTAGGCTTGGTGCCCGACTGGCTCGAAGAGGGCAGTACGGGCTTTCTGGCCGAAGCGGCTTTTCCTGAACCGCTCGACGCGGCGCTGGAGCGGGCCTGGCAGGCCCAGGCAGCGTGGCCTGCAATGGGCCTGCGCGGCTTTGAGCAGGCTCGCGGTCAGGTGCAAGCTGACCCCGCCGCCGAACTGCTCCAGTTGCTGCAAGCTGCGGTTGGGCGCTGGCCGTTGGCTGGTTAAGCAGCCGCGAAAGAGGGGACGGGCGTAGATTTGCAGCAGCCTAGCGTGCCTGGTGGCTGGGCTAGCCTGCCCGTGGGGCGCAATGATTTAAGTACGTGTTATGGCCGAAGGTATTGATTTAGAAGAAGTAACTACTGGTGTTATTGGCGGGGCCGGCTTTATTGGCCGGGCCGTGGTGGCCGAGCTACTGGCCCTGGGCCGGCAAGTGCTGGTGCTGGGCCGCGAGCCCGCCCCGGTGCCGCCCTTACCGGCGGGTGTGCGCTACGTGCATAGCCCAGCCGACGACGGAGGCGCTGCCCTCCAGCAGGCACTAAGCGAAGTAGATGAGGTAATTGACCTGGCCTACGCTACGGTGCCCGGCACCAGCTTCCAGGACCCGGTGAATGACATCCTGGTAAATCTGCCTGAAGCGGTAAGGTTGTTTGAGCTAGCGGCTACGCTACCGCTCAAGAAATTCGTTTGGATTTCATCGGGCGGCACCGTATACGGGCGCACTTCGGCTGAGCTTATTCCCGAAACCCACCCTACGCTGCCACTCTCACCTTATGGCATCACTAAGCTGGCCATTGAGAAATACGCGCACATGTATTTTGAAAGCAAGGGCTTGCCTATCGTGTGCGTGCGGCCAGCTAATGCTTTTGGTGAGGGCCAGCGCACCTATTCGGGCCAGGGCTTCATTGCTACTGCTATTGCCTCGGTGCTCGATGGGCGCAAACTAACACTGTTTGGTGAGCAGGGCACTATTCGCGACTACCTGCACGTAACAGATGTAGCCGGTGGCATAGTAGCCGCACTGCTGCATGGCCGTCCGGGTGAAGTATATAACCTGGGCAGTAGCCAGGGGCTAACCAACCGGCAGGTACTGGAAGTAATGGCTCCGCTAGCGATTGAAACCGCTCACGAAATAAAACTACAAATTCTGCCTCCCCGCCCCTTTGACGTGCCGGCCAACGTACTTGACTGCACTAAGCTGCGCACTGAAACAGGCTGGCAGCCTAAGTTGACATTTGAACAAGCTCTTGCGCGAACCTGGTATTGGTATGCAACCCAGCACCGAGCAGGCGCACAGGCTACTTCATAAGTAATGAGTTTATCTAAGCCCCTGCGGATTGGCTTCCTCACCAGCACCGACCCCCTTAATCGTCGCTCGTGGTCGGGCGTGCACTACTCTATCTTTAAGGCACTTGAGCGCAATTTGGGGGAGGTAACGGCACTGGGACCAGTTTCGATGCGCTGGCCATTTGCCCTGGGCGACCGGTTCAACAGCTGGCTGGTAAAACCGCTTACCGGCAAGCGCTATCAGTACGGCTGGAGCGTGGCGGTGGCCCGCTGGTACGCCTGGGTATTTGGGCGCAAGCTGGCTCGCCAGTCCTTCGACTTGTTAGTGGCGCCGGCCTCCTTCACCGAAATCGCCTACCTGCGCACGACCGTGCCCATCGTGTACGTGGAGGACTCTACGCTGCACCAGCTGCTTGATTTCTACCCTGGCCTGACGGGCCTGCTCGACGTGAGCAAGGCGGAGCTCAATCACCTGGAACACCGGGCCTTGACGGTTGCCAGCCTCGTGTGCTACTCTTCGGAATGGGCGGCGAATTCGGCTCGGCTCGACTACGGAGCCTTGCCCACTAAGCTCTGCGTGATTCCATTTGGCTCCAACTATCCTAGCCCGCCGCAGCGAGCGCAGGCCTTGCAACACAGGCCCGCCCCGGACGGCACCTGCCGGCTCTTTCTGCTGGGTGGCGAGTGGACGCGTAAAGGCGCAGATATTGCCTACGCGACTATGGAGGCACTGCGCAAGCAAGGAGTGCCAGCCACGCTCACAGTGGTAGGCTGCCGCCCCCCCGACCCGGCCGCATTTACCAGCCCAGGACTGCGGATTATCCCCTTTCTGAACATGGGGGTAGAAGCTGACCGGCAGCAGCTGCACGAGCTTTTTAGCAGCGCCGATTTTTTTCTGATGCCATCGCGGGCCGAGTGCGCGGCCATTGCCTTCTGCGATGCCAATGCTTTCGGCCTGCCGGTGCTGACTACCGACGTCGGCGGCATTAGCAGCTTCATCAAAGAAGGCCAAAACGGCTATATGCTGCCGCTAACGGCTGCGGGTGAAGACTTTGCGGCCCGCATCAGGCAACTGCTCAATGACCCCGCCGGGTACCAGCAGCTGCGCCAGCACAGCCGCGATGAATACGAAGCGCGACTGAACTGGGATACCTGGGCAGGACAACTGCAGCAGGAGCTACGGGAGCGGGGCCTGCTGAGTGAGGAGGTGTTGTGAGCTTGAGTCTGGCGGCCAGCGAGCGGTTGTACTAATACTAGTTGAGTTGGATTGAACGCTTTAAAGGCAACTACTCCAACGTTGGTTGTGAGGTGACCTGAATGCGCAAGTGGGTTAAATACCAGCCTATACTAGAATGCTGCTCAAAGAACAGCTTATATCGCCTAGAAAGCAATTATACTATTGCTTGTAAGTCGTGCGAATATGGATTCTCACTTTCTTTTCCCTCTTTTTAGAGGAAAAAGAAACTAGCTGATAATAAGACGGTGCATTGATTTCAAAATTTGCATAGTAAAAATTACTTATGGTCGGAAAAAATTACTCAATTGATAGCCTGCGGCTACTTGGTGCGTTCTGCGTAGTGATACTGCATTCGCCACTTGCGGCACTGCCCAATGCCATTGCGCTAAGCCTACGGCTAGGGTCCCGCTGGGCAGTACCTTTTTTCTTTCTTGTGAGCGGCTATTTCGTGGCCAAAAGTCTTAAACCAAGCCAGGAAGTCAATATTGGCCGCTCCATAGGTAAGCTAACGGCAGTTTTCCTTGTCGCTAATGTGGTGTATGCGTTATTTTACGTGGTTGACCTAGACGCCAGCACTTCGCTCAACCTGTCATTTGTAAAGTTGATAGTAGGCCAGGCAGGGCACTTATGGTATATCGGCTCGGCTATCGTGGGCCTTATTCTGCTGCAACATTTTGCCAACCGCTATTCCGATGGAGTGTTGCTGGTGATAGCGCTTGGGGTCTTTGGCTTGATTCTGACTGGTGAGGGGTACTCACAACTTAGTGGGTTTCGACTTCAATATGAAGTAGCTCGCTACTTGACAGCAATTCCATTTCTATTCGGAGGGTTTTTGCTAGCTCGTCATGAGGCATTGCTTCGCTTTTTTCCAGCTTGGCTTTGCCTGGTCATCGCAGTAGTCGGGCTAGGGCTTGAAACAGGCGAAGCAGTACTACTATACAAGAAAACCGGGGCTGGTCCTCACAACCAGGAGATGCTGGTAGGCACGGCTCTCTGCGCACTGGGGATTTTTTGCGGCAGCTTGGTATTGCAGCAGTCGCACAGCAATCGGCTGGCCCGCTGGGGCAGCCAGTATTCACTACTTATTTACCTCTATCATATACTTGTGATAAAGGTGCTGTTTTCAATGTTGCATTTGGGTAGCTACAGCCAGTGGTTCTATTATCTCAGTCCGCTCATTGCTTTTGGGGCTACGCTGCTACTGGTTATTGTGCTGGCTAAATTTATGCCAAGGGTTTATCAGGTTATCAGTGGAGGCTAGCGACGCAAGCCTCGTATTTATTAAAGACGTGCTTGCATGACCGCAGTCGGTGCCGCAACATAATTAGGTAACGTATTGATGATGCCAGGTAGTGCCGCGGCGCTCCGCTAAACGAGCGATGTGCCGGTGCTGGCTTTCGACCCCGGCATGCCAGGGTTAGATTGGCTAAGCCGCAAAGCGCAGGGGGCCCTGCGGCGGCTGGGTAAGCCCTTTGCGGCGCGGGAGTGGCTGGTAGGGCGGCACCTGCGCCGCACATTGGAGCGGCTACAGATTGAGGTGCTTAACTCGCACATGATTAAGTCGGACTACGTGGCGGCGGCCGCCGCCGTGGCCGCCCACCCACCGGTGCCGCTGGTGATTACCATGCACGGCTGCTACGAGGAGTTTTTGCACAAGCCCAGCCAGCCGGAGGTAACCCGGCACTCGCGCCAGGCCCTGCGGCGGGCGGCCGGAGTGGTGTACCTGACCGAAAAGAACCTTACCCTAAAATAGACCGCCAATTATCTAATCGGATACTATGCTGGTTGCAAATGAATGGCACGGCCATCAGATGGATTAAATTGTGGGCAAGCTGAGCAAAACAGTAAAATAAGCCTCGGTGGCTTTTCGGGTAGCATTTTGCATAGCGCACCATGGAAGTAGGCATTTTAGGTAGCACTTCTACAGATAGCCTTTGCGGGCTACCTTTAGTATCAGCCGCAAGCGGGTACTAATGCGCTCTGGTAGTGGAGCATTGGGGGTTTCGATGTGCCGGATTTGCTGAGCAAATTCGAAGGCAGCCCGGTATAGCTCGGGGCCGGCTTTGCCGCGCTGCTGCTTTAAAAAGCCGGGGATGCGCGCATTGTAGGTCTGCTTGGTATACTTCGGCCAGTAGTGGTCAATGTAGTCCTCGGTGGAACTGACTTGGGTAGCTGCTTGCAGCACACAAGAGATGGCAAACTGCTCGACGTTGAAGGTTTTGCTGGCTTCATACAGCTGGTCGGTCAAGCTCAGCATATCATCCACGAGGTAGCTCTCGGCAGGGCTGAGGCCGATAACTCCTGAGTTCCACATCATCGTATCGAGCGGAATTACCATCCGCTGGCCCATTACCAGGTAATCAGTTTTTTTGAGGCCTTGCCGCAGCGTATACCAGTGCAATGGCTCCACTGGGCCAGCATCCATAAAGTTGTACTCAGCGGCATTCATCAGGCTGTGGCCGGGCCTGATGCGCTGCAGCAGCGGCGTAGGGTCGCGCATGAACAACGTATCGCTGTCCAGGAAAAACAGATTTTGCTGGTGCGTGGCAAAGTATTCCTTGATAACCGCCGGCTTGATACGGTACACGTAATTGGCGGGTCCAATCATGGCTCGGGCCTGCTCCTTACCCAGCACTATTACCTGCACGGGCAACCCAGCCAAGTGCTTATCGAACAGGCGCCGGTCGGCATCGGTATAAATAAGCAGCGAATAGCTGGCCAGTGCCTCCCCTAGCTGGTAAGCGAGCGTGTACACCGACAAAATTGTTTGGTATTTCAGTGCCTGGGAGCCGTAAGCGATATAAATCACTACATACTGACCAGCTGGCTGCTTGTCGGCGCCAGCCTCATCGCGGCGAAGTTGCTGCATAAGGGCAAAATTATATTGGCGCAGAATCAGCGCCTGAGTTCTGAAAGGCAAAGCTGGCAGCTGCCGTATCAGATACTACCCGCCTCGCGTCCGGCAAAGATACTTCGCCAAGTAAAGCTCTTGCTCATATTATATTTTTTAGGGCGGTGCGTGTTTGCTTAGAAACTGTTTGGGGCGGTAGCTTATGCAGGTCTGCCTAACGTATCAGGCTTGCGATACGCACTTCTCAATTATGAATTATGCGGCCGCGACCAAGTGCGTAAGAATAGCAGCAGCGGTGGGACGGGCTAAGAACCAATGCCAGGGGTGCCCTGCTAGGGCTACCGGCAGCCAGCGTGCCCGGCGCGCTATAGCTAGGTGGAAAAGCTGCTGGTCGAGCGCAACTCGTAGCGCAGCATCGTGTGGGCTAGGGGTGTTCTCTGTACGTGAGGTGTTTTCTGCAGCAGCTTGGTATTGTATCAGCCACGCAGCAGCCAGCCAACTCGCCTGAGCAATCAGTATTCCCTTGCGTAAACAGACGCATTGGTCTGATACAGCAGAGCAGGCTTGCGTACGGCTTTAAGGTATTATGGCGAACTTTGCGGTATAATGAATATTTTACTTGCTATTGAGGACTTACGGACGGGTGGCGCGCAGGTCTTTGGAATGCGCCTGGCCCAGGCGCTGCATGAGCGCGGCCACCAGGTGTATTTGTACAGTCATTATGCCACCTATACCAACCACGACCTAGTGCGGCAGCTGGCCCCCGATGTGCCGGTGCTGGCTTTCGACCCCGGCATGCCAGGGTTAGATTGGCTAAGC
>CAXTFI010000084.1:0-20111 GCA_964243255.1 uncultured Hymenobacter sp.
AAGCGCTCGTTGTAGCGCCGGTCGAGGTCGGTGCGGAACGAGAAGCGCGAGGGCAGGGGCGTAAAGTTGATTTGCTGGAAAATCTTGAGGTACGGGTTGTCCAGGGCCTTAAAGCTGGCGAAGGGCGTGTAGTTGCGCGGCTGCGTCTGGTAGAGGTAGGCCAGGGCGGCCGTGTACGACTGCGTGTAGTCGCGCTGGGTGTTGATGTCGGTGTGCAGGCGCTCGGTGATGGCGTAGCTAACGGCCACGTTCTCAATGTCCCAGGGGTGCTGCTTGGTTTGGGTGGGGGCGCGGTCCTTGCGCACGTTCAGCACCGAGATGCTGCGGGTGGTGGTGCGGTCTACCACCAGGTTTTTGTAGGCGGCGGCGGCACCGGGGTTGTTCTGAAACTTCTGCAGGCTCTGCTCCAGCTTGGTGTCGGGGTCGAGGGGGTCGTACTGGGGCGTAATGGTCTGGCGGCCCGCCTGCACCAGCACCGGCACCTTGAGGCGCAGCTGGGTGGGCAAGAACTTTTCGGCCGCCACCGTGGCGTTGAGGTCGCCGCGCAGCACGTCGCTGGTCGAGCGCTGCTGGGCTTTGTCCTGCAAGCCCCCAAAGCCCACGCCCACAAACGAGCCGGTGGCCGTGATGTTGGCCAGGTCGGCCAGCTTCACGTTCAGGCGGGCGTTGGCGGCCCAGCCGCCCTGGTTGTCGAAGTCAAATACGCGCAGCTCATCGGCCCACAGCGTTACGGTTTTTGGGCTGCCATCGTCGCTCATGTCGCCCAGCGTCTTGGCCGGGTTCAGGATGCCAATCATTGCGCCCTGCACCTGCGAAAAGTCGGGGTTGCCGACAATGTTGATAACCGCGCCGTTGGCCAGCGGGTAGGGGTAGGCCACGGTGTAGCTAACGCCCGGCACCCGGTTGACAATATCCCGGTTGCGGGCCGCCTTGGCGTCGATAAAGTCCTGCAGGGCCACGTCGATGTTGTTGGCCTCGGGCCACACACCGAGCTGAGTAGCCGCGTCGGCGCTGGTGGGGATGGTGAAGGTGAGCGGCAGCGAGTACTCGTAGTAGTTCTGGCTGTAGTCGGTGCCGATGCGGATAAACGCGCGGGCATCACCCGTCTTGATGCGCGCGTCGGGCGATTCGGCGTGGAAGTACATCCGCAGGCGCTTGTAGCGCAACAGGTTGGTAGTTAAGTTCTTATAGGCAGCCTTGGCGTAGCCATCGGTCAGGTTGGTCACGGCCAGGCGCAGGCTTTGCTCGTTTTGCTGCCGCGACACGGCCGTGGAGCCATACTCCACATCGCGGGTAATGTTGGGCGGCACCACGTAGGGAATGGTGCCGGTGGGGGTGGCCGCCGAGGGGCCGTTTTCCTCCACGCTCACCGTCGAAATGGCGAAGGCATCGGCATCGGTAGGATTGTTGATGCCGGGCACCTGCACGTTGGGGTCCACGATGCGGCTCGCGTACTGGCGCCACTGGTTGGCCACAAACTGGGGCTGCACCAGGCGCAGCACCACCGGCTGCTGCCAGTTGGTCATGTACAGGCGCATGAAGCGAATGTTCTTGAAGCCAAAGGGCTGGCCACCATTGCCTTCTACCCGCGCCGGCGTGCGAATGGGAATGCGGAACTGGTACCACGTCACTTGCTCGCCCGTGCTCGACCCCGAGCCCGTGCCGGTAGGCACTACGTTGGTGGTTACCTTGTCGGTGATGTAGTTCTGGCCGATTTGCAGCTGGTCGGGGGCCAGGTGAATGGGGTATTCGTAGTACTGCTCGGTAGTCTGAATCACGTTGTCGCGGTTCAGGTCCTCCTTGTCGGGATAGGCCGTGGAGCTGAGCTGCGAGTTTTCGGGCGAGTTGCCTTCGTAGTTGTCGTAGTTTTTGTAGCGGCCCAGAATCTGGGTGTTATTCGTGTTGTAGCTCGGGTCGAGGTGGTGGCGGAAGTCGTCGTTTGACGGGTCGGCCAGCGCGCCGTAGCCCGGAATGGGGGTGAACTTCGCCTGCTCCTGGGTGTCGGTGAGGCCATCGAGGCCAATGTCCTGGCTGGCGCGCGCGCCGGGCGCGGCATTGAAGGCGTCGAGCAAAAACTGCTGCGTCGTCACGTTGCCCCACACGGTGGGCTGCACGGGGTTGGTCAGGTCGCCGGGCACCGGCAGGCCGTTCTCAAACTCGTGCTGGCCCTGGTCGCGCAGCACATCCTCGCTCACGTTGCCCAGGTTCAGAATCAGGTCGCCACCCTTGATGTCATTATCCGTGAGCGGCACCGGATTGCCGGGGTTCAGGTTGTTAGGGTCGGAGTTGATAGCCGCGGCGGCTCCATTGGCACCCTTAATAAACGGGTCGAGCAGCCAGAACTCCAGGTATTCGACGTTGGAGTTATCGAAGTCGGTATCGAAGGTGATGCCCCGCGAGATACCGCCATACTTATTGTCGGGCAAGCCGGCGGGTGGCGTAAAGAAGCGCCCGTTAGTAGCCTGGTCGCCAGTAAATACAAGATTAGAGGTGTAGTTATACGGCCCCCGCTCCTGGGGGTAATACGCCATATCGAAGGTGTACTCGTAGCCGTTGCCGGTAGCGCCCAGGTCCTTGTTAGGAAACACCTCGTTGCGCGGAATACCCCGCATGTAGTGGTTGCTGAGTGTGGCGGCCGCAATGCCGGCCGGCACGTTGGGGCCGTTGGTGTAGTAGCTCTGGTCCACGGTGTACCAGGCCAGCTTGGCGCGGCGGTAGCTGTTGGTCAGGTCGTTGGCGGTGCTGCCCATAAAGGGCGCGGGCGTGGCCGCCAGCCGCCAGGCCGGAATGGCCGCCAGCCCGCCCAGCGTGTAGGGCGTGCGGGCGTTCTCGAAGTCGTCGAGGTAGCTCACGCCGTTTTCGCCGCGGCCCAGCTGCGCCTGTCCCGCAATGAGCTTGGCCACCTCGCCGGTAAAGGCCACCGTGGAGGTTTCCTTGGTAGCCAGAAACGGCAAACGGTCCACCAGCTTGGTGAGCACGCGGCTGTCTTTGCGCAGGCTCACGTCGGCCCCCAGAATGGTGTTGTTGGCCGGCTCGTCGCCGATGTTCACCCGGTTGATGCCGGGGGCCTGGTTTTCCAGGATGTGCATGGCCGTGGCCCCCAGAATAACGTCCTTGTTCAGGCCATAGTCGAAGCGGGCACCCACCAGCTTGCGCGGCTGCACCTGCACCAGGGCGTTTTTCTCAAAGGCCACCCGCAGCTCATTGGCCGAATTGAGGTAGGCCGGGTTGAGAATCTTAACCTTGGCCTGGTCATAAAATACTTGGTAGTCAACCCCTTCCGTTAGCAGCGTGCTACCCGCGTACACCTTTACCGACCCCTGCGCCACCCCAATGCCGGGCAGGGTAATCTCGTCGGTGCTCGTGCCCTGGAAGCGCCCGCGCAGGAAAAACTTGTCCTTTACTTGCTGCTGCTGGGCGTCGCTCTGCGTTTGGTCATACAGGGCCTGGTACACGTATTTCCGCACCAACGCCCGCTCATTAGTGGGATTGGAGCCGGGCGTGGTGCCCAAGGTGTCGAACTGCGCCCGCAGGTACGAGCCAAACGGCTGCACGCTGGGGAAGATAATCTTGCCCAGCTCCGGGTCGATGGTGATGCCGGGGAAGTAGTCGAAGTTGCCATCCACGTTGCGGTCGTTGTTGGCATTCACCCGGTCCAGCCCCAGCACCTGAATCAGCGGCTGGTTCTGAATCTTCACGCCCTCCTTCAGCGAAATCAAGTCCACCCCCGTCACGTCATCCTTGTAGATAATCTGGAGCTGGAAGTTGTCGCGATTTAGCTGCGAGGTATTCAGGGGATAGATGTTTTTCATCATCAAATCCCAGGTCGGCGTATTGTGGGTCAGCAGGTTAAGGTTGGCGGGGTTTACGCCGGGGTCGGCTATGCCCACGCCGGGGTTGGTGGCCTTCAGCATCTTCAGGAAGATAACCTGGTCGGCCTGGGCCCCGGTGTACTCGGTTTGGGTTTCGCCCACCGTGTAGGGCTTGCCGTTGTAGAGGTACTCGTAGCTCACGGCCAGCACCTGGTCGGGCAGCAGGGCCGTGTTCAGGTTCACGTAGCCGAGCTGGGCATTGAAGGTGTACTCGCGCGGGTCGAGCTTGCGGGCGCGCAGGCGCTCGTAGTCAACGCTTTTCACCAGCGGCACGGTGCCGCCGGGCGTGGGTAGGTTGGCTAAGTAGCTTTCTACCTGCAAGTTATCGCGGGCCGCGGCGCCGCCCGCCGTCAGCGACTGGTAGAGGTAGTTGGCCTGGTTTTTAGCCGGTGTAGATGCCGTAGCTGCGCTGCCCGAGTTGTAAAACTGCGGCCGGTACAGGCGCTCCTTGCGCGGCTCGCCCAAGTCCATCAGCGACACCACGTTGCGCAGGTTGTCGGTGGTGCGGTTGTCGTTGGTCACCCACACCTCCAGGCGCCGGATTTCGAAGCCGCTCTGCACCGTGGGCAGCCCGCGCAGGGCCTGGTCGTAGCGGTCGCGGAAAAACTGCGACAAAAAGTAGTGCCGGTCCTTTTCGTACTGGCTCGATTTCAACTCAAACGTGCGGCTCTGGGCGCCGTTTTGCACCCGCACCTCATCCTGCGAGCCGCGCAGCGTGGCGGCCACCGCCGTCACGCCCAGCCGCCCAAACTGCAGCTGCGTCTTGATACCGAACAGGTTGGAGCCGCCCGTTATCAGTGAGTTGTTCAGGGGCATGCTCACGTTGCCCAAATCCAGCTTGCGCAGGATGTCGGTGGGCTGCCCGGCGTAGTCAAACTTCATCTGGTTGTCGAAGTCGAACGCCGCCTTGGTGTCGTAGTTGAACGTGAGCTTGAGTTTGGTGCCCACCTGGCCGCTCAAACTCAGGTTCATGTTTTGCTCAAAAATGAAGTCGCCTACGCTCTGCTGGCGCAGCGTGAGGGCGGGGTTGCGGTTCACGTTGTACTTGGCCCCCGCCCGCAGCGTAAGCGAGCCCGCCGGCCGGATATCAATGTAGGAACCGCCAAAAATGCGGTCGGCCACGGGCCCGAGGTAGATTTTCGGAATCAGGCGCTGGGCCTGGGCGCTGCCCGGCGCGGCGGGCGCGCCGGCCACGCCACCCATCGCCTTCTGGCGGTAGTAGTCGTTGATGGCCTGCCGCTCCTGAAACTTGAGCAGCTCCTGCTGCGAGATGACGGTGGGGTCGCGGTAGTCTACCGTCGAGCCCACCGTTTCGCGCACGTTGTAGTTTTTGAGGCTATCGTCGGGCGTCACTTGCAGCTGCACGCTCTTGGGCAGCGGCAAAATGAGCGGCGAGCGCCGGCCCTTGGGCGAAAAGCGGCTGCCCTGGCGGTCGCGCACGGTGCGCAGGCGCGGGCGGCGGCTGGGCCGGTAGCGGCCAGTGTCGCCGGGGGCAGTTTGGCCGGGCACGCCCGGCGGCAACCCCAGCCGGCTCACCCACGTAGACCACGCAGCCGGGTAGCGGCGGCCCGCCGCGCCCGCCGGGGCAGCCCACACGGCCGCCAGTAGCACCGACGATACTACGGCCGCTGCCAGCAGCGCACCGGGAGTGGCAATTCTAGAACCAACAGACAGTAGAGACTTCAAACAGAGGGCAGGTGCGGCAGCCAACCGGCTACCAACGTAAGAGTGGGTTCTTGTGGTACTTGGTTGCGTTGAGGCAGTGTAGTCGGGTGCCTGCGAAATGGTAGCCGGCCAGGGTGAGCAGCGCGCGGCAACCGCCCCGGCCCGCCACCCGAACGACGCGTTCGGGGGCAGTTGCCCCGCGCTGCTCGCCCTGGCAAGCTGCTAAACCAGTAAGTTACGAAGAAGCTAGTGCGACTTCAAGGCAAACTTAATGAGTTCTTCCACGCTCAGGTCGTTGCCGTGCTTGTGCTGAATCTGGTCCAGATTTTTCTCGGCGGCGGCACGGGCAAACCCCAGCATGACTAATGCTTGCAACGCTTCCTGGCGCTGCGTATTGTGCTGGCGGGCCAGCGGCACGGTGTCGACGCCGGCTTTGGCCAGCAGTTCGTCCTTGCGCAGCTTGTCTTTCAGCTCCAGTATCACGCGCTGGGCGGTTTTGGGCCCCACGCCCTTGATGCTCTGGATGGCCCGCACGTCCTCGTTCACAATGGCCTGGCGAATGTCGCTCACGCCCATGCTGCTCACCATGTTGATGCCCGTGCCCGGCCCAATGCCCGACACCGATATCAAATGCAGAAACAGCGCCTTCTCGTTGGGGTCCAGGAAGCCGTAGAGCGTTTGCCCGTCTTCCTTCACGTGCTGGTAGGTGTACACCTTCACTTTCTCCAGCTCGGTGGGTAGCTTGGAGTAGGTGGCCAGCGAAATCTTCACCTCGTAGCCCACGCCATTGGTATCAATAATGGCCTGAGTAGGGTCCTTGTAGGCGAGTTTACCGTCGAGGTATGCAATCATAGCGAGCGGGTGGGGAAGCAGCGGGGAGTAAAGGGGCGGCCGCTTGCCAACTCAAATCTACTTATGAGCGGGCCAATATGAGCGGTGGGTGGGGAAGTGGGGCAAACAATTGGTGCTGGGCGGGGATGGTATTCTGCCTGGTGTAGACTATTATTATTTTGGGTTGCTATTACTTGTATGTTAAGTTTTTTTATTTCTTTAGGCTTACTTGCTGGCTACCTTAAATTTTCAACTACCTTGCCCCGGCATTACACTTCCTCATCTCCTTTTCCATTTTATGAAAAAACGCAACCTACTCAGTAGGCTGCTGCTGCTAGCGGTGCTGGTAGGCAGTAGCGGTGGCGGCTTATACAGCTGCCGCAAGGCTCCTTTAGAGCCGCCTACGCCCACTGCGGTCCCCTCGCTGGGGGAGGCGGTGCGCCTGACCTTCTAGGCGGCCGGCCTGTCGCAGGCCCTTACGCAGCCCTTTGGCGATTCGGCTAAGCTCCGCTGGGAGCCGAACTGGCCTGCCACCTACACTAAAACCAACTCAACCGGTACCGTTTATAGTTACGTACCTCTGACACCCAGCCTTTTTTCTACGCGAACGCAACAGCCGGTCGAAAATTTCCGCATGGTTGGCGTAAAGCGGTTTTTGCTGGCTAGGCACGTTGGAGCTACGTATTCGTTCAGTTTAGCTACCTACACGGTAGCCCAACCGAAAACAGCGCAGCCTAATGCTAAAAGGCAAACCTTAGCAGAAGCGGCCGTGCAGCCAATGGTATTTGCTGCCTTTTCGGGCAACCTCGTGCTGAGAGGGTTAACCTTGGATGAGCACGCGCTCTTCTCCTACCAAAACGGGGTGCTGGTCAAGCCTAGAAAAACGTCTGCTACAGTCAGGGAAAACGTAGCCAATGCGACTAATGGCGACGTTTGTGTCACTGTTTACACCTGTTATTGGCAATCATATTGCTCTGATAATAGGGGCGGGCACTACACAACTGGTGCGATGACTCAAAGTACTGACGGTTGTAGCGAGCCGCCTGGGCAGGAAGCCTGTGGCATCGACAATTGGGGGATGAGTTGGGATAATAACGGGTATGATACGAGGGAGTCATGCACGTATGTGGAAGACCCCAGCTGCCCGGCTGGCTGAGCTGGCACGACCCCCCGAGGGAGTCATGCACGTATGTGGAAGACCCGCCCGTGCCTGACCCTACCGACCCGGGTAACCCTAGTGGGGGAGTGGATGTGCCCCCTGTAGAAAATGTGAATCCTTGTGGTATCCTTAAGTCATTAGGCACAGACGCAGGATTTGGGCAACTGATGGGCGACCTGAAGTCAAAAATAGGATTAGACCACGAGGTAGGTTATACCTACATTAAGAATGGTGGTGCTATCACGAATGCAACAATACAACAAGGGCCTGTAGGAACAGCCAGTATCGATTTGCAAGTAAATGGGCAAATTGATGGGTATATGCATACACACTATACTGGTCTTCTGTCAGTATTTTCTGGCAGTGATATGCGGGCAGCGTACGAATTATATAAAAGTAACAGCATTAGAGATGTGTCGACTTTCGCGATGCAGGTTATTACAGCGAATGGCACTACTTATGCTTTGACTATTACAGACCCCGCTGCTCTGGTAGCATTCGGTGATGTTTGGTTTGTTGACGGACCTTACTGGCAGACGTTCGAGCAACTTTTCTATGAGAGAAGTTACAATATCAAGCAAAGCAATAGCAACGCTGAGAATGAAGCAGGGTTCGCAACAATGCTAGCTAGAACAAACATGGGTTTATCCTTGTCAAAAGGAGATTCCAATAATTTCGGTAACTGGAGTTCGATTAGCCTAGATGCTAATCAAAATGTTATTTCAACCACATGCCCTTAATCCCCTTTTTCACTATGTATTCTTTCTTCCTGAAATCGTATCTGTTTTTGGCTACTGTAACAAGTGTGTCAGTTATATCAGCCCGAAGTATGCCTACTCTATCGAAACAGACGGCTACTATGCTGGGTACCTGGGAATGGCATTCCGGCTCCGAAACGCTCCGCGTAGTCTTGCAGCGTGAGCCATCTTTTAAACTGCCCGATGGTAGTGTGCAGGATGTTATTGTAGGCACACACAGTTATAGTAATAAACTGCAAAACATGGAGAATTCTATTGGTGCTCGTGGAGTAAATGGTAATCCTGGTTTCACGCTATTTGGGTTCTCTGGTACGGGTGACAGGCTGGCAATGTCATTTCATGACTTGACCAAAAACAAGCAAGGCAAAGTTGTATTGCAAATGGTGCCCGGCCAACCCAATAAAATGCGCTGGCAACTCTCTCCAGCTAGTGAAACCATTAGTATCAACAAGGTCACTCCAGAAGGGTATACTGTGCCCACTACTATGCTCCTGACCCGCGTGCGCTAAACTATTAGCTAACGATTACCAATAAAAAAAGGACCCACAAGCATTGCTTGCGGGTCCTTCTTTTATTGGCAGATAGTGGCTGAATTTAGACTACCTAGCTGCCGCGCTGCGCCTCCACTACCGCAATGGCGGTCATGTTCACAATGTCGCGCACGCTGGCGCCGAGCTGTAAAATGTGCACCGGCTTGCGCATGCCCATCAGCACGGGCCCGATTACCTCGGCCCCGCCAATTTCCTGGAGCACTTTATACGCAATATTGCCCGACTCTACATTGGGGAAAACCAGGGTGTTAGCGCCCTTTTCGGCCAGCGGCGAGAAGCCGTAGTTTTCTTGCAGTATCTGCAGGTTGAGGGCCACGTTGGCCTGCATTTCGCCGTCGAGCAGCAGGTTGGGGTAGCGCTGCTTGGCCAGTTCGGTGGCGCGGCGGGTCTTTTCGGGCAGCACCCCGCTGTTCGAGCCAAAGTTGGAGTAGCTGATAACGGCCACCCGCGGCTCGGCATCAAAAAAGCGCACGGCCCGCGCCGTGAGGCCGATAATCTCCACCATCTCTTCGGCCGTGGGGTCGATATTCACGGTGGTATCGGCAAAGAAATACGGCCCTTTCTTGTGCTGAATGATGTACATCGACGACACCCGTTTCACGCCCTCGGCCGGCCCAATCACCTGCAGCGCCGGAATAAGGCTGCGGCCGTAGTCTTTGGTAAGGCCGGTGATGCAGGCATCGGCGGCCCCGGTTTCCACCATCATGGCCGCGTAGTAGTTGCGCTCACGCAGCAAGCGCTTGCCTTCATAGAGGGTAGTGCCCCGGCGCTGCCGCTTCTGGTACAGCAGCTCGGCGTAGGCATTGCGCTGGTCGTCATCTTGCAGAATATCAAGTATTTCGCAGCCTTCCAAGTCTAAGTTATTGGCCTGGGCAATGGCCTGAATCTTGGCGTGCGGCCCCAGCAAGATGGGGAAGGCAATGCCTTCGTCGCGCACGAGCTGCGCCGCCTTGAGAATCTTGTAGTTATCAGCCTCGGCAAATACCACGCGCTTGGGGTTTTGGCGGGCAGCCGAAGTGATGCGGTTCATCAGCTTGCGGTCGAGGCCCAGGCGGGCGCGCAGCTCATCTTCGTAGGCGGCCCAGTCGGTGATGGGCTTGCGGGCCACGCCGCTTTCCATGGCTGCGCGCGCCACCGCCGGCGACAAGCTCGTGATAAGCCGGGGGTCCAAAGGCTTGGGAATGAGATAGGTGCGCCCAAACGCCAGCGTGTTGTCGCCGTAGGCATTGTTCACCATATCGGGCACCGGCTCCTTACTCAGCTCGGCCAGGGCCCGCACGGCGGCCAGCTTCATGGCCTCATTTATTTCGGTGGCCCGCACGTCGAGCGCCCCCCGAAAAATGTAGGGGAAGCCCAGCACGTTGTTCACCTGGTTAGGGTGGTCGGAGCGGCCCGTGGCCATAATCAGGTCGGGCCGGGTGCTCATGGCCACGTCGTAGGCGATTTCGGGGTCGGGGTTGGCCAGGGCAAACACGATGGGGTTGTCGGCCATGCCCAGCAGCAGCCCGGCGGGCAGCACATTGGCCGCCGACAGGCCCAGGAACACATCGGCGCCTTCCATCGCCTCGGCCATTGTAGTTACGGGCTGCGCGGTGGCAAACTGCATTTGCATGTCGGCCAGGTCGGTGCGGGCGGGGTTGATAACGCCATCTTTATCAAAGACCACCAGGTTTTCTTTCCGCAGGCCCAGCGCCAGGTACAGCCGCAGGCAGGAGATGGCCGCCGCGCCCGCGCCGCTCACTACCAGCTTGATTTCGTCGATTTTTTTACCCACCACTTCCAGCGCGTTCAGCAGCGCCGCCGCCGTAATGATGGCCGTGCCGTGCTGGTCGTCGTGCATCAGCGGAATATTCATCAGCTGGCGCAATTCCGTTTCAATGCGGAAGCACTCGGGGGCCTTGATGTCCTCCAGGTTGATGCCGCCGAACGTGGGCTCCAGCGCCTTCACAATGCGGATAAACTCGTCGGGGTCGGTGGCGTCAATCTCAATGTCGAAGCAGTCGATACCCGCGAACTTCTTGAACAGCACGCCTTTGCCCTCCATCACGGGCTTGCTGGCGGCGGGGCCAATGTTGCCCAGGCCCAGCACCGCCGTGCCGTTCGAGATAACGGCCACCAGGTTGCCCTTGGCGGTGTACTTATACACGTCGTCGGGGTTTTTGGCAATTTCCTTACACGGCTCGGCCACGCCCGGCGAGTAGGCCAGCGCCAGGTCGAGCTGGGTGCTCACGGGCTTAGTGGGCACCACTTCAATTTTGCCCTGGGGGCTTTGCTCGTGGTAGGCGAGGGCATCTTCTCTGTTGATTTTGAGCATGGGAATTGGCAACGGGTTGTCGGGCGCGAGGGCGCAAGTTCCGGCTAAAAAGCCGGATTACCCGTTGGGCACTTCCGTTGTCGTTTTCGCTAATACCCTTATCTTATTGACTATTAGCTCGTTAAGCCAGCGCCTTTTCCGGGCCTCCCGGCCCGGCTGCCGCCAGGGCGGGCGCTAGCTAGCCTGCACCACCAGCTTCTGGCCCGGCTTCAGCTTCACCTCATCCGAGGGCAGGTGGTTGAGCCGCCGCAGCTCCTGCACGCTCACCTTAAAGCGCTGCGAAATGTTGTAGAGCGTGTCGCCGGGCTGCACCGTGTGGGTGCTAAAGTGCAGCTCGGGCCGCTCGGGGGCATGGGCACGCGGCGCGCGGGCGGCCACCGCATCGGCAAGAGCGGCCGCCCCAAAGCGCAGTTGCTGGCCTGCCACCAGGGTTTCGGTGGTGAGGTGGTTCCAGGCCTGCACCTGCGCCACGGTTGCGCCGCGGTCGCGGGCCAGCCTGGTAAGGTTGTCGCCGGGCCGCACGGTGTAGGTTTCCACCTTGGTGCCAGCAGCCAGCGCCTTCGCCACCGGAGCGGGGGGCAGTGTTTCCTGTAAATTCAACGCATTAGCAACCAATACTTTACCCTTGCGGCGCTGAATGGGCGCGGGCACTTGGCTGCTGTCAGCGCCGGCGGCTGAGTCCTCGGCGGTATCGGCAGCGGCTAGCTGGGCTGCTTTTTCCTCCTTCGCAGCCAGTTTAGCCAGCGCAGCGGCCTGAAAAATAGCTCGTTGCTGCTGGGCCACTACGCGGGCAGCCTGCTGCCGCTGGGCGCGCAGCAAGTCCTTAGCCTGCGTTGCCTCGCGCAAGGCGCTGGCCTGCGCCTCGCGGGCGTAGCGCGCATTGGCGCTGGCCAAAGCCTGAGCCGCGCTATCAGCCTGCACGGCGCGGCGCGGCACTACGGCGGGCACGGCCACGGCCACCGCAGCCGCCGGGGCCGCCGCTGGGGGCAAGGGCACCAGCACCAGCAACTCGCGGCCGGGCTTCACCGGGGCGTGCTTAGGCAGCTCGTTCCAGCGCCGCACCTGGGCCGGGCTCACGTCAAATTTCTCCGCCACCGTGGCTACCGTCTGGCCGCGGCGCACGGTGTAGTACACGCGCCGGTAGCGCGGGGCCGCGTTGCCGGCCGCCGGGTGGCCACCGCTTGCTGCTACCAAATCGCCCGGCACGGGCCAGGTTGCCCCACCGGGCATCCCAACCAAGCGCATAGGCAGCGTTTGGGGTAAGTCACTGGTTGGCTGGCAGTAAGCCAGTAGCGTGGCGCGGTCCACGTCGGCCAGGTGCTCGCGGGCGGTGCTGGGGTAGCGCAGCACGTAGGGCCGGTAGCCGGCGGGCAGGCTGCCGTGGCGCACCTCGGGGTTGTAGCGGCCGATGGTCAGCGAGTCGTCGTAGCCCAGGGCGCGGCTCAGGCGGCGCAGGTCAAAGGCCTGGCCGCGCACCCCTAGCGTATCGAGCGGCTCGTACACCTGGTAGTGCAGCGCGGGGTCGTTGAGGCTGTGCGCCGGCGCGTACTTCATGGCGTACATGATGGCCGTGAAGGTGGGCACGTAATTACGGGTTTCGGCCGGCAGGTAGGGGTACAGCTCCCAGAAGCTGCGCTTACCGGTTTTGCGAATTACGCGCTGCATGTTGCCCGCACCCCAGTTGTAGGCCGCCAGCACCAGCTCCCAGTCGTGAAATACGCCGTAGAGGTAGCGCAGGTGCTTGCAAGCCGCCTCGGTGGCTTTTTCGGGGTGCATGCGCTCATCTACCCACTCGTCGCGCTTGAGGCGCAGGTCGCTGGCCGTGGGCGGCATAAACTGCCACAAGCCCAGCGCGCCCACCGGCGACTTGGCCGTGGGCAGCAGCGCCGATTCTACCACCGACAGGTATTTCAGCTCAACCGGTAAGTTGTACTGCGTCAGGTACTTCTCAAAAGTCGGGAAGTAAAACTGCTCCCGCTCCAGCACGCGCTGTGTGTAGCTGCGCTGCCGCTCCGTAAACAGCCGCACGTAGGCCAGCACCGCCGCGTTAAACTGGTGGGGCGCGTCGGTTTCGATGCAGCCCATACGGTCGCCCACGGTTTCGGAGAGCGTGGCCGGCGTTTGCAGCCACACCAGCCGGGCCGAGTCTACGGCCGGCTCGGTCAGCGGCTCAGTAGCCAGCGAGTCGAGCGTAGCCGCAGGCAGCTCCACCACCTGCCGAATGGTATCGCCCGGAATAAGGTTGGGCTGGGGAGCCGGGGTGGCCTCGCGGCGGTGGGGCACGCGCTGGGCCACCACGGGCAAACTTCCAAATGTCAAAGCCAACACCAGTAGCCGCCGCGCCAGGTGCGGCTTGCGCGAGCCAGTGGCGGGAGCGGGCACTTGGTGTAAAGCTTTCATCGGGCTAAGGTAACTGGCAATAACTGAACAACCTAAACGAAACAAGGCGCGCAACAGTATGGCCGGGTAGCCAATACTGTTGCGCGCCCTGCCGAATGCTAAAGCCGCTAACTAACCTAGTTGGCTGCCTCCGTAAGGGTCAAGGTATTGGCAAATGCCAGTAAATCAGCCTCCCGGAAAGCCCCGCTCATAATCTGCAAGCCGATGGACATGCCCTCATTATCTACCCCGGCTGGTATCGAAATAGCGGGCACGCCCGCCAGCGAGGCCTGCACCGTAAAAATATCGGCCAGGTACATCGAAACCGGGTCTTGCTTCTCCCCAATCCTGAACGCCGTGGTGGGCGTAGTGGGCAGCACCAGGAAATCATACTGCCGCAGCAGCTCATCGGTTTTCTCCTTGATGAGCCGACGCACGCGCTGAGCCTTGGTATAGTAGGCGTCGTAGTAGCTGGCGCTCAACACAAAGGTGCCCAACATGATACGCCGCTGCACCTCGGGGCCAAAACCCTGGGCGCGCGTCTTTTTATAGAGCGATTCCAGGTCCGTCACGTCGGGTGCGCGGAACCCGTACTTCACCCCATCAAACCGCGACAGGTTGGAGCTGGCCTCGGCCGTGGTGAGGATGTAGTACGTCGGAATCATCTCCTCCAGCAGCGGAAAATCTACGGCTTCCACTACGTGCCCGTGGCCCTGCAGCGTGGTCAGCGTATTTTCCAGGGCCGAGTGCACCTCGGGCTGCAGGCCAGGCCGCTCGATGGCATTGGCCACGTAGCCGATGCGGTACTGCGCGGCGGGTGCCAGCAAAGCCGTGTAAAGTGGCACCGGCTGCTGGCTGGCGGTGCTGTCGTAGCCATCGGCCCCGGCCATTACCTCAAGCAGGCGCGCGGCGTCCTCCACCGAGTGCGTAATCGGCCCAATCTGGTCAAACGAAGAGGCAAATGCCACCAGCCCGTAGCGCGAAATGCGCGAGTAAGTGGGCTTCAGTCCCACCACGCCGCAAAACGCCGCCGGCTGCCGCACCGAGCCGCCCGTATCGGAGCCAATGGAGGCCAGGCACATATCGGCCTGCACCGCCACCGCCGAGCCGCCGCTCGAGCCGCCCGGCACCCGGCTGGAATCCTGAGCATTGCGCACCGGCCCAAAAGCCGAATTCTCATTCGAGCCGCCCATGGCGAACTCGTCGCAGTTTTGGCGGCCAATAAAAATGGCGTCCTCGGCCAGCAGGCGCTGCACGGCCGTGCCCGTAAACAGCGATTTAAACCCGTCGAGAATGCGGCTGCTGCTTTGCAGCGCGTGGCCCTGGTAAGCCAGCACATCCTTGAGGCCAATGACCATGCCGGCGAGCTTGCCAGCCGTGCCCTGCGCCAGCTTTTCGTCCACGGCCACGGCCTGCTGGCGAGCCTCATCGGCCCATACTTCCAGGAAAACATTCAGCTCCGCGTTGCGCCGGGCAATGTTATCGAGGTAATACTCAACGAGCTGGCGGCAGGACGTGGTGCCCGCCGCCAGCTCGCGCTGAATTTCCGAAAGGGAAGAAAAAAGAGGTTTCAAATCTGAGGTATCCGTTTATGGCTGGTCGAGGCGGGGCCGCGTACCGGGCACGCCATCCGTGGTGGGCGGAATGGGCGTGCTCTGGTGAAAGGTAGGCTGGTTCGCCGTCGGCAAATCTACGGCGGCCGCCGCAGTATGGTCAGCTACCGGGGCTACGTAGTCGCCCGAGGTGGGCGCGGGCTGGTACGGGGCCGGCTGCTGCGAATAATCCTGGTTTTGGGGCTGATAAGGCTGGTTGGGATTGTAGCTCTGGCCCTGATTCGGATTGTACGCTTGATTGGGGTTATAGCTCTGGTTAGCATTGGGTTGGCCGGCGCGCTCAAACTCGTTGCGAATCTCGCTGCTGGCATCCTTGAACTCGCGAATGCCCTTGCCCAGGCCCCGTGCTAGCTCTGGAATCTTATTGGCACCAAAGAAAATGAGAATGACGACCATAATCAGAATCAGCTCGGAGCCGCCGATGTCGCCTAAAAAAAGCAGGGAAGAATTCATAAGTTACGAAGAATAAAAGCGAGAGAAAAGAAACGCGGGTTGCTTAGCTGGCCGGCGTATTAGTAGGGTTGGTATACGGCGCCGGTGGAATCTGGCCCGGTACCGGAGGGGTGTACTGCTGGGGCTGCTGCGGGTAGCCAGGCTGGTTGTTATAAGCCTGATTTTGCTGCGGGTAGCCTTGCTGGTTGGGGTAGCCGTTGGGCTGGTTGTAGCCCGGCTGCTGCGGGTTGTAGTTGGGGTTAGCCGGCTGCTCCACGTTATTCGTCGCATCCTTGAATTCGCGTACGCCCTGCCCCACGCCCCGGAACAGCTCTGGAATCCGCTTGGCTCCGAAGAACAGCACCAGCACGAAGATGATGAAAATGATGGTTCTGGGGTTACCCAAAAACAAAAAAAGCGTGGTTAGTAACATGGGTAGGACGGCCGGTTGGCCGCATAGGGTGATGAGAACGAAGATACGTAATAGCCGCAGCTTTGGACGGGCAAAGGTACCGGGCAGTTGCCTATTGCAGCCCGCCCACCCACCCTGGCGGCCAGTACCTAAACCTTAACTGCTAAGGATTAATGCCCGTTTCTGGCCACCAGTACTTCCGAGTTAGCGAGCTTAACGGACCGTTAAGACGCATAAGCTGTGCATTCAGCGAAAAATCGTTGGCACTTACCCCTTGCCTGATGCACCTTTGCATCGGTTAGCAGCCTTAACCAGAGCTGTGCCGCTCGCGCGGCCCGCCGAGGTAGAGGAAGTTGGCTAAGTTTGTTTTCATAGCTCAGAAAGGCATCGAATTTTATTCGATGCTTTTTTTCTGCCCTATACCGCCAGCCTGCGTCGCCCCTCCAGTGCGTAAACCAGCCCCGCATACAGCAGCGGCAGGCCCAGCCCCAGCGCGTAGCCAGCCGCCTGGTGCCCTAAACGCTGCTCGCCGGCCTGGCCCAGGCCCACCAGCAGCACGGCCCCCAGCAGCCACAGCAGCAGCCGCCCCACCGGATAGGGCACCGGAAAGTGCCGCTCGCCCAGCCACCAGCATAGCGCCGCCATCAGGAAGTAGCAGGCCAGCGTGGCCCAGGCGCTGCCCAGGTAGCCCATTACTGGAATCAGCACAAAGTTGAGGGCAATGGTGAGCACCGCGCCCGCCGCCCCGATGTAGGTACCAAAGTACGTTTTGTCGGTGAGCTTAAACCAGACCGACAGGTTGTAGTACACACCCAAAAACAAGTTGGCCAACAGCAGAATAGGCACCACGCCCAGGCCCGCCAGATACTCGGGGCGCCGCAGGAAAAGCGGGCCTATCCACGTCAAATTCAAGCTGATACCCACAAAAATAAAGGCGCAGCACAGCGTAAACCACTTGAGCACCAAGGCGAAGGTGGCCGGTGAGTTTTTCTCTGTGCTTTGGGCAAAGAAAAATGGCTCCGCCGCGTAGCGAAACGCCTGGATAATGAGCGACATAAAAATGCTGAGCTTGTAGCACGCCCCGTACACGCCCACCGCCGCCAGCCGGCTCAGGCCGGGGTAGAAGCCCACCGGCAGCCAGGCCGGCAGCAAAATGCGGTCAAGCGTTTCATTCACCATGCCCGCCAGGCCCATCAGCATCAGGGGCAGGGCATAGGCCAGTACCGGCCGCAAAAAGCCGAGCCGGGGCCAGCGAAAGCGAAAATCCAGCAGCTCGCGGCCCAGCAAAAGCAGGGTAAGCGCCGACGCGGCTAGGTTAGCCAAAAACACGTAGCCCACGCCCAGGCCAGGGTTGTATACCGCCATTACCAAAGGCCGCAATGGGGCCAGCAGGCTACCGGGCGCGCTCTGCGCCACGGCCGGGCACAGCACCACAAAAAACAGGTTAAGCCCCACGTACAACAAGATGTTCGTGAGGCGAATAGCAGCAAATTTGCGAGCTTTGTTTTCCAGCCGCAGGCGGGCAAATGGCAGGGCCGCCACCGCATCAAGGCCCAGAATGAGCGCCACCCATAGGGCATACTCCTCGTGGCCGGGCGGCAAATGCAGTAGCGCCAGCAGGGGCCGGGCCAGCAGCATCAGCAGCGCAGTAAGCACCACACTGCTAAGCAGTAACAAGCTGAGCGTATGGTTATAAAGCTCGCGCCGGTCTTCGCCCAGCCGGTTGGCAAAACGGAAAAACGTGGTTTCCAGCCCGTAGGTAAATACCACGTTCAAAAACGACACGTAGGCATAGAGGCCGGTTACAACCCCGTACTCAGCCGCCGCGAAGTGGGCCGTGTAAATCGGCACCAACAAGTAGCTGAGCACCCGCCCCACAATGCTGCTAACGCCGTAAACAGCCGTTTGGGAAGCCAGCTTTTTTGCAATACTCATTCAACTTGATTATGCATTAGAGATTATGAAGTAAGAATTGATGCACAGGCAGTTGACTGTGTAATTGCTCATCAATTTTTAATTAATAATTTCTAATTTCCCTTAAATACTGCCGGGCGTTTTTCCAGGAAAGCTGCTGTCCCTTCCTTGAAGTCGGTAGTGCCAAAAGCTTGGCCAAACGCCGTTGCTTCGGCGGTGAAGCCTGCTGCCCCGCCTTCGTCGAAGAACGTGTTGACGCAGTCAATGGCAAGGCCTACGGCAACGGGGGCTTTGCTTATAATCTTGGTTAGCAGAGTTTTGCAAAAGGAAATGAGTTCTGCCTGCGGCACCACGTGGTTGGCTAAGCCCAGGCGCAGGGCTTCGTCGGCTTTTACCTGGTCGGCCGTCAGCAGCAGCTCGAGGGCTTTGCCTTTGCCCACCAGCTGCACCAGGCGCTGGGTGCCGCCGTAGCCGGGCAGCAACCCCAGGTTCACTTCGGGCTGGCCAAAGCGGGCGTTTTCGGAGGCCACGCGCAGGTGGCAGGCCATCGCCAGCTCGCAGCCACCGCCCAGCGCAAAGCCGTTGACGGCCGCCACCACGGGCTTGGGGCTGGTTTCGAAGCGCCGAAACACGGCCTGACCCCGCGCGGCGGCTTCCTGGGCACCAGGGCCACTAAGAGCCGCCAGTTCGGCGATATCAGCCCCGGCCACGAACGCTTTTTCGCCGCTGCCCGTGAGCAGGATGCCGCGCACCGCCGCATCGGCCCGCGCTTGGTCGATGGCCAGGCCCAGCTCCGCGATGGTGGCCGCGTTCAGCGCATTCAGCTTGGTAGGCCGATTAAGGGTGATAGTGAGGATGCCGGAAGTAGCATCCAGGTCATAGAGCAGGTTTTCAAACGAAGTAGCCATTGCAAGCAAGAAGGGTGGGCAAATAAGCCGGAAGCCAAAGGTACGCCCGCCACTAGCCTGCGCTAGTGAACCGCTCAGCTATTGCATTCGGAGCTTAAATAGACATATTGGACGAAATATTAGGAAAATGCTGACATATTGCATCGAACTTTGTAACAGTCACTTGCAAAATAGCTGCTGTGCTTACTAGTGCGCTTAGCTCAGTGGCTGCAAGCAGAACCTTGCACTTGTCACCACACTTTTTCACCCTTTTCACTTTCTCATTATGAGCTTTGTTTCCGAATTTAAAGAGTTCATTTCCAAGGGGAATGTCCTTGACCTGGCAGTCGGCGTAATCATCGGCGGGGCTTTTGGTAAAATCGTGACCTCACTCACCGATGATATCATCATGCCCGTGCTGAGCGTCTTTACCAGCGGTATCGACTTCAAGGAGAAGTTTTTTGCCCTCAACGGTCAGCACTACGACACGCTCAAGGCTGCTCAAGATGCCAAGGCTGCCGTGGTAACCTATGGTAACTTTATCAACGCGGTCATCTACTTCCTCATCATTGCCTTCGTCATCTTTTGGGTGGTCAAAATGGCCAACCGCTTCAAAAAGCCCACCGAGGTAGAAGTAAAAGGTCCGGTTGTCCCCGTTATCACCCGCGACCAGGAGTTGCTCACCGAAATCCTAACGGCCCTGCGCACCCGCCCCTAGGTGCGGAAAACATAAACCATACACAAGGCAAGCAAAGGCAGGGCCGGAACTTCTACTCCTGGCCTTGCCTTTGCAAGCAAGAACCCGTTGCCCCGCACAATTAACACTGTTTTGCCACGTGAAAACACTGCTTGTCGCCGTTCCCCTGCTTTCTGCTTCTTTGCTGCTAAGCATTTTTAGCGCTCACGCTCAAGCAGTTGCACCCGATTTTCCGGCCCCCGCCAGCCAGGCCCGGCCCGCAGCGCCTACTCCTTCGCTTGACGGCGCGCGCACGCGCCGCCAGCAGCAAATGAGCCCCGAAGATGCGGCCCGCGACCAGCAGCTCCAGATTTTGGAGGCGCGCACCGGCAACACCAGCTTCGCCGCCGAGCGCGGTGGCCCCGCCCGCCAGCTCGATAAATCCAACGGTGCCTTCACCTTGCGCAAGTTCAAGGCGCTACCCGGCCAGGAGCACAAAAAAGGTGAGTCGCACCAAGTCGTAATGGGTGGCCGTACGACGGGTAAACCCTTGGTACACAAGCACGGCCGCAAGAAATTCCTTTTCTTCTAGGCCGCAGATTCAAACGGATTAAACGGATTTCGCAGATACGCCCCTGCGGGGCTGAC
>CAXTFI010000085.1:0-19514 GCA_964243255.1 uncultured Hymenobacter sp.
TCGGCATGATTGCCATTGGCGTAGGCGGCGCCGATGCCGTGGACGTAATGGCCGGTATGGCCTGGGAGCTGAAATTCCCGAAAGTCATCGGCGTGAAGCTGACTGGCAAGCTTAGCGGCTGGACGTCGGCCAAAGATGTGATTCTGAAAGTAGCTGGTATTCTGACCGTTAAGGGTGGTACCGGCGCTATCGTGGAGTACTTCGGCGAAGGTGCTGAGAACCTAAGCGCCACCGGCAAAGGCACCATCTGCAACATGGGCGCCGAAATCGGGGCTACGACCTCGGTATTCGGCTACGATGAGAAGATGGGCGACTACCTGCGCAGCACCGAGCGCGCCGACATTGCCGAGCTGGCCAAGGGCGTGGCCCAGCACCTGCGCGCCGACGACGAGGTGTACGCCAACCCCGCCGCGTTCTACGACCAGCTCATCGAAATCGACCTCAACACGCTGGAGCCCTACGTAAACGGCCCCTTCACGCCGGACGCCGCCTGGCCGATTTCGGAGTTTGCCGCCGCCGTAAAAGAGCACGGCTGGCCCGCCAAGCTGGAAGTAGGCCTCATCGGCTCCTGCACCAACTCCTCGTACGAAGACATCACCCGTGCCGCCAGCATTGCCAAGCAGGCCGTGGACAAAGGCCTGCACGTAGCGGCCGAGTTTACCATCACGCCCGGCTCGGAGCAGGTGCGCTACACGGTGGCCCGCGACGGCCTGCTCGACACCTTCGCCGAAATGGGCGGCGTGGTGCTGGCTAATGCCTGTGGCCCGTGCATCGGGCAGTGGGCCCGCCACACCGACGACCCCAAGCGCCGTAACTCCATCATTACGAGCTTCAACCGCAACTTTGCCAAGCGTAACGACGGCAACCCGAACACGCACGCTTTCGTGGCTTCGCCCGAAATCGTGACCGCGTTTGCCATTGCCGGCGACCTCAGCTTCAACCCGCTCACCGACACGCTGCCCGGCAAAAACGGCCCCGTGATGTTTGACGAGCCCACCGGCGTTGAGTTGCCCCCCGCTGGCTTTGCCGTGGAAGATGCTGGTTTCCAGGCCCCTGCCGCCGATGGCAGCACCGTGCAAGTGCTCGTGGACCGCAACTCGGACCGCCTGCAGCTGCTGGAGCCCTTCAAGCCCTGGGAGGGCACCGACCTGCTCAATCTGCGCGTGCTCATCAAGGCGCTCGGCAAGTGCACCACCGACCACATCAGCATGGCCGGCCCGTGGCTCAAGTTCCGCGGCCACTTGGATAACATCTCCAACAACATGCTCATCGGTGCCACCAACGCGTTCACCGGCGAAACCAACGCCGTGAAGGATAGCGGTACCCAGGGTTCGCCCTACGTGCCCGTGCCGGTAGCGGCCCGCGTACTCAAGAGCATGGGCATCGGCAGCATCGTGATTGGCGACGAGAACTACGGCGAAGGTAGCTCGCGTGAGCACGCCGCCATGGAGCCCCGCCACCTCGGCGTGCGCGCCGTGCTGGTGAAAAGCTTCGCCCGCATTCACGAAACCAACCTCAAGAAGCAGGGGATGCTTGGCCTCACCTTCGCCAATAAGAACGATTACGACCTTATTGAAGAAGATGACCAAATCGACATCCTCGGCCTCACGACGTTTGCCCCCGGCCAGCCGCTGCAAGTGCGCCTGCGCCACGCCGACGGCGACACCGACCTCATCACCGTCAACCACACCTACAACGAAGGCCAAATTGCCTGGTTTAAAGCTGGTTCGGCCCTGAATCTGATTAAGATGCAGGAGACAGGCGAAGTAGTAGCCTAAGCTGCGTTTCGCTGAGTAAGTTAGCGGCCGCTTCGGGAAACCGGGGCGGCCGTTTCATTTTGTACTATATGAAAAGTAAAATACTGCTTTCAATTCTTTGCCTAAGTATGAGTTGCAAGACACCTTGCCCAGAGAATATAAACTTGCTGCCGATGTATGGCAAACAGCATAAATGCGCAGAGCAACTTGCGGCTGACCAAGAGTTTATAGCTCTGAGTGATAAGCAATATGCTACCCGAAGAATTGCTTCTGAGCATTACACGCAAGTAGGATGGGGGCTCTTCTATGATAAGCAGCTTGATTCTGCTATAAAGCGTTTCAATCAAGCATGGCTTCTAGATAGTACTAATGCAGAACCTTACTGGGGCTTCGCGAGCACGTTAGGTATGAAACAACAATTTAAGTCTTCTATTTCGCTGTTCAAGAGATATTTAACGATGAACCCAAGGCAGGCAAAAGCTTGGGAAGGCCTTGGCATGAGTTATGGACAAGTATTTTTTCAAACTAAAAAGCCGGCTTTCTTAGATAGCAGCATTACAGCTACGAAGCAATGTGTGAGAATTGACCCAGCGTATGGTAGAGGATATGCGCAATTAGCTGCCGGGTATGCTTATTATACTCAAAAAGATAGTGCAAGAAAGTATCTTGCCATCGCAGATAAACTAAATCCTAAACTGATTAATCCGGAGGCTCGGCAAATGATAGCTAACTGAGTATGCCGTTGGCTGCCATTGTCATAATGTGCGTTGCGCTGAACCGGCACCATTGGTTACCTGTTTTTCTCTGAAAATTCATGCAACCGCCTGCCCGCCCTATTGTCCCCATTGCCGGATTTATCATTACCCTGCTCGGGGCCGTGTTATTCTCCACCAAAGCCATTATTGTTAAGCTGGCCTTCGGGGCTACGCACACCAATGCGCTGACGCTGCTCACGCTGCGCATGGTGTTCTCACTACCCTTTTACGTGGGCGTAGCATTATTCGTATCGGGTAAAAAAGCGAATGTGCGCATGACGCGCCCGCAGTGGCTGCTGGTTATTTTACTAGGAATGCTGGGCTATTACGTGAGCAGCCTGCTCGATTTTATGGGGCTGCAACACGTGTCGGCCGGCTTGGAGCGACTGCTGTTATTTCTGTATCCCAGCTTTGTGGTTTTTATTAATGCGGTGGTTTTCAAGCAGCGCATTACGGGCGTGCAGAAGTGGGCATTGCTGCTTACTTACCTGGGTATTGCCTTGGCCTATGCGGGTGAGCTAACGGTGGATACAAGTAGGCACGGATTTTATCTGGGGAGCTTTTTGGTATTTTCATGTGCTATTACCTATTCGATATACATTGTGGGCAGCGGAAAATTAATTCCGCTGGTAGGAGCCAATAAATTCACTGCTTATGCTATGCTAGCCGCTACGGCCGGCATATTTACGCATTTTGCGCTGGTAGGCCAGGGTGAGATAGTGACAGCTGGCCGGGCATTATGGGGCTATGGCCTGCTACTGGCCATATTTTCGACCGTGCTGCCTACTTTTTTAATAGCGCAGGGGCTGAAAAGAATTGGCGCTAATAACGTGGCCATAATCAGCGGTATTGGGCCAATTTCGACAATTGCGCAGGCGTATTTTTTGCTAAATGAGCGCATTTTCGTGGCCCAGATTATGGGCACCGTTTTGGTGGTGCTCGGAGTGCTGCTGCTGAGCTGGAAGCGGCCCGCCGCGGCCTTTCAGCCGGCCCAAATCCAGCCCGTTCAATAATTAATTCCCAGTTATGCTGCGTTGGATTGACGTGCTGAAATTTGCGAAGTATAGCAATCCCGAGCCTCCGCGCCGGGTAGAAAAATCGGAGGCCGAATGGCAGGCACAGCTCACGCCCGCGCAGTTTCGGGTGCTGCGGCAGCAGGCAACGGAGACGCCTTATCGCAATGCGCATTGCCGCGCCTACGAGCCGGGCGTGTATGCGTGTGCCGGTTGTGGCAGCTGGCTGTTCGACTCGGCCACCAAGTACCACGCCATGTCGGGCTGGCCGAGCTTTAGCCAGCCGCTAACCAAAAACGCCATTCGGTATGCCTTTGACGACAGCCACCACATGCAGCGCATCGAGGCGCGCTGCAACGCGTGCGGCGGTCACCTGGGCCACGTTTTTGCCGATGGCCCCGAGCCCAGCGGACTGCGCTACTGTATGAATTCGGAAAGCCTAGTGTTGGCTCGTGAACTAAATGCTTGATATAAAATGAGTTATAAAATAAATTTTCAATAGTTATTACGTCCAGGAAATCAGCTGAAAAGGTAATAATGCGGGCCAGGTGCAACCCGTGTCGTTATTAGGAGTTAGCAAGCAGGTACAATACTGTATTTCCTGACCTTTTATGAATCAGCGCACGCTCGGCAAAACCGGCTTCTCCATTTCTGAAATCAGCCTCGGCACATGGCAGGTGGGCGGCAAGTGGGGCGAGCCCTTCAGCCACGACAATGCCGACCGCATTCTGCACGCCGCCGTGGATGCGGGCATCAACTTTATTGATACCGCCGACGTGTACGGCGACGGCGAGAGCGAAAAAGCCGTGGGCCGCCTCGTGCGCAGCCGCGCCGGCGAGCGCATTTACGTGGCCACCAAGTGCGGCCGGCGCTTGCAGCCGCACACCGCCGACGCCTACCAGCCCGCCGCCCTGCGTGGCTTTGTGGAAGACAGCCTGCGCAACATGCAGCTTGATACCCTCGACCTCGTGCAGCTGCACTGCCCGCCCACGGACGTTTATTACCGACCCGAGATTTTTGAGCTGTTTGACCGGCTCAGGGAGGAAGGCAAAATCCAAAACCTGGGCGTGAGCGTGGAAAAGGTGGAAGAGGGCCTGAAAGCCATTGAATACCCGAACGTGACCACTTTGCAGGTGATTTTCAACATGTTCCGGCAGCGCCCGGCTGAGCTGCTATTCAAGGAAGCGCAGCGGCGCGATGTGGGTATTATCGTGCGGGTGCCGCTGGCGAGCGGGCTGCTCACGGGCAAGTTCTCGGCCCAAACTACGTTCGCAGCCGACGACCACCGCAACTTCAACCGTGCTGGCGCGGCCTTTGATAAGGGTGAAACCTTCGCGGGCGTGGACTATAATACTGGCCTGGCGGCGGTGGAGGAGCTGAAAAACGTTTTCCCCGACCAACCGCAGCTAGCCCCGCTGGCTTTGCGCTGGATACTGATGTTCCCGGAAGTAAGCTGCATTATCCCCGGCGCTTCCAAGCCCGAGCAACTGCTTTCCAACCTGAAAACCGAAGAGTTGCCCGCGCTCACAAGTGAGCAGCTGGCGGCCGTGCGCGCCATCTACGACCGTCTGGTGCGGCCGCAGGTGCACCAGTTGTGGTAGGGCGCTACGCTGCCTAAAAGAACGTCATGCTGAGCTTGCCGAAGCATCTCGCCCGCCTCGTTGGATGAAGCGAGCGAGATGCTTCGGCAAGCTCAGCATGACGTTCTCTGATGTGTGCTCTGATAACCTACTTCGTCGGCAACTTCAGCCGATACAAGCGAAAGGGGTAATCAACCTTACTCTCGCCGCCGTTCCACTTGGGGGCGCGGTTTATTTGGGTGGCGGTGAGGTAGAGGTAGCCATCGGGGCCGAGTGCGAAGGTGTCGGGCCAGCTTAGGCGCGGGTCTTTGGTGACCAGCTCGAAGCGGCCGGCCGGCGTGACGCGCCGGATGGCGTAGTTGGGTGAGTCGGATAGGTAGATATTGCCGGCTGCATCGGCCAGCATGCCGTGGCTTACGCCGGTTTCGCCCACCATTTCGACGTGGCTGGCTAGCTCGGCGGGCGTGAGCGCGGGGTTGGCCAGGTACTCGGCCTCGATGCGGTAGAGCTTGGTTTGGTTGATGGCCCGGTAGTAGAGGTACTTGAAATCGTGGGTAAGCGCGATGCCGTTGACGTTACTGCTGAAGGGCTTACCCATTTTGTCTTTCACTTCCTTGCCGTCGAGCCGCAGCACAAAGCCGGGCTCGGTAGTGGTTGATTTATCGCCTTGCAGCACTACGCGGCTTTTGCCGGTGCGCAGGTCGAGCACCACGAGAGCGGCCAGCATGGGGTCGGAGAGGTAGGCCAGCTGCCGGCGCGTGTCGATGCGCACGTCGTTGAGGGCCGTGCGCTCGCGGGGCAAGTCTTCGAAGCGGTAAATGCGCTCTACTTTATTGGTAGTCAGATTGATGCGTAAAAGCTTGATGCCCGCGATTACCGGGGCCTGGTCGTCGGGGTTGCTGGGGTCGAGCACCCACAGGTTATCATCGGCATCGACCACGGCGGCCTGCACGTTTACGAAGCGGGTGGCGGCCTGGGTCGAATCCCACTGGTTCCAGCCGGCGTTGGGGTAGGGGACGCGCTGGCCCTGCACCAGCTCTACAAGGCCGTAGTCGTAGGCGTAGTTCTGGTCGTTTTTCTTCTTCGGGAACGTCATAAAGATGCGTCCCTTCTGTGATACGCCCACCCCAATAGGCTGGTGGCGACCTACTTGGGCTACTTCCTCCAGCGGTATGTTGAGGTCTTGCGCACTGGCGGCAACAGCAAGTGCGACAGCCGTGGCGCACAGAAACAAACGAGCTAGCATAGTCAACACGCGGGTGGTAAAAGCCCCGCGTCCCCTCCGTACGGCGGCTTTTGCCCAAGGTTAGCGAGCGGAGGCTGGCGATTGGGCTTAAACCAACCCGGCGCAACCTTGGGACGCGCGCGGCGGTAGGAACACGCAGTTTCACCAGGTTTCGGCCTGTTTTCTACTTGCCAGCCTGGTTATGCGCATTGCTTTTTGCTTTCTGACTTTGCTGGCCCTGGCCGCCGGCCCGGTGGCGGCTCAGGGGCCGCCGCCCCTCACTACCGGTCGCATTGTGCGCCACAGCCCGGCCCTCGACCAGGTGGTGGCGCCCGGCGCGCAGCTCGAAGTTATTTCGTCGGGCCACGCCCACGTCGAAGGCCCGCTGTGGGTGCCCGATAGCAGCATGCTGCTATTTTCAGACACGCCCAGCCGCACCATCTACCGCTGGCGGCTTGCCGATGGTAAGCGCAGTAAGTTTCTGGAATACAGTGGCTACACTGGCCGAATGCCCTATGGCAAGGAGCCCGGCAGCAATGGCCTGGCGCTCGATGGGCGCGGCAACTTGCTAATTTGTGAGCACGGCGACCGCCGCCTGGCCAGCCTGCCCCTCGGCCAGCAAAGCGGCAAGCGCACGGTGGTCGATAATTTTCAGGGCCGGCGTTTTAACAGTCCCAACGACGTGATTGTGGCCCCTGATGGGGCGTTTTATTTCACCGACCCGCCCTTTGGCCTGCCCCAGCCGGCCCCCGCTGGCCTGCGCGAGCTGCCCTATACCGGTGTGTTTCGCCGCGCGCCCGATGGCCAGCTCACCGCCGAAATTACCGACGTGCCCTTTGCCAACGGCCTGGCCCTGAGCCCCAACGGGCGCATCCTTTACGTGTCGAACGCCGATTCGCTGCGGCCGCTCATCTTGGCCTACGAGGTAGGCAAAAACGGCAAGCTGACCAAGCCCCGGCCGTTTTTCGACATGACAGCGCTGCCCCGGCCCCGCTTCAAAGAAGTGCCTGATGGCCTGAAAGTGGACCAGGCGGGTAATGTATACGCGGCCGGCTTTGGCGGCCTGCTCATCATCTCGCCGCAAGGGCAGCTGCTGGGCACCATCGACCCCGGCGAGCCCGTGTCGAACTGCGCCTGGGGCGACGATGGGCATTCGCTCTACGTGATGGCTTCCAGCCTGGTGCTGCGGCTCAAAACGCTGGCGCAAGGCGCGGTGGGCAGTGAGTAGTGAGCAATAAAAGAACGTCATGCTGAGCTTGCCGAAGCATCTCGCTCGAATCATTGGAGTACTAATCCAACGGCGCGAGCGAGATGCTTCACTGCGTTCAGCATGACGTTCTTTTGCTCACTACTCACTACTCACTACTCACTACTCACTACTCACTACTCACTACTCACTGCTCACTGCCTCACGCGGCTTTTGCACCAGGTAATAGTAAGCCAAAATGCCCAGGCCGATGCCGAACGGAATGATAGCCAGGTGCTTGCCATCGGTGAGGGTGCCGACGCGCACGGTGTCGAAGCCGAAGAACTCGCTCAGCATCCAGTACGAATTGGCCGAAATCCAGAAGACAATGGCTAGGTTATGAGCTAGTTCTGACTTGAGGTGGCGGGTGCGCCAGGCAATAACGAGGGCGATGCCCAGCGTGGGCCCAATCATGAGGATGCCCAGCGTTTTCCAGACCATGCACCAGCTGATATCCTTCACGAGCCAAAACAGAATGTGGGTATTTTCCATCTTGCGGTACGTGGCCGGGATGGCGTAGATTTCTTCGGGTGGCTGGGGCATGGGGGAAAAAGCGCGTGGCGGCGCGGGTTACTTTTAACGGAATTGCGTACTAGCTGGTAAAAATACCCCTTCTTATGTCGCCTGTGCTGCGCAAAACGTTGAAAATAGTGGGGTACCCCGCTGCCGCCGTAGTGGGCGCGGTGGCCCTGTACTACGGGGTGGCCCAGGTGCTGTCGCGCATTCCGGTGGCCGCCCAGCCCACCACGGAGGCGGCCACCGTCCCCTTCTTTATCCGCTCCAACGGCGTGCATACCGACCTGGTGATGCCCGTCAAAAGCAGCTTTATTGACTGGAGCCAGCAGCTGCCCTACTCCAACACCCAGGCCCACGACACCACCTACGAGTACGTGGGCGTGGGCTGGGGTGACAAAGGCTTTTACCTCGACACGCCCACCTGGGCCGAGCTGAAGCCCAGCACCGCCGTGCGGGCCGGCTTCTGGCTGAGCAGCACGCTCATGCACGCCACCTTTTACCGGGCCGCCGACCTGGCCGCCGGCCCCCGGTGCGTGCCCCTGCACCTCACGCCCACGCAGTACCGCCAGCTCATCGCCTACGTCGAAAACAGCTTTCAGCGCGACGCCGCCGGCCAATTTAACTGGGTGCCGGGCCATAGCTACGCCGACCACGATGCCTTTTACGAGGCCAACAGCCGCTACAGCATCCTCAACACCTGCAACACCTGGACCAACCGCGGCCTGAAAGTATGCGGCCAGAAAGCCAGCCTCTGGACACCGTTCGATAAGGGTATTTTATACCAGTACGGTCGATGAGTGGTGAGTGGTGAGTGGTGAGCAGTGAGTGGTGAGTGGTGAGTAATGTAAAGAACGTCATGCTGACGACAGGAAGCATCTCGCTCGCCTCGTTGAATCATTGTTCTATTGATGCGGGCGAGATGCTTCCTGTCGTCAGCATGACGTTCTTTTGCTCACTACTCATCACTCACTGCTCACTGCTCACTGCTAATTGACTAAGCACTTGTGGCACGCCGATGCTGGCGGGCTCCACCACGTAGTGCACGCCGTGGCGGCCACTCACCTCGGGCTGGTGCGGGTCGATGACGTATACCGGGCAGCCGGCCGGGGCGTAGTGCAGCAGCCCGGCCGCCGGGTACACTTGCAGGGAGGTGCCCACCACGAGCAGCGCATCGGCGGTAGCTACGGTTTCGGCGGCTTCCTCAATGGCGGGTACCATTTCGCCAAACCACACGATATGGGGGCGCAGCTGCCCGCCATCGGCAGCCAGGTCGCCGAGGGCAATGTCGCCGGGGCAGTCGAATACGGCGGTTTCATTTTTCACCGAGCGCATCTGGTTCAGCATGCCGTGCAGGTGTAGCACCTGCGTTGAGCCGGCGCGCTCGTGCAGGTCGTCCACGTTTTGGGTGATGATGCTGACCGTCCAGCCCGGCGCTTTTTCGAAGCCGGCCAGGGCCAGGTGGGCGGCGTTGGGGGCCACGGTGCGGGCCTGGGCCCGCCGCTTGTTATAAAAATCAAGCACCAGCGCCGGGTTGCGCGCAAATGCCTCGGGCGTGGCCACGTCTTCCACGCGGTGCTCCTCCCACAGCCCATTGGTGTCGCGGAAGGTGCGGATGCCGCTTTCGGCCGATACCCCGGCCCCGGTAAGCACGACAAGATGCATGGGTTTAATGATTAATTTTTAATGATTAATGGTCAGTTGTTTTTATTGTGAACTTGGTGCTTCACAATACTATCACTTAAACACTTGAAGTTGAGCAATTCTATTTTGATACAGTCATTTTGTGGCTTGGTAATAGAAATGATTAATCATTAACCATTAAAAATTAATCACTAATAATTAACCAGCTGTTCATACTGCCGGGCGGCAAAATCGCGCAGGCGCTGAAAGGCGGCGTCAACTTCCTGGGCGTCTTCGCTTACCAGGTTGCCGTACACCACGCGGTCGGTGGCGCGCAGGGCGCGGCGCACGTCTTCATCGTTGTTGAAATACTCAGTTAACTCCTTAGTAGTTAAGGAATTAAGATTATTGTCTTCCAGGCTCGATAAGTAGTTTTTCCAAAGCGCGACGGTGCGCTCTACTAGCGGCGCCGAGCGCGAGAGCGTGAAGCGCTCGGCATTGCGGGCAAACTGGGTGAGGAAATACACGTGGTTTTTGCGGCGCTTGTAGCGGCCGTAGCGCTGCTGCCAGCGCCGGCCGTAGAGGGCCCAGGCTCCCCCACCCAGCGCCAGCAGCGCCAGCAGCCCCGCCAGCCAAAAGGGATAATTAAAAGCCGGTGCTAGTGGTAGTACTTGATTACCAGCGCGTAATACCGGCGGCGTGTCTGCATTGGCCGGCAGGGTGGGGGCCAGGCGATGCAGCTGCACCTGAGCCACGGGCGTGAGCAGGCGCAGCGTATCGTTGGCCCCGCGCAGCACCAGCACCGGTAGTTGCAGGGTTTGCACCGGGGTCAGCGAAAACGTGCGCAAGTGATACACCGCCCGGTCGAGGCTGCGGCCATTTTCGGTGCGGGTGGGCAGCCAGCGCCGCCCCGCGTACTCAAACGGGCCGAACGCGGCCAGCGAATCGGGAAAAACGACCTCCTCGGCCGGGTCGTGCTGGTAGCTCAGGATGTAGTCCAGGGGCTGGCCCACCTCCACCACGGTCCGCGAAAACCGGCCCACCGGCCCCGGACGAGTGCCCGTGCCGGCTGCGGCTGACGCCGCCAGCCCGGTAGTCAACAGTAGGCCGGCCAGCCAGTAGTGTTTCACGCAGCGTTTAATGATAAATAGCTGTTGCATAATAGGTTACCTACGGCGCTGCCGAAACAGCCCCACTAGTTGCGGCACAAAGTCTTCGTTGGTGCGCAGCGTGAGCAGGCCCACCCGCTGGCGGCGGCAGAGGGTGCGCAGCGCCAGCTCGCGCGCCTGGGCCTGGGCCGCGTACTGCGCCTGAAAAGCCGGGGCTGAGGTATCGACCCAGCGCTGCAGGCCCGTTTCGGCATCGCGCAGGGGCACAATGCCCAGCGCCGGAAACACGGTTTCCTGCGGGGCCAGCAGCTGCACCACCACCAGGTCGTGCTGGCGGGCCAGCATGGTGAGCTCGCGCTCGTAGTTGTCGTCGATAAAATCGGAGATGAGCACCACCAGTGTGCGCCGGCGCAACAAGCTGAGCAGCTGCCGGATACCAAATGCCACGCCCGTGTGCCGCGAGGCCGTTTGCAGCCCATACAGCCGCTGCAGCAGGGCGTAGGCCGCCCGCAGGCCCTTGGCCGGGGGCAGGTACAGCTCCTTTTGGTCGGAGAAAGCCAGCAAACCCAGCGCGGCCTCCTGGCGGGCCGCCGACAGCGCCAGCACCCCGGCCAGGTCGCGGCCCAGGTCGAGCTTGCATTGGGGGCCGCCCGGCCCGCCGCCCACGCGCTGCGAGGCGCTCACGTCGAGAGCCACCAGCACCTGCTGCTCGCGCTCTTCCTTGTAGGTTTTCACGAACGTGCCGTGGCCCTTGCTGCTCACGGCCCAGTCGATGGCCCGCACCTCATCGCCGTATTGGTAGAGGCGCACGTCGTCAAACTCCAGCCCGTTGCCCCGAAAAACCGACCCGAAGTTGCCTTGCAGCTGGGCCTCCACCGCCTGGCGCATCCTTATTTCGAGGTGGCGCAGGCGGCGCACCAGCGCCGTGAGGCTGGCGGGCAGGGCGGTGGGGCTAGCGGCAGGGGGCATGGCGGGCGGGGGCAAGGGGCGAAGCTACGGCGCGGGGCTATTTTTGGGGGTGAAATTCTTGCCGACTCGCTTTACATTGGGCCTGGGCCTGCTGCTGGCCCTGGTGGGCTGCGGCCGCCCCGAGCAGGTGCTGCCCCCGCCCAACTTACTTTCGAAGCAGGAAATGACCAGCCTGCTTGTCCAGTTTCATTTGCTGGAAGCGCGCCTGGAATCCAGCCGCTTATCGCCCGATTCGGCCCGCGCGCTGTTTCTGAGCCAGCAGCGGGAGGTGCTGTGGCAGCACCACGTGCCCGCGGCCGACTCGTCCTTCGAGCGCAGCTACCGCTACTACTCCACCCACGCCAAGGACCTGGACGAGATTTACGCGGGCGTCATCGACTCGCTGATGGTGCAGGAAAAGAAAATGGGCGGCACGCCCCTGCCTATGCACTATTAGCGCTACTTCGCTAATGCACGCGGCTGCCATTGGGCACGGCGGCGGCCACGGCCACTAGCACGGTGTGGCCGTCGGCATCGGGGGCGCCCAGCACCAGCACTTCGGAGCGGAAGGGCCCGATTTGCTTGGGCGCAAAGTTGACCACGGCCAGCACCTGGCGGCCCAGCAGCGTGGCCGGCGTGTAGTGGTGCGTGAGCTGGGCGCTCGACTTTTTGCGGCCGATGGTGGGGCCAAAGTCAAGCAGCAGCTGGTAGGCCGGCCGGCGCGCCGCGGGGAACTCGCGGGCCTCCACGATGGTGCCTACGCGCAGGTCAACTTGTTCAAAGTCAGCTTGGGTACCTATTGGAGATATCATAAAGTAGTTAGTAAATTAATTCTTATTCTGTGATAGGCTGATGGCATTTGTAAGCTTACCTTGCGTATTTCTTCCACTGAGTATTCAGGTGCATACTCATTTTTCCGATAATAGTATGAGAAATACGCTACTTTTTACTTTCTTTTCGTTTTCACTGATAACCCGAACATTTGGCCAGGCGGCCCCCGTTGATTTGCGAGTGACGGGCAATATCAACATCGATGCCAGCGGAACATCCTATACTGGCTCTTATAACACTGTGCCAGCCGCAGCTGGTAGTATTAATCTTATGGGAGATATCCAGTTCACGGGCAGCAACTCTTGGATATTTCATACGCCCAACGATGGGCGTACGGCGCTCTATCTGGCTCCTAACTCAACCTGGACCCGGCAAACCAGGTTTGATGGCAATGGCGACGTAGCTTTTTCTCAACGGGTGTTTATTGGGGATATTTCCAGCCCCGGCACGCTGGGTACCAACAACCAGCCCCTGGCCGTGGGCGGCAAAGTAGGGGCGCGGGCCGTGTACGTAGTTGCTCCCACTGCGCCCTGGCCCGACTATGTATTTGCTAAGGCTTACCGGCTCCCACCCCTGCGGGAAGTAGCGCGGTTTGTAGCCGCCAACCACCACCTGCCGGAGGTGCCCTCGGCCGCCACCGTGCGGGCCGAAGGCCTCGACCTGGGCCGTATGGATGCATTGCTACTCAAAAAAGTGGAAGAGCTGACGCTGTACCTGCTGGCACTTAAGCAGGAGAATGACGCCTTGCGGGACCGGGTAAGTAAATTGGAAAACTAAGCCCCCTCCGCTTTATGAAAACGTACTTTTCGGGTGCGGTAGCCCTGGCTGCCGCCTTCCTGCTGCTGCTAAGCACAAGCGCACTCCCCGCCCCGGCCCAAACCCTGCCCTTCGACCAGGCCGTAGCCTGCGGCAGTGGCGAGGGGTACTATGGCTGGGGACCGACTAAACTAGTGGTTGATGCCCAGGGCAACCGCTACGTGGCGGGAACCTTCAACGGTACTATCACGCTGGGCAGTACCATTCTTTCGGCCACGCAGGCCAGCCCCGGCTTACTGTTTGCCAGTGATAATTTCATTGCCAAGCTCGACGCGGCGGGTAACTACCTGTGGGCCGTGCAACTGAGCGATGGACAAGATGCAAGCATAACTGGCTTGGCCGTGGATGCAACGGGCGACGTGTATGTGACGGGCTCATTCGCCAGCTACAGCGTACGATTCGGGACAGGCGGGTTGGTGCTCTACAATTCCAGCGCGAAGAATGAAGGCTTCGTAGCCCGGCTCAACGGTACCACCCGGCAGTGGGCCTGGGCCCGGCGCGTGGGAGGTACTGGGGATGATGGCTTAAGCCGGCCGGTGCTCAATGCAACCGGCGACCTCTATGTGGTAGGCAGCAGCGGCAGTGCCACCGCCGATGTGGGGCCGTTCGTGCTCACCGGGCCGCAGAGCTTTATTAGCCGGCTCAGCCCGGCCGGGGAGTGGCGCTGGGTGCGGCGGGTGGGTACCGGCCAAGCTGGTGTAAACACTATACTGCTAGACCCGCAAGGCGACCTCTATTTAGCGGGGGCATTTAGTGGCGCTGTAACATTTGGGGCCACGAGCTTAACTACGCAGGGCGTACCGGGCTCGCCTTATGCCGCCGCAGGACTCGACCTGTTCGTGGCTCGGATAACGGATGAGGGTAACTGGGTATGGGCCGTGCAGGGCGATGCCGTGACTCATCAGAACCTCGTAAGTATTTCGGCGGCGGCTTTTGACGGCGCGGGCCATTTATACGTGACTGGCAGCTATACGAATTCTTCGGTACGCATTGGGGCCACGGTGTTGCCCAACCAGAGTGCCATGTACCCCATTCCTATTCCGATACCCCCAACCCCCTACACAAATAATTATCAAAGTGATGTATTCGTGGCCCGGCTTGATGCTTCTACTGGGGCCTGGGGTTGGGCGGTGCGTACCGGAGGGACCGGTAATGAGTCGGCTATCGGTCTAGTGGTAGACAAACAGGGACGTGTTTACCTACAAGGTATTTTGAGTGCTGACCCCGCAATATGGGCGGCTACGGATTTAGCGCAGCTGGATGGGGCTACGGGTAATTGGCGTTCTTCTCAGCCGCTGGCACCGTTAGCCTCTCATGCGCTAGCCTTGGACAAACAAGACCAATTGCATTTGGCGGGTTATTTCGACAGTGCTACAGCGCAGTTTGGCCTCACCACCCTAGCGCAGGCCGGAGCGGGGCGAAGCACAGGCTTCATCGCTCGTGCGGGCGCGGGTCCATTGGCGGCAGCCCTGCCCACCCTGCTGGTCGCCGGCCTGCAAGTGTGGCCCAACCCGAGCGGGCGCGGCCCGGTGTGGGTGCAGGGCGTGGCCCCCGGCCAGCTCGTGCAGGTACTCGACGTGCTGGGCCGGGTGGTGGCCAGCGGCCGGATGCCGGCCAGCGGGCCATTGACCCTATCGGCGGTGGCCAGCCTGGCCCCTAGCGTGTACATCGTGCGCAGTGGGCAGCAGGCCCAGCGCCTGGTGGTTGGCTCTAACTAATTAGGGATTAAAGATATGAAAAAAATAGTTACGCTGATTTCGATGGGCGTGGGCCTGGTGCTAGCCGCGCGGGCGCAACCGGCCGTGCTGCAAGCTTCCAGCCCTACTACTACCAGCCTCTATGCCCAGGAGCGGATTGAGCTACTGCCCGGCTTTTCCACTACTACCGATGGGTTTGAGGCCAAAATCACGCCGCTCGCCAGTGCGGCCGGTAGCTGGTCCAAGCCGCTGCCGTGGACGCCGTTTGTGCGCAATCCGAGCGGTGCAGGCAGCACGGTGGGCATGATAGGTATTCACACGCACGTGCTGCCCAATGGCAAAGTGCTAACCTGGGAAGGCCATAATGATGACCAGAACAGCGGCCACCTCGCCCACGCCTACACCTGGAACCCCGACCCCAGTGCTAGGTTTTCGTATCTGACTTACCCCAACGTGTATGAGCATTTCGACAATGATTACAGCAATCTTTTTTGTAGTGGACACGCTTTTCTAGCGGATGGGCGCTTGCTGGTAGCTGGTGGCCACTACTCGGGTGGGACGATTGTGAGAGGTGATGGTAATAATCCTTATGATACTACACTGCCTATAAATATTTCTGATAATGCAGACTATATCCCCGGCAGAGGTAACGTCAACGGTTACATTGGCCTGCGCGATGCCAACATCTTCAACTACGCGGGCAGCAGCGCAGCGGGCGGCAACTACGTCTGGCAGTCCTCGCAGGCTACCAATGTAGCCTTCCCACTCGTCGCCATGATGTACCGGCGCTGGTACCCCACGGCCACCACCCTGAATAACGGCAACGTGGCCGTGCTGGCTGGGCAGCGCTACGGGGGCGCACTGGGCACCAATGACCAGATGCAGGCCGAAGTGCCGGAGGTATACGAGGCTACCGCCGGCACGTGGCGACAGCTGACCGGGGCTGCCCGCCGCCTGCCACTTTACCCCTGGGTATTTCTGGCCCCCGACGGGCGGCTCTTCAACGCCGGTCCCAATGTGCGAACGGGTTTTCTGAATACGGCTGGTGCCGGCACCTGGACCGATGGCCCGGTGGCCCCCGACGGCGGCAACGCACCAGCCGGCAACTACGCCTTCTATAACCGCTATTACGGCACGGCTGTGATGTACGAGCCGGGCAAAATAATGATACTGGGCGGGGGCGTGCCCGAGGCGCAGCTGCTCGACTTGAATACTGCCAACCCACAGTGGCAGCGGGCGGCCCCGCTGGCTTACCCATTGCGTATACACGCCAATTCGACGCTGCTGGCCGATGGCACGGTACTGGTGAGCGGTGGCACCACCCTCGACGCGAGCAATGGTGGTGTCGATGCCAACGCTGTGCTGCCCACTGAGTTGTGGACTCCCCCCACCGCCGCCAACCCCGGCGGCACCTGGGCTACGATGAGCGCCCTCGACGTGCCGCGCCTCTACCACTCCACGGCCGTGCTGCTGCCCGATGGCACGGTACTATCGGCCGGGGGTGGGCAGGGCGGCGGCTTTCAGGACCACCCCGACTACCAGGTTTTTTCGCCGCCTTACCTGTTCAAGGGCCCCCGGCCCCAGCTCACGCAGGCCCCGGCCCAAATCGGCTACAGGCAGGCGTTTAGCGTGCAAACGCCCGATGCCGGCCGCATCGCGGCGGTAAATATGATTCGGCTCTCGTCGACGACGCACAGCTTCAATATGAACCAGCGGCTCAACCGCCTGCCGTTTACTGTCATTCCGGGTGGCCTAACCCTCACCCCGCCCAGCGACCCCAACGGATGCCCACCGGGGCACTATATGCTATTTCTGCTCGATACCAACGGGGTGCCGGCCCTGGCGCGCATCATCAGCATCGGCCCTGGCTCCGCGAGTAATTGCAGTGCGCTTACCCTCAGCCTGAGCGTGCAGTATGAGGAGCAGGTAGTGGGTGCCTGTGACATCATGGCCGAAATCACGGCCAATTGCAGCGGCCCGGTCAAGGATTACCGCTGGTCGGTAGACGGGGTGTATGCGCCCGGCTTCGATGGGCAGACTACGATTGCGTTGCGGGTTGGAGTCAACCAGCCCACGCGGGAGGTAAGCGTGGCCGCTACGCCCTCTTGCGACGGGGGCGCGGCCAGCGTCACCACGCGAACCTTCACCACCTACTTCCCAAATTGCCAGACCCAGGCGCAGTAAGAAATTAGCTCAAGCGTCTGACTCGGCAAATGCGGCCAGGTCAAGCAGCTGCTGGCGCACCTGGGTTTCCCATTTGGCCTGCTGCTCGTGCTGCAGGCCGTGGTTGGTGTCGTGGTCGTAGGCGTCTTCGGCCTGCTGCCAGGCGGCGTAGGCGGCCTGGCTCACGCGGTCGAATGTGCTGCCCAGCTTGTTGCAGGGCAGGCGCACGGCGGCCAGCTGCTGGCGCAGGCGGCGGGCATACACCTCGGCAATGTCGAAGTGCAGCTGCTCGTGGCGCAGCAGGGCGGGCGTCATGTGGGCGGGGTCGCGCACCCACGAGAGGGTGGGCGAGAAGCTGGCCTGCGCCGTGCCGGCAAACATATTGTTGCTGCACTTGGCCCCCGTATTGATGTTGGCCGACGTGAGGGCGGCGTGCGAGTCGGTGGGCCGGGGGCGGCCCTTAAAGTCGGCCACCGTGAGGGGCCGGCTCGCCGACCAGCGCAACGAGCCCGCCGGCAGGGCTACCTGCTGCGCGGCGGCCGGCGCGGCGGCTAGTAGGGCCAGCGCCAGGGTTTTCCAAGTGGTATTCATGCAGAAAGTTATTGTCAGTCTAAACGCCGGTAACGGGCTCGCATTGCCCGCCACCAGCATTTAGGCTGACACCAAAGTCCCGCCTCCGAGTTCCGCGGCTAGCCGGCGGGCTGGCCCAGCACCAGCAATTCTTCGGCCTCGGCGACGCGCTCGGCCGGGCGCGGGGCCTCGGGTGGGTGGCTGCCGGGCGCGCTTTGGCGGCGAAAGCGCAGCAGCAGCACACCCGCCACCACGCTCAGGCCGGTGAGCAAGCCCACCCAAATGCCCGGCGCGCCCAGGTGCAGCCCAAAGCCCAGGCCGTAGCCCAGCGGCAGCGCAACGGCCCAGTAGGCCAGCAGCGCCACCACGGAAGGCACCTTCACGTCTTCCAGGCCGCGCAGCGCGCCCAGGCCCACCACCTGCAGGCCATCCGACACCTGGAAGGCGGCCGCGATGGCCAGCAGCGTGGCCGCCTGGGCCACCACGGCCGGGTCGGTGTTGTAAAAAGTGGGAATAAGATGGCGCAACACAATGAGCAGCAGCCCCATCGCGCCCATAAACCCAAACGCCAGCCAGTAGGCCGCAAAGCCCGCCTGCCGCGCCCCGGCCAGGTCGCCGGCCCCGCGCAGGTTGCCCACCCGAATGGTGGCCGCCGCCGCAATGCCCGTGGCCGCCATGTACGTGACCGAGGCCACGTTGATGGCAATCTGGTGGGCGGCCTGGGTGGCAATACCCAGCCAGCCCATCATGAGCGCCGACGCGGCAAAAGCCCCCACCTCAAACATCATTTGCACGCCAATGGGCAAACCCAGCGCCAGCTGCCCGCGCAGCTCGGCCAGGCCCGGCCGCAGCCAGGCGGCCGCCTCAGCGGGGCGCTTGGCGCGCAGCCGCTCGGCCCGCAGCACGTACTGCGCCAGCAGGGCCGCCATGCCGATGCGGGCAATGAGGGTGGCCCAGGCGGCCCCCATCAGCCCCATGGCGGGCGCCCCGAAGTGCCCGAATATCAGGGCGTAGCACAGCAGCGCGTTCACCACGTTGCCCGCAATGGAAAGCTGCATGGCCTGGCGCGTGAGCCCCAGCCCCTCGGCCCATTCGCGAAAGCCCTGAAACACCATCAGCGGCAGCAGCGACAACCCCACCACCCGCACCCAGGGCGTAGCTAGCGCCACCACCTCGGGGGCCTGGTGCAGGTAGGGCATTACCAGGGGCAGCAGCTGGCTGAGGCCCGCCAGCAGCACGCCCGCCAGCGTATTCAGCCAGATGGTGCCCACCAGCAGGTGACCCAGCGCCGCATCGTCGCCCCGGCCGTTGGCGGCGGCCACGCGCGGCACCGCGCCCATGCTAATGCCCAGGCCCAGCACCATAAACACGGTCGTGGTGCTCACACCCACGCTCACGGCGGCCAGCGGCAGCTTGCCCGTTTGCCCCACCATCACCGAGTCGCACACGCTCACCAAAATGTGGCCGAGCTGACTGAGCACCACGGGATACGCTAAAAGAATAGTAGGGCGAAGGTGGGATTTCACGAGTGGTAAAGTCTTAATAAATAGTAAGATAAAAGAACGTCATGCTCATCTGGCGTCCGCTTGTCGAAGCAACTCTACCACGCCGTTGGATTACTAACCCTAAAGGCGTGGTAGAGCTGCTTCGACAAGCGGACGCCAGATG
>CAXTFI010000086.1:0-19442 GCA_964243255.1 uncultured Hymenobacter sp.
TGGAGTGCGAGTTGGTCATAATCATGCTCAGGCGGTCGATGCCGATGCCCAGGCCAGCCGTGGGCGGCATGCCGTATTCCAGGGCGCGCAGGAAATCTTCGTCAAGTACCATGGCTTCGGTATCGCCGCGCTTGCCCAGCTCTAGCTGGTCTTCGAAGCGCTGGCGCTGGTCGATGGGGTCGTTGAGCTCCGAGAACGCGTTGCAGATTTCCTTGCCGTTGCAAATGGCTTCGAAGCGCTCCACGAGGCCGGGGTGGTCGCGGTGCTTTTTAGCCAGCGGCGACATCTCTACCGGGTAGTCGGTGATGAAGGTGGGCTGGATGAGTTTGGGCTCCACATGCTCGCCAAAAATCTCGTCGATAATCTTCGACTTGCCCATGCTGGGGTCGAGGCCCACGTGCAGCTTGGCGGCGGCTTCGCGCAACGCGGGCTCGTCCATCTCGCCAATGGCCACGCCCGTAAACTTTTCGATGGCCTCAAACATGGTGTAGCGCTGCCAGGGCCGCTGAAAGTTGAGGAGGTTGTCGCCCACCTGCACCTCCGTTTTGCCGTGCAGGGCCAAGGCCACACGCTCTACCATTTCCTCCACCAGGTCCATCATCCAGTTGTAGTCCTTGTAGGCCACGTAAAGCTCCATCTGGGTAAACTCGGGGTTGTGGAAGCGCGACATGCCTTCGTTGCGGAAGTCCTTGGAGAACTCGTACACGCCGTCGAAACCGCCCACGATTAAGCGCTTGAGGTACAGCTCGTTGGCAATGCGCAAATAAAGCGACATGTCCAGCGTGTTGTGGTGCGTTTTGAAGGGCCGGGCCGCCGCGCCGCCGTAGAGCGGCTGCAAAATCGGGGTTTCTACTTCCAGGTAGCCCTTGTCGTTCAGGTAGTTGCGCATGGCCTGCACCAGCTGCGTCCGCTTAATGAAGGTGTCGCGCACCTGCGGGTTCACCACCATGTCCACGTAGCGCTGGCGATAGCGCTGCTCGGGGTCGGTGAAGGCGTCGTAGGTGACTTCCTCGCCGGTTGCTTCGTCCTTTTTGGTTTTCACCACCGGCAGCGGGCGCAGCGCCTTAGCCAGTAAAGTCAGCTCCTTCACGTGGATGGACGTTTCGCCCACTTGCGTCACAAATACGTGGCCCTTCACGCCAATAAAATCGCCCAGGTCGAGCAATTTCTTGAATACGCTGTTGTACAAGGTTTTATCCTCGCCGGGGCAAATCTCATCGCGGTTCACGTAGAGCTGAATGCGGCCCGACGAGTCCATAAGCTCCGCAAACGAGGCCTTGCCCATCACGCGCACCGACATGAGCCGGCCCGCCAGGGATACTTCCTGAAAGTTATTCAGCTCGGGATGATAGTTGTCGAGAATTTCCTGCGCCGAGAAATTGACATCGAAAAGCTCCGACGGGTAGGGGTCGATGCCCAGGGCGCGCAACTCATCAAGCTTATGACGGCGCAGGGTTTCTTGTTCGCTTAACTGAACCACAGATTCAAACGGATTTAACGGATTTCACAGATACGCCGCTGACGCGGCTGACTACGCCAGGTGGCGGATTTTCAGTTGTTAGTTTGGTCTTGCCTGCGGCAAGGCGGCAAGCAAGAGTGAGTGTTGGCTCATTCGAAAGCGGTAGGGATACCAGCGCAAGCAGGCTGCAAAAGTAAGCGCAAAAAAAGGCCGCCCTAAATCAGAGCGGCCTACCAGCTACACTTTTCTAAACCAGCCGCTCAGCAGCCCGGCACCCGGCACATTCAGGGCACTCACCAAGCGCGGACTATAAAGCCCACGCTACCTAGCGTAGCCAGCCGCGCAGCGGCGTATCTGCGAAATCCGTTTAATCCGTTTGAATCTGCGGTCGGGATTAGGCGGCCATCTTTAGCTCGGGCTCGGGCTCTACGCCGAGCAGGGTGGGCTGCACCCGCGTGCGCAGGCGCTCCTGCACAAAGCCGTGCTGCAGGTGCGTGGGCAGCTCACGCACCAGCTGCTCGTAGCGCTCCAGGCCCAGGGCCTTGGCCACGTAGGTTTCGTGGATGCCGTTGAGGTAGCTCACCACGCTCAGCAACGAGCTGTGGAACAGGCGGAAGTCGATGTCGGCCTCCACGTAGCGCTCGATTTCGCGGCTGCTCTGCGAGATGCGCAGGCGGCCTAGCAAATCGAAGATAGTGGTGTAGCCCAGGCGCCAGGTAATCTGCTGCCAGTGGGCGGCCGTCCATTTATCGAGCGGCTTACCGGTCTTCTGGCTACGAATGGCGGTGTTGGGGTTGGCCTGCACCGTTTGGCGCACAGTAACGGCCTTCTGCTTGCGGGTGGTGCGCAAGAACTGGCCAATCTGGGCCTGGGCATCAATCTCCTGCGAGGCGATGTGCAGGCCGGCCTTGTAGCCGGCCAGCGGCAGGCGATGAATGCTGAAGTCACCGTAAGCCCCAGCAGCATAGAACGATACGGGGCGCGGGTAGGCATTCTTCACCACCAGGCGGCCCACCTCGCGGCGAATCACCTGGCCGTTGTTGGAGCGCACGCCGGTGGTGTACAAGAAGGCTTGCAGGCCCGAAAGAATGGTGTGGTACGCCTGCGGGAAGGTCCAGTGCAGGGCGTTGCGCAGGAAGTTCTCGTCGCCCAGCTCGGCGGTGGCGCGCAGCGCGTACTCGGTGCTCCAGCACGAGTGCAGCAGCTTGGTGAGGGCCGCGGCGTCGGCCTCGGTCAGCTCGGCCTGGTGCTGGCGGAAATAGGGGAGGTTTGCCAGGCCACCCAGGGGGCTTTCGCCTTCCTGAATGTGGGAGCTGAGGGCAAAGAAATAGTTGAGAAACACCTGAGCCGGAATGGAGCGGCGCCAGGTTTCGTCGGCCAGGCGCTGCTGCTCTTGCTCCTCGGGCGTGAGCATGGCTTCGGCGGGCGACACGGCCATTACCGGGGCCGAATACGTCTCGGCCGGAATGAGCGGGATAATGCGGGCTTCGGGTTTCATCGTCATACCAGGTAAACGCGTTTGCCAGGAATTTTAGTTTCCGTTTACTAAAGATATTTTAGACGATTTGCTAAATAAGTTAGCGTGCTCAAAACGGTGTTTTTACCGCAGAAGACGCAGAGGGTTTCGCAGAGGAAACGCAGAAGCTAACGGCGCAAAAAAAGCTCCTGAACCAACGGCCCAGGAGCTCAAAAAAGTAGTCAGCCTGCGTAGCAGGCGTATCTGCGAAATCCGTTTAATCCGTTTGAATCTGCGATTATTGTTCGTCTTTGATGACGTTCACGGCTTCACCCAACGTGATGTCCTTGTTGAGGCCGCGGGTGAAGCGCATGGCGCGGTTTACCTTCACTGAGTCGCCGCCGAGAGCGGTGCGGTCGGCCGAGAGGGCGGCCAGGGCCAGCGGCGTGGCGGTTTTCTGGATGGTTTCGTACTTGTCCGATTCCGCCTTGAGCAGGTGCTGCTGGGTGCGGAACTTGTCGAGCTTGAGCGAAACTACCGTTTCATCCTTACGCTTGCGCAGGCTCTGCACCAGCTCGGCCATTTGCTGGAAGGCCGGGCTGGCGGCCACGCGGGCTTTGCTGTTGGCTTCGAGCTTGGCGTAGTTAGGCTGGTCGTCCCAGGGGCGGTAGCTGGCGGGCTTGATTTCGTCCCACTTCAGCGGGAAGTCCGACTCCTTTTCGCCCTGGTCGAGGTACGAGAGCACGTCGGGCAGCACGATGTCGGAAGCCACACCCTTAAACTGGGTAGAGCCGCCGGTGACGCGGTAAAACTTCTGCATCGTGAACTTGAGTGAGCCGAAAGGCTTGAGCGAGGCCAGCTCGCTAGGCAGCGTTTCGTCGAGGTCGATAATGCGCTGCACGGTGCCTTTGCCGTAGGTGCTGGTCGAGCCCATGATGATGCCGCGCTTATAGTCCTGGATGGCAGCAGCCAAAATCTCGGAGGCCGAAGCGCTGTACTTGTTCACCAGCACCACGAGCGGGCCGCTGTACTGCACGCGCGGGTCCTTGTCGTTGAGCACGTTGGTGACGCCGCGGCTGTCGTGCACCTGCACCATGGGGCCGCTGGGCATGAAGAGGCCGGCCATTTCCACGGCGTCGTTGAGCGAGCCGCCGCCGTTGGTGCGCAGGTCAAATACCACGCCTTTCACGCCTTCGGCGGTGAGCTTGGCGAGTTCCTTTTTTACGTCAGCTGCCGAGGAGCGCCCGCCGTTGTCGTTAAAGTCAGCGTAGAACGCCGGCAGGCGCAGGTAGCCAATTTTCACGCCGCTCGGGTCGTTGATAACAGCCGACTGCGCGTAGGTGTCTTCCACCACCACTACGTCGCGGATGATGGGAATAACCTTAGTCGAGCCATCGGCCTTCTTCACGGTCAGGCGCACTTCCGAGCCCTTTTTGCCCCGAATGAGCGTCACGGCCTTGCTGGTGTGCCAGCCCTCAATGCTCACTGGTTCGGTAGCGCCCTGGGCCACGCGCAAAATGGCGTCGCCCTTTTTCAGGTCGCCCTGACGGAACGAAGCTGAGCCCGGCACAATGTCCTCGATATAGATGAGACCATCCTTTTCGCGCAGCGTGGCCCCGATGCCCTCAAAGCGGCCCGTGAGCTGAATATCAAACTCCTGCTTATCGCGGGGCGCAAAGTATTCAGTATGAGGGTCATACGTGTTCGCAATTACGTTGGCGTAGTTGCTGAGAATCTCGTTGGTATCGGGCTGGTCGGCAAACTGCTCGTCGTAGTACTTGAGCACGCGCTTGCGGGCTTCAATCTCCATTTGAGCAGGCGTGCGGTCGGGCTCAATGGTGGCGGGCTCTTTGGCCAGGCTAGCCACGCGGGTGCGGTCGTGGCGCTTGTCTTGCTCGTCCATCATTTCGGCTACCCGCGTCAGCGTTTCGTACTTGAGCAGCTTGCGCCACTGCTCACGCTGGTCGGCGGCGCTGGTGGGGAAGGTGGCTTTCTCGAAATCGGTCTGGAGCGTTTCGTCGGTATCGAACGTAAACGGCTTAGCCAGCAGCTCGTGGGCGAGCGTTTGCATTTGCTTGCTACGGTCGGCCATGAGCTTGGTGCTCAGGTCCAAAAACTCGTGGCTGCCCCGCTTGGTTTCGTCGTCAATATCGGTCTGGTACTTGGTAAGCTGCGTGATATCGGACTGCAATAGAAACTTCTTACGATAGTCTAACCGCTTGAGAGCCAATTCAAACACGCGCTTGCTGAACGCATCGTCGACGCGCTCGGGCTGGTAGTGAGCCTGCGAGAGGCCCTGCACAATAGTACCCACCAGCACCTGCTCCTTGCTAGGAGCGGCCTGGGGCCCACTGTGCTCGTAGAAGCGGTAAGATGCCAGCCCAAATACGGCGGCTACCAAGCCGGCGTAAGAGCCAATTTTGAGGCGGGGGGAGAACATTCAGTAGATAATTAGGAAGAAGGCCAAATGTAGGGGCCAGGCAGCGGCAAGTTGCATAACCTACCTTAAGTACGGGAAAAACGTCGATGGAGACGGGATTAGTGCCGCCTAAGTGGCTTCTTGTGCCGTTATTCCGGTGCGCGCCACCTGGCTGCTTTTTAACCCCGAGCTAAGTGCCTTTGTTTATGCTTGTTACCACTACCCGCGCCGCCCTGCTGGGCCTGGCCCTGGGCGACGCCCTGGGCGTGCCCGTTGAATTTATGGGCCGCACGGCCCGCCAGGCCGACCCCGTAACCGGGCTGCGCGGCTACGGCACCCACCGCCAGCCGCCCGGCACCTGGTCCGATGACTCGTCGCTCACGTTTTGCCTGGCCCAAACGCTGGCCCGGCCCGGCGGCCTGGCTGCCGGGCCTGACTTAGCCGACTTTGGCCGGCGCGCCATCAACTGGCTGCACAATGGCTACTGGACCGCCACCGGCGAAACCTTCGACGTAGGCGGGGCCACGCGCACCGCCATCGAGCGCCTCGGCCGGGGCGTGGGTCCTGCGCAGGCCGGCCCGCGCTCGGAGCTGGATAACGGCAACGGGGCTCTGATGCGCATTTTACCGCTCGTTTTTCACCAAACCTGGCAAGCCGCAACCCTGAATATGGACGCGTCCTGGTTGCTTACGGAAGCAGTAGCTTGCGTCACGCACGGTCATGCACGCTCCACATTGGGATGCTTTTTATACCTGATGATAGCGCGGGGGCTAACGGAGGGGCTAGCTCCAAAGGGAGCTTATGAACAAATGCGGGAGCTGGCAATTCCGTGGTTGCAAGCGGGTGCTATACCGGCAGTTGTGGAGGATAAACACTATCAGCGCGTACTGGATGGCACCTTGCTTGAATTGAACGAAAGCATGATAAAATCCTCCGGCTACGTGGTGCACACCCTCGAAGCCGCGCTGTGGTGCCTGCTGCGCCACGACACCTACGCCGCCACGGTGCTGGCCGCCGTGAACCTCGGCGACGACACCGACACCACCGGTGCGGTAGCCGGCGGCCTGGCCGGCCTGGCGTATGGGGAGGCCGGCATGCCGGCCGGGTGGCTGGCCGGCCTGGCCCGCCGCGCCGACATTGAGGACCTGGCCCGGCGACTGGCGGCGGCCGGGTAGCGGGCTATTCGCCGCCGGTGGCGGCCAGCGCTTTTTGGGCAGTGAGGGTGGCCCCGGCGCTGGCCGCCATCACCAGGGCCACGGCCAGCCACTGAGCCAGCGTAAGCTGCTCGTGCAAAAACACCCACCCGCAGAGCGCCGCCGCGGCCGGCTCGATGCTCATCAAAATACTGAACGTGCGGGTAGGCAACGACTTGAGCGCCTGCATCTCCAGCGTAAATGGCAGCGCGCTGGACAGCAGGGCCAGCGCCGCGCCCAGCGCCAGCAGGCGCGGCGTGAGCGCCGCCAGCTGCCCGCTGCCCAGGCCAAAGGGCAGCACCGCCAGCGTGGCAAACAGCATGCCGATGGCCACGGCCGTGTTGCCGGGCAGCACCTCGGCCACGCGGCTGCCCAGCACAATGTACACCGCCCAGCAGCCGCCCGCCGCCAGCGCAAACAGCATGCCCACCATGCTAATGCCGTGGCCGCCCCAGGGCGCGATGAGCGCAATGCCCGCGCCCGCCAGCAGCGCCCACAGCACATCGAGCCAGCGGCGCGAGCCGGCCAGCGCCACCAGTAGCGGCCCCACAAACTCCAGCGTGACGCCCAGGCCCAGCGGAATGCGCGCTAAGGCGCAGTAAAACAAGAAGTTCATGGTGCCCAGGGCCAGGCCGTAGGGCACCACGGCCCGCCACTGCGCCGCCCGCAGCTGGCCCAGCCGGGGCCGCACCGCCACCAGCAGCAGCAGCGCCGACAGGCCGATGCGCAGGCTCGCCGTGCCCGCTGCCCCCATTACCGGAAACAGCCCCTTGGCAATGGCCGCGCCGCCCTGCACGCTGATAATGGACAGCAGCACGGCGGGCACCGGCAGCAACGAAAAACGCGTGGGCTGGGGCATAGTGGGCACAAAGCTACCGCCCGCACCGCCCGCCGCTTTAGCGCGGTTTCGTACTCAGTGGATAGTTCTTCAAGGAATTAATAACAAGAATTTATGCCCGATGGCCCTCCGATTATTTCACGCAGTGTTTCGGGGTGTTAAACCGCCGTGTCTCGCAGTGCGAACAATTAAAACACTGCGAGACACGGCGGTTTAACACCCCGAAACACTGCGTGAAAGCTTTTTACAAGTCCTACTACCGGCTGGGTTAGCTCAGCAGCTGCGGCCGCTCCTGGTACACCTTCCACAGAAACTCGCCAAACAGCGTGTTGGCCCAGGCAAACCAGGCGCGGGTGAACTTGGCCGGGTCGTTTTTGTGAAACGACTCGTGCATGTAGCCGGTGCCCGCGTGGGTGGCGCGCAGCTGCTGCACGCAGGCCCGAATTTCGGCGTCGTCGGTGCTGGTGAGGCCGCGCATGGCAATGGCAATGGGCCAAATCATGTCGGTGCCAATGTGCGGCCCGCCGATGCCCTCGCCCGCCGAACCCTTGTAAAAGAACGGGTTGGCAGCCGAAAGCACCAGCTTGCGCGTGTTTTGGTAAGTGGGCTCGTTGAGGGGCACCGCCCCGAGGTAGGGTAGGGCCAGCAGGCTGGGCACGTTGGCGTCGTCCAGGAGGGTGTGGCCGCCGTAGCCATCAACCTCATAGGCGTAAACCGGGCCAAAGTTGGGGTGCGTGACCACGGCGTGCTGGCGCAGGGCCAGGGCAACCTCGTCCGACAACGCCTGGCACTCCTGGGCGGCCTGGCCATCGTGGGCAATGTCGGAGAGCATCAGAAAAGCCTGGCGCAATACGCTGACGGCGAAGAAGTTGCTGGGCACCAGAAAGGGCAGCAGCGTGGCATCGTCGCTGGGCCGGAAGGCCGAGGCGATGAGGCCCACCGGCCGCACCGGGTAGCCATAGCCCGCCAGCGGCTGGGTATCGGCCGAGGTAAGCGTCTGGCGCTGAAAGTGATAGGGGCCGGGGCCAGTCTTGCGCTGCTGCTCGCGGAACGTACTCACCACCAAGGCGATAGCTCGCCGCCAATCGGCATCGAAGGGCTGGTCGTCGCCGGTTGTTTTCCAGTAGTGGTAGCCCAGCCGGATGGGGTAGCAGAGCGAATCGACCTCCCACTTGCGCTCGTGAATGCCGGGCTGCATGGCGGTGTGGTCGTGCTGCCACTCGCCCACGCGGGCCGGGTCGTGGTAAAACGCGTTGGCATACGGGTCGCGTAAGATGCACCGCGTCTGGCGGTTGATAACCCCCGCCACCAGCTGGCGCAGGGCCGCGTCCTGCTTCACAAACTGGAGGTAGGGCCACACCTGGGCCGAGCTATCGCGCAGCCACATGGCGTCGATGTCGCCGGTAATGACGTAGGTATCGGGCCGGCCGGCGCGGGTGCCGGGCGTCACGGTGGTGTCCAGCGTGTTGGGGAAGCAGTTGTTGAAGAGCCAGCCCAGCTCCGGGTCTTGCACCCGGCGCTGAAACTCGCTGATGGCCGCCTCCACGGCCGGGCTGCGAAACCGGCGCTGGCCCGCTGCGGGCCGCACCACGGGCAGAGCTGGTGCGGCGCGGGCCAGCAGTGGCAAGGTAAGTAGAGGGCTGAGGGCCAATAGGCTAGTGCCCTGCACGAAAGCGCGGCGGTTCATACGTTGATAGGCAAATGAGGGCAGCAAAGGTGCGCCCAAAAACTAGGGGCTGCTACTAAAAAAGGCCGCCTGGCCGCCTGTGCTGCCCAAAGCGGCACCGCTGCCGAATGTACTTGTCCGAAGTAGGGTGCGGGGTCGTACCCGGTAGGGCTCGCCCCCGCCCGGCGCTGAACGGCTCGTTTGGTATCGTTCAACGCCGGGCGGGGGAAAGTCCCGCACTTCGGACAAGCCATGAAGTAGGTATTTTCCCTTAAAAAGAGGGTCTGGGTGAAAATAGCGCAAACGCATTACGGAGTGCCGGCCTGGCCGTGCACCAGAATATGTAGGCAGACAGTAACCTAAGGCTAAGGCCACTGCGTAAGGCCAAGCGTAACTCTTCTCCTACCTTATGCGCTCCCTTCGCACCCACTTACTGCTGCCCGCCGGGCTGCTCTGGCTAGCTGCCTGCACCGGCGGCCCCGGCACCGAAAAATCGGTTGATGTGGCCACCCCGCCGCCCGTGCCCACCTCCGAAAGTGCTAAAAAGCTGGTGTCAGTAGCCACCTCCGATACCATCTGGAACGGCGTGGCCGTAGCTGATAACGACCGGGTTTTTGTGCTTTTCCCGCATAATGAGGGCGACCCCGGCACTCGCATTGGTGAGCTCAAGGACGGCAAGGTGACACCTTACCCCAACCGCGCCTGGAACAAGTGGAAGAAGGAGGGCGACCCTGCCAGGCAGGCCTTCGTGCGGGCCAACTCGCTGCGCTTCGGCCCCGACGGCCTGCTGTGGATAGTAGACACGGGCACGCCCAAGAGCGATGCCCCGCCCATCACCGACGGCCCCAAGCTGCTGGGCTTTGATATTGCTAAAAATCAGCTGGTCAAGTCAATAGCGCTGGATAAGTACGTGAAGCGCAAGAGCTTCGTGGACGACCTGCGCTTTCACGGCGACCTGATTTACGTGACCGATGCCGGCGCGCCGGGCCTCATCGTGCTCAACCAGAAAACCGGCCAGGGCCGCCGCCTGCTCGACGGCGACAGCACCACCACCGTGCGCCGCCCCATGCTGGGCGAGGGCAAGAAAATGGTGAAGCCCGACGGCAGCGACGTGAAGCTGCACGCCGACCAGATGGAGGTGTCGCCCGACGGCACGTATTACTATTTCCAGACCGCCGCCGGCCCCCTGTACCGCGTCGAAACCCGGTACCTGGACGACCCCAAAATCAGCTCGGCCGACCTGGCCAAAAAGGTGACGTACTTTTTCAACTCGCCTACCTGCGGTGGCACCACCATCGACGCCGACGGCAACCTCTACGTAGCCGACGCCAACGCAAAGCGCATCCTCAAGGTGACGCCCGCCGGCCAAAGCAGCGTGCTGGTGCAGGACCCGCGCCTCATCTGGGCCGATGCCCTGTGGCTAGACCACGCTGGCAACCTCTGGATTCCGGTGCCGCAGATGAACCGCACCGCCGGCTTCCAAAAAGGCGTGGAGACGGTGGCGTTCCCGGTGCATTTATTTAAAATGCCGATTGGCGCTAAGCCGTTTCGGGATTAGGTGACGGCGCGGGGAGGGCACCTCACCCCCCGGCCCCCTCTCCAAAAAAGAGGGGGAGCCGAGGCGGCTTACATACCAAAAAGCGTAAGCAGTAAAAAAGGCTTTCAGCATTCGCTGAAAGCCTTTTTTACTGCTTATGAATTCATCAGGCTCCCCCTCTTTTTTGGAGAGGGGGCCGGGGGGTGAGGTGTCCTCCCCGCGCCGCTACTTACTCAGCCGCAGCATCACCACGTCGTGGCTGGGCACCGTGGCCTGGAAAGGCTTGGCGGTAGTGCCGGCTTCGCGGCCGGTCCACAGGTTGCGGATTTTGTAGCGGGTGCGGTCGGCGGCCAGGTCGCGCTTGGCTACTTCGTCGTGAATGGGCTGGGTTTGCCAGTCGAAGGTGGCCGTGCGCGCGGTTTTGCCCCGGTTGAGGAAGCAGATGGCCCAGTCGCCGCCGGCCAGGGGCTTCACCCAGGTTTCCACGCTGTCTTTGGCCGCCAGGCGAAAGCCCTGCACGCCGAGCGGGTCCTGGTCGATGGCCACCACGGCTTTGTTGGTTAACACGCTCAGCGTCTGCGGGCTCATCTGGCGCAGGTCGTTGCCGGCGATGAGCGGGGCGGCCAGCATGCTCCACATCGCAAAGTGGGCGCGCTCCTCGCTGGGCGTGAGCTTGCCGTTGCCGATTTCCATCATATCGGGGTCGTTCCAGTGGCCGGGGCCGGCGTACTGGCGCAGGCCATCCTGCATGTCGATAATGCGCAGCACGCCGAACGATTTGGAGTCGCCGCCGTTGTCGTGCACGCAGTCCCAGCAGTTATAAATGTCACCGGTGGTGCGCCAGAGGTGGCCCACGTTGTTGGCCCACAGCCAGGGCTTGGCGGTGCCCCACTCGCACATGCTGAACACCACTGGGTGGCCGGCGCGGGCCAGCGCGTCGCGCATGGTGGTGTAGGCCCCCTCGGCCTTGAGGCCCTCGGTGGCGCACCAGTCGTACTTCAAATAATCGACGCCCCACTGCGCGTAGGTGGTGGCATCCTGGTACTCGTGGCCGCGGCTGCCGGGCCGGCCGCCGCAGGTTTTGTTGCCCGCATCGGAGTAAATGCCGAATTTCAGGCCCTTGCTGTGCACGTAGTCCACGAGCGCCTTCATGCCCGCCGGGAAGCGCTGCTTGTCGGGCTGAATGAAGCCCAGCGTGTCGCGGCGGCCGTGCCAGCAGTCGTCAATCACGATGTACTCGTAGCCGGCGGCCTGCATGCCGTTGGCGGCCATGGCGTCGGCCACCTGCCGGATTTTCTGCTCGTCCACGTCGCAGGCAAACTTATTCCAGCTGTTCCAGCCCATCGGCGGGGTTTGGGCGAGTTGGGCGTATTTCTGGGCCTGGGCACTGGCCGCGCCCAGCAGCGAGAGCGCAAGTACGGCGGAAGTTTTTTTGGCGAGCGTATGAAAAAAATTCATTATTTTTTGCTTGAAAATGACCTAAATAAAAGCCCTGCTAAATGCCCTCCATCAGCCCTTAATGCCACTTTTTTGTTTGAAAATTGCATTTATCAGATTCTGAAAAGATTTATACCCTGAAAATACAACTCAGGCTCTGGTTTGCCCGCGGGCTTCCGGGCCGCAGCCGACTGCCGAACCGGCTCAGGCAGTGCTTGGCGGCCGCAATCCGAACGCCTAAATTGCCTCGTACTGGCTCACTAGGCACCCGCGCCCGCGCCGATGCTTCCGCTCTCTCCCCCTCCGCCCATGTTCTGCAACCAGTACGCTACCCCGGCGATGCACATTGCCTACCGCGCCGACCTTCACCAGCTCACCGGCCGCTGGCTCTACTCCGTAACGGAGGCCGAGCTGCGCGCCGGCTACGCTGCCCTGCGCCAGGCTGCGCTGCACTACCGCTGCGGCCAGTGGCTGGTAGATTCGCGCCGCCGCATCAACCGCGTGCTCAATAGCTGCGACTGGGTTACCAGCGAGTTTTTGCCCCAGGTGCAGCAGGAGCTGGGTGGGCCGCTACGCGTGTGCTTTCTGGTGCTGCCCGACTACTTCGACAGCCTGCCCGAAAGCCAGCAGCTCACCCTCACCAACGGCCCCGTGCAGTTTGTGCGCCACCTTGATGAGGGCGCCAGCAGCGCCTGGCTGGCTGAATATCAAGCAGTTAACGCATAACTTATTGATTGACAATAAGTTGTCCTGAGCGCGCCCGTGTGCCAGCCGCGCCAGCTACCTCAGTCAATCGGCCTGCAGCTTCTGGCCCTGAATGGCCGCCGCCATGAGCTCGGGAAAGCGGGCCGGCGTGCAGGCAAAGCTGGGGATGCCCAGCGCCGCCAGCTGCTCGGCCACGCGGCGGTCGAAGCTCGGCGAGCCTTCGTCGGAGAGGGCCAGCAGCACGATAAAGTTGACGCCGCTGGCCTGGAGCGCGGCGGCGCGCTTGACCATTTCCGGGGCGTTGCCGCCCTCGTAAAGGTCGGTCACGAGCACCAGAATGGTATCGGTGGGCCGCGTAATGAGCTGCTGGCAGTAGCTGAGCGCCAGGTTGATATCGGTGCCGCCGCCCAGCTGCACGCCAAAGAGCAGGTCCACCGGGTCGGTGAGGTTTTCGGTGAGGTTGACCACGGCCGTGTCGAACACGACCATGTGCGTTTTCACGGCCTTCAGTGAAGCCAGCACCGCCCCAAACACGCCCGCATACACCACGGAGGCGGCCATCGAGCCGCTTTGGTCGAGGCAGAGGACAATTTCTTTGAGCGCCTGGCCGCGCCGGCCGTGGCCCACCAGCCGCTCGGGAATAACGCTGCGGTAGGCGGGCTGGTAGTGCCGCAGGTTGGCCCGGATGGTGGCGCCCCAGTTGATTTCGTGGTAGCGGGGGCGGGGGTTGCGCACGGCCCGGCTGAGGGCGCCTTGCACGGCCTGGCGCAGGGGCTGGGTTAGCTTTTGCTCCAGCTCGCGCACCACTTTGGCCACCACTTCGCGGGCGGTGGCCCTGGCCTTGGCGGGCATCACGCGGCCCAGCGAGAGGAGGGTGCCCACCAGGTGCACGTCGGCCTGCACGGTGCGCAGTACCTCGGGCTCCAGCAGCAACTGGCTGAGGCCCAGGCGGTCCATGGCATCCTGCTGCATAATGGCCACCACCTCAGTAGGAAAATACTGGCGGATGTCGCCCAGCCAGCGGCTCACGCGCGGGGCCGAGCCCCCCAGGCCGCCCTTGCGCTCGCCGTCGTAGAGGGCCGTGAGCACCTGGTCGAGCGGGCCGTAGTCGGGCGGCATGGCCACGGCGTCATCGGGGTCGGCGGCGCTGCCGAGCACGAGTTTCCAGCGGGCGGCAGTTGTCTGAACCGCGGATTTTTCGGATTCGTCGGATTGCACGGATTTTGGGGACGACTGAGGGGGCTAACGCCGCCGATTATGAGGTGTAAAATGGAGTGGTACTTCGTTTGGCGCTTGCATAATAAGCAGCTGAATCAGGCGAAGAAATCGCCGGGGTCGGTTTGGCTGAAGTACTTCTTCAACTTGCCCAGGTCGCTGAAATGCGGGAGTACCAGCGCCATAAAGTCGCGGGCGGCGGCCGGGCCGTCGGCATATACCAAAAAGGTGTCGCGGTCCTCGGCAAACTCCAGGTGCTCCAGCAAGTCGGGCTGAAACTCTTCGATAATCGTTTCGATGTGCTCGCGCCAGGAGGGGCCGTCGCCGCCGAAGCCGTATTCTTCAAACAGCTTGTAGTAGTCGTCGAGGCCACTCACGTCGGCCAGGATAACGAACTGGCGGGCCGGGTCGGCGGGGGCTTTGGCAGCGGCTATTTTGAAGGGGAAGGTGGAGGTCATGGCGGAAGGTAGCGGGTAGCGTGGACGCTGCGAGTCCGCGCATGGTATTGTTAAACAACGTTCTCACGCGCGGGCTCGCAGCATCCGCGCTACCTGCAAGCTGCGCTAGGCGGCGGGCGTGCCTAGCAGCTCGCGCAGCACGGGCAGTACCCGCGCCCCGCGGGCCCAGTCAACAGCCAGCTCCTCGGTAGCGGCCGGCGCGGCAGCCGGCCCGGTGCCGGCCAGCTCCATCAGCTGCCGGCGCTCGGGCCGCGAAAACTCGGCAAAGGCCCGGCGCAGCAGCGGCACTACTTCACGGAAAGCGTCCTCGCGCAGCTCGCCCAGCCAGGTATCGAGCAGCGCAAACAGCTCGGGGTGATGGATGAGCACCAGGCCCGAGCCGCGCAAAAAGCCCTCCGTCCAGGCCGTGGCGTAGGCGGTGGGCTGGGCGGAAGCCAGCGCCAGGCCCAGGGCGGTAGCAGTGGCGGCGGCCGGGGCCTGCTGGGCATCAAATAGCAGGCGCGTAGCGGCCCCGGCCAGCAGGCCGTTGCTGGCGGCGCGGCGCCCCACGGCGGCCAGCGCGGCGTACCAATCGGCCTCGTGGCCAGCATCTTGCAGCAGCCGGATGGCGGCGTGGGTAGCTTCTATTTTTTCCAGCAAGGAGCGGGCGGCGTCGAGGTCGAGGCCGGCGCAGGCGGCGGGCAGCCCAATGCAGAGGCGCGGCACCAACTGCTGCACCACCTGGGTTACCTGCTGGGTGTTGGTGCGGCGCACGTTGCCGTAGCGCAGCACCTGGGCCAGCGGGGGCAGGGCGGCCAGCAGGTGCGTCACGTCGCGGGTGGTGGCCGCCAGGCTTTCGAGGCGGGCCACCAGCGCCGGCATGGCCGGGCCAAGGTCGGCGCGCAGGGCCTCCTCAAGCAGGGCGCTAACGGCCTCCAGGGTAGGGCTTTCGGCGGCGCGGGCGGTGGCGCGGGCCGCGGCGGCGGCCAGCACGGTGTTGCCCCAGCGGCCGGCTTCGATTACGGCCAAGGCCATTTCGGGGGGCCATTCCAGCTCCCATTCTTCGTGAAAGGTGCCCGCCTTGCCGCCCGCCACGCGCTGCGGCCGGCCCCAGTTGATGGCCACCAGCCGCAGCCGGTGCAGCAGGTGGCTGCGTTGCAGGTGGGCGTCCTGGCGCAGGTCGAGGGCCAGGGGCTGGCGGCCGGGCGCGGGCCGGAGGCGCAGGGCTTTTTGCTGCTGGGCCAGGTCTTGCTGCAAGGGCGTGGCGGGCTGGCCGGGCGGCACCTCGCCCAGCTTTTCGCCAATAACCAACTGCTGCTGAACGATTTGCAAGCCTTCAGCGTAGCCGCCGCCCAGCAGCGCCACGGCGGCCTCCTGCAGCTCGTCGATGCCCGGCAGGTGCCGGCCGCGCACGGCGGCCAGCGCATCGGCCAGGCGCACGGCCTCCAGGGCGTGGGCCGGGGAGGCATCGAGGTCCTGGGCGCGCAGCAGGCGGGCGGCGCGCACCATCCACTGCGTAACCACGGTGGCGCGGGGCTGGGCAAACAGCAGCTCGTACCAGGCCGGCGAGAGCACGCCCGCCCCGTAGCCCGAGCTAAACGAGAGGCGCTCATACGTCCACGGTATCCAGGTGGCTTCCACGGGCGCTTTCTTCAAGCCCTTGAGGCGGGCCTTGTCTTCCTTTTTATACGCGTTGGGGTCGGTGAGCACCGGCGCGTGCCAGGCCCCGCACACCACGGCCACGCGCTGGTAGCCCTGAGCCAGGGTGGCGCGCAGGGTTTCGCGCATGTAGGCCTCGCGCAGCAGGGTATCGTCGCTTTCGGGGCGGGCCAGCCCGGTGCGCAGGGCCGTCATCATGTCCAGCACCACGGCAAAGGTGTCGGCGTGGCCGGGGGCCTGCTCCAGGTGCGTTTCCCACCACTGCTCCGAGTCGGGGTAGCCGGCCAGCCGGGCAATGTAGGCCACGGGGTCGGCTTCGATGAGTGCTTCCTTGCCCGCGATTGGCAAAGATTCCTCCGCAGTATCCAGCCCAAAACGCAAGGCCATGGGCAGGTCGAAGCAGCGCAGGTGCGCCTCATTTTGGAAGCACCACTGCACGGCCTGCCACTCGGGCGAAAACTCGGCAAACGGCAAAAACGACGCCTGGCCCTGCTGCTTGGGATTGTACAAAAGCAGCGCCACCGGCGGCACCAGCGCCGCGTCGCGCATCGTGGCCAGGGCGGCCTCGCCGTCGGCGGGGCATTCGAGCAGCACCACGTCGGGCCGAAAGTGGTGGAGCGCAGCCACGAGGCTGGCGGCGCTGCCGGGGCCGTGGTGGCGAATGCCGAAGAGGCGCAGGTCGGGGGTGGGCATGGGAAAAGAATGCGGGGACTACCGCTGGCCGCGCTAAAATAATAGCCTACTAATGACAGCCTACTTACAGCCGCAGCCTTCCAAAAAGTGAGGCTACTTAGCTTGGCCTTGAAACGACTTAGGTTTCGGCAATGCCGCCGATATCCGCCAGGGTATTGCCCACAAATTTGGCTTCCAGGCCGTGCTCGGGGTCGAGGTCGTAATGAATAATCAGCCGTACGGTTTGCGCATCCGAAACGCGCAGGTAGCCAACATCCTGCAGATAACCAGCATGTTGGGCGGCGGTGGTGAGGCCCAGCGCCGGCTCACCCGACTGGGGTGGGTCTTCGTAAAAGTGGGCATATAGCTGCTGGTACCGCGCAAAGGCCCGCGCCTGCAACGCCGCGATAAGCGCAGGGGCGTGGGCAAGAAACCCTTGAAAAGTAGCCGCGTACGCGTCGAGCTCCGTTGGGGTCGGGTCATATTCCTCGTCTTCTTCCAGCAGCTCTTCGCCCAAAAAAACTTCGATTGGCTGCTCGAAGCCCGGTAAGGCCACGGGGTGCTCGGCCGACAAGCCCGCCCAGCTTTCAGCAAGGTGACCCCAAAAAGGGTGGTTTGTCATAAGGGTGTTGTAGTCAATTAGTTAGCTTGCTTTACCAGCCTTGTCCAGCACCTCGGCCAGGGGCAGCAGGCTCATGCCGCCCCAGAGAGTACCTCAGTTATCGGCTGCCTCGGGCCGGCCGTTGTGGCGGCGGTAGCGGGCTTGGTAGTCGCGGCGGCACAGAGAAGCGACCATCAGCCGCGCGGTAAGGAAAAAGGACGCTGCCAAGGTAAGCCGCCCCGCATTACGCCGTAAATTTAGCCGCCCGCCCGCCGCTGCCGCTGGCTTTCTTACCCATGTCGCCCGACCATTTTTCTACCGACTTTCTGCAAGTGGCCTACCGCCCCGACCTGGGCCAGCTCACCGGCCGCTGGCTGCGCTCGGTGACGGAAGCCGAGCTGCACGCGGGCTACGCTGCCCTGCGCCAGGCCGCCCTGCACCACGGCTGCGGCCACTGGCTCATTGATGCGCGCCGCCGCACCAACCGCAGCCTCAACGGCCCCGAGTGGGTCACGTCGCGGTTTTTGCCCGAGGTGCAGCGGGCGCTGGGTGGCCCGCTGCGGGTGAGCTTTTTGGTGCTGCCCGACTACCTGGCCAGCCTGCCCGCTCAGGCCGGGCTACCGGCCGCGCCCGGCAGCCCCGTGCAGTTTGCCCGCTTCCTGGATGAGGGCGCGGCCAATGCCTGGCTGGCAGCGGGGTAGGTGGATACATAAAGTGGAGCCAATTAGTTGTCTAATAGCTTATTAGATGATTTTACGTTCCTGTAAAAGTTCTTGAGCGGCTGTAATAGCAGGTAGAACCAGGCGCTTTTCCTGAATAATTTGCCCTAAGCTTTCGTCACTCTTGCGAGCGAAAGTTTCCTTAAACTGGTCAATGCGCTCGCGGTGGAGGTTAGCGACGCGCTGAGCAGTAGGCGCGGGCAGCAGATACTTGCGAATGAGGGCGTTAGCGGATGCCTGATTTAGTAAGTAATAGAGAATCAACAAGAGAAAGGGGAACGCTTGAATACTTATTCGCGCCTCATCAAAGCCGATTCCTACACTTGTAGCGTCGGGGGTAAAATGGAGCAAATTGAATACTCCAAGCAGCAGGGTACTGGTAATGAAGCACTTGAATAGTGGGCGAAAGACAAAATAGCTAAGGAAACAGCCGGCTATTGCGGCGAAAGCAGCATAGTGCTTCCAGCTAAAAGCGCGGTCATAAACCTGTTCATCCAAAAGCACGGGGCTGGTGAATGTAACGACCACCGTATAGCCACTCGCGAAAAGCAGCAACGCTAATGGCAACAGGTTGCGGTGGCGTTGGTAAAGAGTATCAGGCATTTAAATAGATTCAGAAGTTAAATAAGCCTGTTACCCAGAGGGTGAAGCTTTGAAATAATTAGCCAGCCGTATTTCCACCGTTCGCTTCACTTCAGTGTCATTGGCGAGTGAAATAGCTACTTGTAATTCTTCTGCGGGCAATAGGTCTACCACGTGTATTAAAGACCATTCTACCCCCAAGCTACCGGTATCAGGTGGTGGGCCCAAATTGATAAGTGCAATAGCATGGGCCTTGGAGAGTGGTGCAGTAATCTGCTGTACCAGGTCATCAAATGCCAGGAATGGAAAGAAATCAACAGCCAATGTAGTGGCATCAGGTAGTGGCCCCAATTCTTGGAGGCGCGCGATAATTGCGTTATTATCCATTACGCCACCACCTCCCTACACGCGCGGTACAAATCCTTCCAGCCCTCGCGCTCTTTCACCACGGTTTCGAGGTATTCGAGCCACACCACGCGGTCGGGGGCGGGGTCTTTGACGATGGCGCCGGTGAGGCCGGCGGCCAGGTCGGCGGCGCGCAGGGTGCCGTCGCCGAAGTAGGCGGCCAGCGCCTGGCCGGCGTTCATCACCGAAATGGCTTCGCCGGTGCTGAGGGTGCCGCTGGGGCTTTTGAGCTTGGTTTTGCCGTTGTCGGTGATGCCCTGGCGCAGCTCGCGGAAGATGGTGACCAGGCGGCTGATTTGCTCCAGGGCCGGGGCCTCGGCGGGCAGCTGCAGGGTGCGGCCCTGCTTTTCGACGCGGGTTTGCACGATTTGCACCTCCTCGGCCAGGGTGGCGGGCAGGGGCAGCACCACGGCGTTGAAGCGGCGGCGCAGGGCGCTGCTCA
>CAXTFI010000087.1:0-19327 GCA_964243255.1 uncultured Hymenobacter sp.
AGCGGGCGGCGGTCGCGCACGGCGGGCCGCACGCCGCGCTGCTCGCCCAGCACCGCAAACGGCAGCGCTGTGAGGCCCGCCAGCCGCCCGGCCAGCTCGCGCTGGTCGGCAGCGCCGGGCTCCGGGGCGAAAGGTGGCCAGCGGTAAGTGGCCCCCACCCGAAACTGCCCCGGCCCCGCGCCCGGCACCACGTAGGCCCCCCGATTGAGGACCTGGGCCGCGCTCAGGCCGGGCACCGCCACGTCGAGCACCGCGCCCTGGTTGGGCGTGAGCGGCAGCCAGCCCCAGTGCGGGCAGGCCAGCGCGCCCGCGCCCTGGCAGCACACCACCTGGCGCGCCCGCAGCCGGCCCGGCGCGTAGGCCACGCCAGTGCCGTCGCTAACGACGTGCTCCCAGCTAAAAGTTTCTTCGCGCAGCCAACCCTCGGCCGTGCCCTGCCGGGCCAGCGCGGCCAGCAAAGGCGCCACGCGCAAGTGGCCGCCGCCCCGCAGCCAGGCCCCGCCAAACGGGGCCAGCAAGCCGGGCCGGTCAATGGGCGTTGGGTCAATGCGTTCGACGAAACCCTGCCAGGGGTCGGCGGCGGCGCGGGCCAGCAGCTGCTCCTGCTCTGGCCGCGAGCCAAATACCTTGAGAATGGGGCTGGCCTGAAAAAATTCTTCGCCCAATTCTTCGTTAAGGGCCTGGTAGTAAGCCACTGCCGCGGGCAGCGTTTCGTGGGCGCGCCAGGTGAGGGCAAAGCGCTTGCCGGCCACGGGGTTCATGAGGCCGGCGGCCACGCGCGAGGCCGCGTCGGGCCGTGGCTCGTCGTAGACGAGCACGCGCTGGCCGCGGCCCCGCAGCTCGCGGGCCAGCACCGCCCCGGCAATGCCGTGGCCGATGAGCAGGTAGTCGTAGTTGCTAAAGTCAGTCATTGATACCAGCAAAGTACGGGCGGGCGCAGGCGGGCGGCGCAGAGGCGCGCCGGCCCCGTGCGCCCTGGCGCCCTTCCTTACCTTTGCCGGTATGCTTCGCATTGTCTCCTTCACCTTCAACGGCTTCGCCGAAAATACTTACCTGCTCATTGATGAGACCACACGGGCCACGGCCATCGTGGACCCCGGCGCCTACTCGGCCGCCGAGCAACGGACCCTTCAGGCTTACATTGATGATAATAAGCTTGAAGTCAAGTATTTACTAAATACCCACGCCCACATCGACCACGTGTTGGGCAATGCCTTTGTGCTGCGCACCTACCCCGGCACGCCGTTTTTGCTGCACGCCCTCGACCTGCCCACGCTGCGCGCCGTGCCTACCTACGCCGGGCCCTACGGCTTCCCGGCCTACGAAGGGGCCGAGCCCACGGGCGAGCTGGCGGCGGGCCAGGTTATTGAGCTGGGCGAGAGCGAGTTGCAGGTGCGCTTTACCCCTGGCCACGCCCCCGGCCACGTGGTGCTGTACGATGCGGCGGGCGGGCAGCTTATTGGTGGCGACGTGCTGTTTAAAGGCAGCGTGGGCCGCACCGACCTGCCGGGCGGCGACCACGCCACCCTCATCCAAAGTATTGTTCGTGAGTTGCTTATCCTACCCGATGCCACAGTGGTGCACCCCGGCCACGGCTCGGCTACCACCATCGGCGCGGAGCGGCGCAGCAACCCGTTTTTGACGTAAGTACTTTCCCTCCACCGGCCCTTCATCCCTAGCAGCCAAGCACTTGAAACGACACCTTCCCAACGCCATCACTTGCCTCAACCTGCTGTGTGGGTGCCTGGCGCTCACGTTTATTTTTCGGGGAGAGCTGGTGCTGGGGGCCTACCTGGTGGGCGCGGCCGCCATTGCCGACTTTTTCGACGGGCTGCTGGCGCGGGCCCTGCGCGTGTCGACGCCCATTGGCAAGGACCTCGATTCGCTGGCCGACATGGTGTCGTTTGGGGTGGTGCCGGGGGCGATTATGTTTAAGCTGCTGGGGCAGGTGAGCCTGCCGGCCAGCCTGGAGCTGTTAGCGGGTATGGGCTTCATTATCAGTATCTTCTCGGCGCTGCGGCTGGCTAAGTTCAACAACGACACCCGGCAGACGACCTCCTTTATTGGCCTGCCCACGCCGGCCTGCACCCTGGTGGTGGCTTCGCTGCCGCTCATCCTGGCTTACGATGGTTTTGGGCTGAGTTCGCTGATTCTCAACCCGTTCCTGCTGCTGGGGCTCACGGTGCTGCTCTCAGGCCTGCTGGTGGCCGAGTTGCCGCTATTCGCCCTGAAATTCAAGAACCTGCGCTGGCTCGGCAACCGTCGGCGGTTCATTTTTATGGCCCTCACGCTGGGGCTGTTGGCTACGCTGCGGGCGGCGGGCATTCCGGTGGCGGTGCTGCTCTACGTATTGCTATCGGTGCCGGGCCGGGTGCGCAGCCGCGACCCGCTCGAACCTAACCCCGCCACCCCGCAATAACTTAAGCCTCGCGGTAGTTGAACCAGAGGCGGCGTATTTTTGAGTGGTGCCTGCGGGCCTTAGCTGGTTGTATTTATGCGAAACCTTTTCTCGATGCTGCTGCTGGGGCTGCTGGCGGGTATTAGCTTGGCGGCGCGCGCGCAAGGCGGCCCTCAAACCGTGCCCGTTACCCTCAGCTGGACCACCTACGCCAGCCTGCGCAACCCCGCCGCCAGCCCCGATGCGGAGCCGCGCCGGGTGCCCAGCTTTCGGGGTGCGTACCACGGCCCCGCCGACGTGCTGGGCACCTACACGCTGCGCCTGCCCGGCACCGTGGCCAGCGGCGAGCTGCGCGATGCCGTGTACGAGGCCTTTCCGGCGGCTGATGTTAAGCTGCTGGGCAACACCACGTTGCCCAGCGCGCCCGCGGTGCAAACCCGCTACGGCACCGAGGCCCGCCAGGCGTATTCCTACGTGCTGCTGCAGCCCGTGCGCCGCAACCCCCAAACCGGCCAGGCCGAGCGGCTGCTCTCGTTCACCTACGCCTACCAGGTGGCGGCCGGTGCTTCGGCCAGCCGCACTACGGCCCGCAGCCACGTGGGCACCTCGGTGCTGAACAGCGGCGACTGGTACAAGATAGGCGTGCCACACAACGGCGTGTATAAGCTCGACTATGCCACGCTGAAGAGCCTGGGCCTGCCCGTAGAAACGCTCGACCCGCGCCGGGTGCAGCTATTTGGCAACGCCGTGGGCTTGCTGCCGCAGGCCAATGCCACGCCCCGGCCCGACGACCTGGCCGAGAATAATATCTACTTTGTGGGTGATAATAACGCCACTTTTGGCACCGACGAGTACTTCCTGTTTTATGCCAAAGGGCCGCACACCTGGCGGCCCAGCCAGCCGGGCATTATCCCCAAGCTGCCCATTCCGCAGCCGGGCCTGTACGACTTGCTGGGTGAGGGCGGCCGCTTCAAGCACATCAATAACTTTTTTTCGGACACGGCTTATTATTTCGTGACGGTGGGCGGCCGCGACGGGCGGCGCATTGCGACGGTGGCGGCGCCGGGCCGGGCGGCCACGGGCGCGCCCATTACCACGTTTCTGGACCGGCGCTTCTACGAGCACGACCTGGTTAATATTCTGCACTCGGGCCGGCGCTGGCTGGGCGAGTCGTTTTCGGCTAGCAGCAGCCCCGCGCGCGACTTTGTATTCAGTGGCGACGGCAACCAGCCGCTGGCTGACCTCGTGGCCGGCGACACCCTGCGCCTGACCGTAGCCACCGCCAGCACGGCCCTGCAAAGCAGCACGTTTGACGTGGCGCTGGGCGGCACCCGGCTGGGCACCCAAACGCTGCCCGGCCTGCCCAACGGCTCTTTTACCACGGTGGCCAACAACGACTTCCGCACCTTTACGGCACTCACCCCGGCCGGCCTCACCGACCCCAAGGTGACGCTCAGCTTCGCCTCCTTCGACCCCACCGGCACCGGCTACCTCGACTACCTGGAGCTGGTGGTGAAGCGCCAGCTCCGGCTCAGTGCCGCGTACCTGGAGTTTAACTCCCTGAATTACAAGCGGGGGGCGAATACGGTAGGCACTTTTACGGTGGCCAACACGGCCGCCGGCGCGCTGGTGTGGGACGTAACCAACCCGCGCCGGCCCCAGGGCCAGGCCCTCGATGCGGGCGGCAGCTTTGTGGCCTACACCGACTCGGTGCGCGAGTTTGTGGCCGTGCAGCCCGGCGGCACCTTCGAGGTACCGCGCCGATTTGGTAAAATCGCCAACCAGAACCTGCACGCCATCAACACCGACGGCAAAACGGATTTGGTGATTGTAACCTATCCGCCCTTCCGGGCGCAGGCCGAGCAGCTGGCCCAGCATCGCCGCGACTATAACGGACTGAATGTGAGCGTAGTAACCACCCAGCAGGTATACAACGAATACAGCTCGGGCGGGCAGGATGCCACGGCCATCCGCGACCTGATGAAGCAGGTGTACGACCGCAACCCCGACCCGGTGAACCGGCGCGGCTACCTGCTGCTTTTCGGCGATGCGTCGTACGACTACAAGTCGTCACCCTTCAACGATGCGGCCCAGGAGGCGAAGTGGTGGGCCAGCCGCACGCCGTTTAAAACGACTGCTAATTTTGACGCGGCCAACCAGAACTTCGTGCCGACCTATGAGTCGCGCGAGTCGTTTTTTCCGGTGCAGCAGTTTGGGCTGGGCCGCGACAATATGGAGGGCGAAAGCAGCTATTCGTCAGAGGATTACTATGGCCTGCTCGATGATAGTGAGGGCGACTGGACGGAATCGTACGGGGCTACCTTCGAGGCCACCGATATTGGAGTCGGCCGCCTACCGGTGCGCACGACGGTGGGGCAGCGGGCCGATGCCAGCCAGGCTCAGCAGGTGGTTAATAAGATTCTAGACTACGATGCCACTACTAGTTTTGGCAAGTGGCGCAACACCATTACGCTCACCGCCGACGACACGGATGCGGAGAAGAGCAGCGAGTTTGCGACCGAGTCGGAGACGATTTTTGCGGCCAATATTAAGCGTAGCGAGCCGGCCTATAACATTCGCAAAGACTACCTCGACCTGTTTCCGCAAGTAAGCCAGGCGGCGGGGCAGCGCTCGCCGGCGGCCGTGGCGGCCATCGACGAGTCACTGGAGCAGGGTTCGCTGCTGATTGGCTACACCGGCCACGGCGGCCCGCGCGGCCTCACCGATGAGCAGATTATCAACAGCACCTCGCTGCTGGCTTTGCGCAACCAGCATCGCCTCACCTTCCTGGTCACGGGCACCTGCGACCTGAGCACCTACGACAACCCCGACTTTACCTCGGCCGGCGAGCAGGTGCTGACCGACAACGTGACGGGCGGGGCAGTGGGCCTTTTTACTACCACGCGGGTCGTGTACTCTAATTTTAACACGGAGGTAGTCAACAACTTCTACACCCAGGTACTGGCCCGCAACGCGGCCGGGGCCCTCCCCTACCTGGGCTTTGCGGCCAGCACGGCCAAAAACCAGTCGCCGAGCGGTGACCTCAACAACCGCAACTACACCCTGCTCGCCGACCCCACCACCCGCCTGGCTTATCCGCGCCAGCGCGTGGTGCTCGACTCGTTGAAGGTGGACACCCGCACCCCGCGCACTTTCGCCAGCGGCCGCGCCGACACCCTGCAGGCCCTGGGCCAGGTGCGGCTGAGCGGCCACATCGAAAACGGCGGCGTGCTCAACACCACCTTCGGCGGCACGGCCGATATTACTATATACGATAAGCCCATAACCGTGACCACCTTGGGCGACCAAAACTCGGCGCAGGTGCCCGTCGAAACCCAGGAAAGCGTTATCTACGGCGGGCAGGCCACGGTGAGCGGTGGGCGCTTCTCGGTGAAGTTTGTGGTGCCCAAAGACATTGCCTACAACGTGGGCCAGGGCAAAATCAGCCTCTACGCCCAGGACCTGGCCCGTAAGGTAGATGCCCAGGGCTACCAGCCGGCCCTTATTGGCGGGGCCTCGCGCCTGGCCCCCACCGACACCACGCCGCCGGTGGTGCAGCTCTACATGACCGACGAGTCGTTTGTGTCGGGCGGCAGCACCGGCCTCAGCCCCCTGCTGCTGGCCCACCTCACCGACAAGTCGGGCATCAACACGTCGAGCGCCGGCATTGGGCATGATATTACGGCCACGCTCGACAACGACCCCACCAAGCTGGTAGCCATTAACGATGCCTATACTTCTGATGTTGACAACTTTATGTCGGGCCGCGTGCGCTACCTCTACAAAGACCTCGCGCCCGGCCCCCACACAATTAAGCTGAAAGCCTGGGACACCTACAATAATTCGGCAGAAGGCACGGTTGACTTCATCGCGGAGCAATCGGCTCAGCTGGCCCTCGACCACGTGCTCAATTATCCCAACCCGTTCAGCAACATCACCACCTTCCATTTTGACCAGTCGCGGCCGGGCACCGAGCTCGATGTGCAGGTGCAGATATTCACGGTGGCGGGCCGCCTCGTCAAAACCCTGCGGGCCACTATCCCCGTGAGTACCAGCCACGTACCCAGCACCCTGCAAGACGGCACGCTGAGCTGGAACGGCCGCGACGACTACAACGACCAGCTGGCGCGGGGCGTGTATGTGTACCGCGTAAGCGTGCGCACCCCCGACGGCCAGGCCGCCACCAAGTTTGAGAAGCTAGTTTTGCTGAACTAAGCCGGGCCCCGGCGTCGTAGGTTGCTTCAACCTAACCCTTTTTAGTTACTGCCAGTACTTACCTGCAACCATTCACCAGTAGCCAACCCTCTTGTACCTAGTACTTTACCAAACCATATGACCTTTTTTCGTACGCTAGGCTTCGTGCCGGCGCTGCTGGTGTTGGCTGCCCCGGTCGCACTGGCTCAAAACCAGACTGCTACCCCCGAGCTGCATACCATTACCACGGCGGTGCCCATCCTCACGCTCAGCCCCGATGCCCGCGGCGCGGCGCTCGGCGATGCCGGGGTAGCCACCTCGCCCGATGCCAACGCGGCGTTCTACAACCCCGGCAAGCTGGGCTTTGTGGACTACAAGTACGCCTTTTCGCCCTCCTACTCGCCCTGGCTGCGCCAGATTACCGACGACATGAGTTTGAGCTACCTCTCGGGCTACGGCAAGGTGGGTGAGCGCGGGGCCATCGCAGGCTCACTGATGTATTTCAGCCTGGGCCAGATTGACTACCGCGACGGCAGCAACTTCCCCGTCGGCTCGTTCAACCCCAAGGAGTATGCCTTTACGGTGTCGTATGGCCAGAAGCTGGGCGAGAATTTCGGCGTGGGCATCTCGGCGCGCTACGTGCGCTCCAACCTGGTGGGCGCTTACTCGGGCAACGATGCGCAGGCCGGCACCTCGTTTGCCGCCGACCTCGGGGCGTATTACAGCAAGGATGCCACCATTGGCACCGGCGTGTATAACCTGGCTTTTGGCGCGGCCATCTCCAATATTGGCAACAAGATGGTGTATGGCAACTCGCTTAACCCCAACAGCCCCAACTTCTTACCCACGCAGCTGCGCCTGGGCACGGCCATCACCCGCGAAATCGACTCGTACAACAAGATTACGCTGGTATTCGACGCCACCAAGCTGCTGGTGCCCTCCGCGTACTATGAGGACCCCTATGATAACAAAAATCTGACGCAGGTAAACCGGGTAAACCAGACCAACCGCGAGCGCCAGCAGGCGGGCATCGTGTCGGGCATCTTCAACTCGTTTAGCGATGCGCCGGGCGGCTTTAAGGGTGAGCTGCAGGAGATTAACCTGCACGGCGGCCTCGAATACTGGTACAACAACACCATTGCGGCCCGCGTGGGCTACTTCTACGAGAACCCGCATACCGGCGACCGCCAGTACCTGAGCTTCGGCCTGGGTGCCAAGCTCTCGGTGTTTGGCGTCGATGGCACCTACCTGGTGCCCAACTCGCAGGCCAACCCCCTGGCCCAGACCATCCGGGTGTCGCTGCACTTCAACCTGAATAAGCTGGCCGATGCCTTTGATGAGCAGGGCGCCGGTGGCACCCGCGGCACGCTGCCGAATTAAATTAAAAATTTGGAATGAAGGATGAAGAATTGGGGCTGAGAAACTAGTAGCTAGCGCCACTAGTTTCTCAGCCCCAATTCTTCATCCTTTGAGGATGCACTTACGTTGCCCTCACGTTGTTTTTAATTCTTCATTCCAAATTCTTCATTCTAACTTATCTACTAGTGCTCAACCGCCTCTCGCCCCCACCTACCCACCCGCTGACCAACATTGTGCTGCCCACGCCCACGGTGCAACGGCTGCCCAATGGTGCGCGCCTGCACCTGCTGGCCAACGATGCCCAGCCCGTGCTGCGCCTGCAAGTGGTGCTGCCGGCCGGCAAGCGCCAGGAGCCGCTGCCCAGCCTGGCGCAGCTCACGGCCCGCATGCTAACCGAGGGCACCGCCACGCGCACGGCGCGCCAGGTGGCCGACAGAGTGGCCTTCTATGGCGCGTCGCTCGACTGTGAGGCGGGCCCCGACCGCGCCACGCTCACGCTCTATTGCCTGGCCCGCCACCTGCCCACCCTGCTGCCCCTGGTGGCCGAGGTGCTGGCCGCGCCCAGCTTCCCGGCCGAGGAAATGCGCCAGATGCAAACCCGCATCAGCCAGAACCTGCGCGTGGAGCGGCAAAAAACCAGCTACCGCGCCAGCGAAGAGCTAAACCGCCACCTGTTTGGCGAAGAATCGGCCTACGGCAAGCCGTTTGACGAAGCCGCGTTCAACCAGCTCACTACCGAAGACTTACGCGCCTTTCACGCGGCGGCCTACGCGCCGGTTGGAGCCGAAATATTTTTGAGCGGCGATGTCGAGGCCTACGCGGCGGAAGTGGCGGCCAGCCTGGGCCAGTGGCAGCCGGTGGCCGGCGCGGCCCCGGTGGCCCCGGCCCCGCCGGCCGCCGCGCCGCTGGCGGCCCCGGCCAGCGTGCTGGCCGGGCCGGTAGAGGGCAGCATTCAGGCGTCGCTGCGGGTGGGGCGGCGCTGGCCGGCCCTCACCGAACCCCAAACGCCCGAGCTGCTGCTGCTGGTGAAGATACTGGGCGGCTACTTCGGCTCGCGCCTGATGCGTAACATTCGGGAAGACAAGGGCTTCACCTACGGCATTCAGGCCAGCGTGGTGGCCCGCGAGCAGGCGGCGTCGCTGGTTATCGGCACCGATGTAAACGGTGAAAGCGCCGACGCCACCCGCCGGGAAATCGACTTCGAGCTGGCCCGCCTCCAAACCGAGCCGCTGGGCGAGAGCGAGCTGGAAACCGTGAAAAACTACACCCTGGGCAAGCTGCTGGGCGAAACCACCACCGTGTTTGAGCAGGCCGACCGCTACCGCTACGTGCTGCTGCAGGGCCTGCGCCCCGACTACTACGCCGAGCTGGTGCGCCGCACGCAGGCCGCCACCGCCGCCGAGCTACTGGCCCTGGCCCGCACCTACCTCAGCCCCGCCGACATGCTGACTGTGGTAGCCGGCGGCGCGGTGCCGCAGCCCGCCTAGCCGGCCGGCCCGCGCCAACCGTCGAGCCCACCACGGCTATTCGCCGATTATTCAGTCATTTCACAAGCATAGCGCGCTAGGTTTGCTGCCCAACAGCAACCTCTGGCGCGCTATGCTTTTTTTGGTGGCTAGCAGCTTTAGGACCGTTTCCTGGTCAGGGTACCGGGCGGGCTGCCGGCGTTGAGCCGGCTGTCCGCTCGTCGGGTGCGCCGCTTGTTCTTGCCTAGAGCGGACAGCCGGCTCAACGCCGGCAGCCCGCACCAAGCCAACCTGTACCCTGACCAGGGCAGCTGAGCAGTTGAAGACGGATGCGCTGGACGCAACCCAACCTGTAGATAACTGCTACTTAATAAGTAACTTATCCTTATCGACACCCTTTTTTCATTTCTCCCATGAAAAAGAATACTCTTCTCACTGCTTTGCTGCTGGCGGCCACGCTGGGTAAGGAAAGCGGCGACCAGCTACTGGCCGCGCCCAGCCGGGCCGCGGCCCGGCCCGCGGCGGCCAAGACCGTCAAAGCCGCTAAATCGACCAAGTCGGTGAGCACTGTGGCCGACGTGGTGGCGGCGGCCAACACCTTCTACAACCTGCTGAGCACCACACAAAAGGCTTCCGTAATCGCCACCTACAACACCACCAACGTCATCAAATGGTCGAACCTGCCGTGCGGGGCCACCTGCCGCGAAGGCTTGCAGCTGGCCGACCTGACTACCGCGCAGGTGGCGGCGGCCATGGCCGTGGTGCAGGCCGCCACCGGCACCACCGCCGGCGATGGCTTCGATGAAAGCCAGCAGATTCGGGCGGCCGACGACAACCTCGGGGCCCAGCAAAATGGCTACGGCAACGGCATCTACTTTATTGCTTTTGTGGGCACGCCGTCTACCACCGGCGTGTGGCAGCTGCAGTTTGGCGGCCACCACCTGGCCACCAACATCACCTACGGCAATGGCAGCGTGACCGGGGCTACGCCCAAGTTTGAGGGCGTGGAGCCCCTCACCTTCACCACCGCCAACAGCAACGTATTCCCCACGGGCACCGTGTGCGCGCCCCTGGCCAACGAGGCCTCCACTATGCTGGCCATGCTTAATGGCCTGACTGCCACTCAGAAAACTACGGCCAAGCTCAGCACCACCTTCAGCGATGTGCTGCTGGGGCCGGGCCAGGACGGGAAGTTTCCGAGCACCAAAGTGGGCATTAAGTGCAGCACGCTCTCGGCCGACCAGCAGGCGCTGGTGCTTGCCGCCATGCGCCCCTGGGTGCAGGATGCCGACGATGCCACGGCGGCCTCGCTGCTAGCCACTTACACCAATCAGCTGGCCGACACCTACGTCTCGTATTCGGGCACGGGCCTCTTTACCACCAACGCCGACTACGCCCGCATCGACGGCCCCAACGTCTGGATTGAGTTTGTGTGCCAGACGGGCGTGGTGTACCGCACCCAGAACCACTATCATAGCATCTGGCGCGACCATGCGCGCGACTACGGCGGCAACTTCGCGGGCTACGTCACCGTGCTCGGCACCCGCGACGTAAGCGCCGCTTCGGTATTCGGGGTCTACCCGAGCCCCATCACCGTCGGCAACAGCCTGCAGGTGCAGCTTATTGCGCCCGCCACCAGCGCCACCTACACCCTGCGCAACCTGCTGGGCCAAACCATCAGCACCAGCACGTTTCAGGGTAGCTCGGTGGCCGTGCCCACGGCGGGCCTGGCCCCCGGCATGTACTTGATGAGCATCAAAACGCCCACGCAAGTGGAGGTAACGAGCCGGGTACAAGTAAATTAGGGCACGCAATAAAGCCAAATAGAACGTCATGCTGCGCTTGCCGAAGCATTCCGCGCGCGCCAATTGGACTCCTAACTCCAGCGATGCGAGCGCAATGCTTCGGCAAGCGCAGCATGACGTTCTTTTTTGGTTTGTCCTGCTTGTGCTCGGCCTGCTCACTGTGCCCGCGTTGGCGCAGGAAAGCCCGGTGCTGCGCGGCCGCGTGCTCGACGCCGCCACCCACCAGCCCATTCCGAATGCGCAAGTCGGCATTGGCGATAACCGGCTGGGTACCAGCACCAACCTCGACGGCCGCTTTGCGCTGCGGGTGCCGGCCGCCTACCAGGCCGGGGGGCTGCAAGTGGCGCTGCTCGGCTACCAAAAGTTCAGCCGGCCGCTGCCGCCGCTGCCGGGCCCCGAGCTGGTTATCGAGCTGGTTATCAGTCCGGCCAGCCTGGGCAATGTCAGCGTCACGGCTTCGGCCGAGGGCATTATCCGGGAGGCGGTGGCCCGCATTCCGCGTAACTACCCGGTGCGACCCACGCAGCTCACGGGCTTCTACCGCGAGTCGGACGATGAAGCCGCGGGCCGGCGCTACGACTACCTGGCCGAGGGCCTGCTGCGCGTGACCAAGCCCGGCTACCAGCACCCCCGCGACCCCGGCTACGTGCAGGTGCTGGAAGCCCGCCGGGTCGACCTGCGGCCCGCGCAGCCGGGCGCGGTGCTAGCGCCCATCGACTGGGTAGCCGGGGCGCTGGTGCCTCAACGCTTTGATTTTGTGCAGAATAGGGCCGAGTTTATCAGCCCCGCGCACTTCAGGCACTACCAGTACCGCTTCAGCCCCCAAACTACGTTTCAGGGGCGGGCGGTGTACGTTGTCACCTTTAAACCCCGGCCGGGCACCGAGCGGGCCAATTTTGCGGGCGAAGTCTACATTGATGAGCGCAGCTACGCCTTTTTGGGGGCGCGGTGGCACCGCACGCCGGCCGGCATCCGGCGCGAGCGGGTGCTGGTTTTTACAGCCACCGAGCGGGCTTATCGTGCCGATTATCAGCTCTATGCAGGACGTTATTACCTAAAAAGCATCTGGTACAATACCCTGGGCCAGCCGCTGGCCGGGCAGGTGCGCCACCACCTGGCCGAGTTCGTGACCACGGCTATCGACACAACCCAGGCCCCACCCCCCAGCTACCAGGCCCGCAGCCAGTTTGCCGACGTTTTTTTGCAAAGCCCGGTGGCGTACGATTCCGCGTTCTGGCAGCACGCCACCACGCTGCTGCCCCCGCAGGCCTTGCTCGACCAGGCCCGCCAGCAGGCCGCCGACACGCTATTGCGCCGGCCAGCGCCGGCGGCCCCCGCGCCCGCGCCGGCTCCTGACAGATGGCGGCCGCTCCAGCATTTACGCTATTCCTACGCGGGCGGCCTGCTAGCGGCAGCGTCGCCCGCGGCCGACCTGCGGGCGGTGCTGGCTCCCGGCGGCAGTGCCCTGCGGGCGGATGTTCAGGCCACTGTTGCCAAGCAGCAAGTAGCTGGTTACTACGGTTTTGGCGTGCAGCTCGACCTGCCGGGCCACCTGGCGGCCTACGCCACCACGCGCCAGCTGCTGGGCCAGCTGCAAGGCGCGGGCTGGGAAGCCGGCTTGGGCTACGCGCGCAACCTGCACCCGCGCGGCCGGCCCCTGCTGGGCCGCGTGGGCCTGGGCTACCTGCGCCAAAGCCTGGGCCGCCGCCTGGGCACCGTGGCTAACCCCGACGCCAGCCTGCGCCTGGCCGGCACCCCGCTGGCCGCCGACCAGCTCACGCTCTCGCTCCAGCGCGTGGCCAGCGCCCTCCAACCCAAGCTGGGCCTGGGCCTGGAGCTCAGCCACCACTGGGAAGCCGTGGCCGAGCTGGGCTATTTAATTAAGCTAACCACTCATAATCAATTACTAATTGAAGAAAAGAAAGGCTTTTTCAGCTTCAATCAGCACGCGGCCGAGCTGGCCCTGCCCGCCGCCGAAGCGCAGGTATTCGTAGCTGGCCAGCCCGCCGCGGCCGGCCCCTGGCAGCTGGGCCACCTGCTGCTAAGCGTGGGCGTGCTGTACCGGCTGGGGCAGTAGGCGCAGCGCCGGCCGGCCGGGCAGCGCTAATTTTGACGAGGCGCCGCTGATTTGGTGGCGCGGCCTACCTGCCTGATGACTGAGCCTTTGCTACCTGTACCCGCGCCGCTGCCCGCCGTGCCCCCGCGCCGGCGAGCCGGGTGGTGGGTGGCTAGTAGTCTGCTGCTCTTGCTGTTACTGAGTGGCGCCGGGCTGGCCTGGCACCTGCTGTACCGCCCCAACGTGCCGGCCGCCGTAGATGGCCCGGCCTACCTCTACATTCGGCGCGGGGTGGGGCTCAGGGCGGTGCTCGACTCGCTGCGGCGGCCGGGGCAGCTGAGCCGGCCCGAAACCTTTGCCCGCGTGGCGCGCTGGCGCGGCTACGGCAGCCCCGCCCACCCGGTGCAGCCCGGCCGCTACACGCTGCCGCCCGGCCTGGGCAACCTGGCTTTGGTGCAGCTGCTCGCCAGCGGCCACCAGGATACCGTGGCCTTCACGCTCAAGCCCGTCAATTACCTGCCGCAGCTGCCGCGCCAGGCCGGCCGCCAGCTCAACCTGGATACCGCCCAGCTGCATACGCTGCTGACCAACAACGCGTACCTACTAAGCCACTACGGCCTCGACACGGCCACCGTGCGCACGCTGTTCATACCGGGCACGCTGCGGCTGTTTTGGCCCACGCCGGCCGCGGTTTTGCTCGATTCGGTGGCGGCGCGGCACCACCGCTTCTGGACGCCCCGGCGCCTGGCCGAAGCTGACTCGCTGGGAATGAGCCAGGTACAGGTAGCCGTGCTGGCCAGCATTGTGCAGCGCGAAACGGCCCAGCCCACCGACAAGCCCCTTATCGCGGGCGTGTACCTCAACCGCCTGCGCCGCGGCCAGCCCCTGCAAGCCGACCCCACGCTGCTCTGGCCTCTGCATGGCCTGGGCACCCGCAAGCGCGTGCTCAACGTGGACAAAAAAGTGGATTCGCCCTACAACACCTACCGCCACAAGGGCCTGCCGCCCGGCCCCATCACCACGCCCTACCCGCAGGCCCTGGACGCGGTGCTGCGCCCCGCGCACCACCCCTACGTGTTCTTCTGCGCCCGCCCCGATGGCAGCGGCTTCTCCGATTTTGCCGCCACCTTCGCCGAGCACAAGCTCAACGCCCGCCGCTTCCAGCACCACCTGGATAGCCTTAGGATAATGAAGTAATGGTTAATGGTCGTTGTGGTGCAGCAGGCGCCTTGCTTAAATTAACTCATTGCATCATATCATTTCATAAGAAAAATGCGCTCTAAAAGCAATGCCAACAACTATTAATCATTAACCATTAAAAATTAATCATTATAAAAAATGCGTCTTGTTATTCAGCGCGTCCGCGAAGCCAGCGTTACCGTCGAGGGCACCAGCACCGGCCAGATTGGCCCCGGCCTGCTGGTGCTGGCCGGCTGCGCGCCCACCGACGACGAGGCCGCCCTCGCCTGGATGGCGCGCAAGCTGGTGGGCCTGCGCATCTTCAGCGATGACAACGGCCAGATGAACCGCAGCGTGCGCGACGTGGGCGGTGAGGTGCTGGTAGTGAGCCAGTTTACGCTGCTCGCCGATGCCCGCAAGGGCAACCGGCCCAGCTACATCGGGGCCGCGCCGCCCGCCGTGGCCGAGCCGCTCTACGAGCGCTTCGTGGCGCTGGTAACCCAGGAGCTGGGCCGCCCGGTGCCCACCGGCGTTTTCGGAGCCGACATGCAGGTGCGCCTGCTTAATGACGGCCCGGTTACTATTGTACTCGACTCGCCCACGCAAGCTAACTAATTGATTATTATGACTATCGAACAAGCCCAAGCCACTGTCGACGAGTGGATTACGACCACCGGCGTGCGCTACTTCAGCGAGCTTACCAACCTGGCCATCCTTACGGAGGAAGTGGGAGAAGTGGCCCGCCTCATCGCACGGCAGTACGGCGAGCAGTCGTTTAAGGACTCGGACAAGGGCCGCGAGCTGGGTGATGAGCTGGCCGATGTGCTGTTCGTGGTCATTTGCCTGGCCAACCAGACCGGCGTGAACCTCACCGAAGCCCTGGCCCGCAACCTGGCCAAGAAAACCCAGCGCGACGCCACCCGCCACCACGACAACCCCAAGCTTCGGGAATTGGGAATGGAGAATGAGGAATGAAGAATTATCAACTGAGCAATTCTTCATTCCTCATTCTCCATTCCCAATTCTTTTCATGAACTCGCAGTTAACCAAGCTACTAGCCATTGCGGCGCAGCCCAGCCGCCGCATTGTGGGGTTGATGTCGGGCACCTCGCTCGATGGCCTCGATGTGGCGCTATGTTACTGCATTGGCCACGGTGCGGCATTGCAAGTGGCTATAGAGCAGTTTGTTACGGTGCCGTATGAGGCAGATTTGCAGCAGCGGCTGCGGGCCTTGAGCCAGCCCACCATCCAGCTGGAAGACTTGGTACTGCTGCATGCCGAGCTGGCCCGCCACCACGCGCAGCTGGTGCTCAAGTGCCTGGCCGATTGGCAAGTGTCTGCCAGTGAGGTAGATATAGTAGCCAGCCACGGCCAGACTATCTGGCACGCGCCGCGCCACCAGCACGGCCGGGCCGATTTTCCGCACCACGCCACGCTGCAAATCGGCGACGGCGACCACCTGGCCCAGCTCACGGGCATCGTCACGCTCTCCGATTTTCGGCAGAAGCACGTGGCCGCCGGCCACGAGGGCGCGCCGCTGGCCCCGTTTGCCGACGAGCTATTGTTCCGCAAGCCAGGCGTTAACCGGCTGCTGCTCAACCTGGGCGGCATCGCCAACTTCACGCTGCTGCCCGCCGACGGCGGTCGCGCCCAGGCTACCGACACCGGCCCCGCCAACACGCTGCTCGATGCCGTGGTGCGCCAGCATTACCCCGGCCGGGCCCACGACGCGGGCGGCCAGCTCGCGGCCCAGGGCCAGCCGCACGCGGGCCTGCTAGCCGCGCTGCGCAGCCACCCGTTTTTTGCCGCGCCCTTCCCCAAAACCACCGGCCCAGAGCTATTCTCTCCGGCGTATTTGCTAGAAAATCAACGCATTACGGCCACCAACAACCTGCCCGCGCCCGACGTGCTGGCCACCCTCATCGAGCTCACGGCCGGCGCGGTGGCCCAGGCCGCGCGTCATTACCTGGGCCCGCAGCCCGCGGCCGAGGTGCTCGTGAGCGGCGGCGGGGCCCACAACGGCACGGTGCTGGCGGCGCTGGCCCGCCACCTGCCCGCGGCCCGCCTGGGCAGCACCGCCGCGGCCGGCGTGCCACCCGACGCCAAGGAAGCCGTGCTATTCGCGGTGCTGGCCAACGAGACGCTGGCGGGCCACCCGGCCCTCAGCCTGGGTAAAATCTCCTTGCCTGGCTGATTCGCCTGAAATTTCGTAGGCGCAGGGTAGATGATTGCACGACGCCATTTACTGCTCATGGCCAGCCTGCTAGCCCTGACCCGCGCCCCGGCCCTGGCCCAAAATACCCGGTTGGTTGACCAGAATTCGCTGGGCTGGCTTACCTACAACGGCGACCACCAAGTGGCCGACAAATGGGCCGTGCACACCGAGGCCCAGGTGCGCCGCGTGCAGCTTGGGTCCCGCCCGCAGCAGCTGTTGCTGCGCCTGGGTGGTATCTACACGCTGCAAAAAGACGTGAAACTAGGCGGGGGCTACACCAATCTTACCACCTACCCCTACGGCCAGCATCCCAGCGCCGGGCTGGGTGAGCCCACGCCCGAGCACCGCGCCTACGAAGACGTGACGCTGAGCGCCGACTACGGCCGCCTGCACCTAACGCACCGCCTGCGCCTGGAGCAGCGCTGGCTGGGCCAGCTCGACCCCGCCCGGCCCACCCGCGTGGCCAGCTGGCAGTACCAAAACCGCGCCCGCTACCAGCTGGCCGGCGAACTGCCGCTGCACGGCCCCACCCTCAACGACCACGAGTGGTACGTCACGTTTTTCGATGAGCTGTTTATCGGCTTTGGGCCGAATGTGGGTCAGAACGTGTACAACCAAAACCGGCTTTCGGGTGGCCTGGGCTATCAGTTTACCAAAGCCTTTCAGCTAGAGCTTAACTACTTGAACCAGTGGACGCTGCACGGGAACCTAGACGATGCTACCGGCCGGCAGGTATTTGAAAACAACAACGGCTACTGGCTCAACGTGGTTTATAGCCTGGACTTCACCAAGTAGCGCGCTACGGCCGCCGGCGCAACTCAAAGCCCAGCACGGCCCGCGCGGCCGTGTCGCGAAACGTAACTTCGAGCAGCATCGGCGGTGGGCGCCGCGCCGAGTCGCTGGCAAACGAAAACCGGCAAAACCACTGGCTGCCGCCCCGCCCGGTGCCCAGCCGCGCCCCAATCTGGTAGAGCTCCACGGCCGGGCCGCGCGCCTGACCTTGCTGCCGCAGGGGCTGCGCCGCCGCCTCAAAGGCCGCCAGCGGCACGGCAAGGCGCACCTCGGGGGCCAGCCGGCGGTAGGCGGCCGGGTACTCGGCCCGCAGCACCTCTCCCAAAAACCGCCGCGCCACCTGCGCCTGAGTAGGGCGCAGCTGACGCGGCGGGTGGGCCGGCTGCCCGGCAGTGGCCAGGCTGGCCGCTGCCACCAGCAGTAGGATGAGGCGCAGCTGGAATGCCGTTGATAAGCTAAGCAGTTGGTTGATAAGTAGTTACTCTTCTTTAGGAACTAGTACGAAAACGTCTTCGCCGGGCCGCTTCATGAGGTATTTCTCGCGGGCAAACTTTTCGAGCAGGGCCGGCGAGCTGAGCAGCTCGGCACGGTCCTTTTTTACGCTGGTAATATTGGCTTCGTAGTATTCTTTCTCGGCCTTCAGCTCGCGCCATTTGTGGTACATGTCGTACTGCTTGCCGAGGTCGTTGGAGTCGAACACAACCATCCAGACCACAAAGCCGACGGCCGTGAGGAGGTAGAAGTTGCGCAGCACGCGCAACACGGGCGTGAGGAAGGGAGGAAGCTGCATAGGATGGTAGGCGATAAGCAAGTACAAGAGAACGTCATGCAGACCTTCGGTCTGCATGACGTTCTTTTAGAAGGCTAACGAAGCGTTAACAACTACATTTTCCGGCCGGGGAAGTAAGCCGTTTCGCCCAGCTCCTCCTCAATGCGGAGCAGCTGGTTGTACTTGGCCATGCGGTCGGAGCGCGAGGCCGAGCCGGTTTTGATCTGGCCGGTGTTCAGGGCCACGGCCAGGTCGGCGATGGTCGAGTCTTCGGTTTCGCCCGAGCGGTGGCTCATGATGGACTTGTAGCCGTTGCGGCGGCCCAGGTTCACGGCGTCGATGGTTTCGGTGAGGGTGCCGATTTGGTTTACCTTGATGAGGATGGCGTTGGCAATGTGCTCATCAATACCACGTTGCAGGCGCTCCACGTTGGTCACGAACAAGTCGTCGCCCACGAGCTGGATTTTTTTGCCCACCTGGTCGGTGATGCTTTTCCAGCCCGCCCAGTCGTCTTCGGCCAGGCCGTCCTCGATGCTGATGATGGGATATTTCTTGGTCCAGTCGACCCAGTAGCTCACCATTTGCTCGGGCGTCAGCTTGTCGCCGGTGCTCTTTTTGAAGTGGTAGTGGCCATCTTCGAAAAACTCCGACGCGGCGGGGTCCAGGGCAATCATCACCTGCTCGCCGGGCCGGTAGCCGGCTTGCTCGATGGCTTGCAGCACAATTTGGATGGCCTCCTCGTTGCTCTGAATGTCGGGGGCAAAGCCGCCCTCGTCGCCCACGTTGGTGCTGTAGCCCTTCTTCTTCAGCACGCCCTTGAGGGTGTGGAAGATGTCGGTGCCCCAGCGCAGCGCCTCGCTGAACGAGCTGGCGCCCACGGGCATTACCATAAACTCCTGAAAATCAATCTTGTTGTCGGCGTGCGAGCCGCCGTTCAGGATGTTCATCATGGGCACGGGCAGGGTGTTGGCCCCCACGCCGCCCACGTAGCGGTACAGCGGCTGGCCCAGCTCCTGCGCGGCGGCGCGGGCGGCGGCCAGGCTCACGCCCAGGATGGCGTTGGCGCCGAGGTTGCCCTTGTTGGGGGTGCCGTC
>CAXTFI010000088.1:0-19260 GCA_964243255.1 uncultured Hymenobacter sp.
GAATGGATAACCGAACAGGACGCGAAAAACTGGTTTGACCATTGTGGATACCATGTACACTAACCTGAAATATGCTATAGCTGAATTTTTACTGACCCGCTTGCCACAATTAGAAGCTTTTCTAGGCGAGCAGACGGAGTTTGGCATGTTACAGCTGCGCCTACCGTAATTCTCAATTGTCTCTCAGTTCCGCCAGATTCAGCAGCGCCTGCACGAAGCCGGCATCAGCCTCGAAGCTACTGGCGAAGTGCTCGACTACCTCGGTGAGCAGGGCTTCGACCCGCAGTTTGGCGCGCGGCCGCTCAAGCGCGTGTTGCAGCGCGTCATTTTGAACGAGCTTCCCAAGGAGATTCTCTCTGGCAAGGTGAGCAAGGACGCTGTGGTGGAAGCCGTGCTGGAAGATGGCGCCGTGCGGTTTGAAAATGTTGAATTGCCGATTGTGTAGGTGAGTTGATTTAAGGTAAAAAGCCCCACCAGCAACTTGCTGGCGGGGCTTTTTCTGTTATTCGGGGGTAGGAAAAATCGCCAGAAAATTTTGCAAGTCGATAAGCGGCACTTTAGGAAAAACTAATGCTAACAGTGGTTGAAAGTGCCGGTCATTCGTGACCAAGTAATCAGCATTGGCAGCGATGGCTACGTCTACGAATTTATTATCGTCGGGGTCGTCGGCGATAAGTTGCCATTTATAATAAGCTTCCTGGAAAGACGTATTGGGTGCTGCCAGCAAAATTTCTAACACCCGCTTGGCAGTACTGGCAGAGTAGTGCTTGGTCAAAATTTCCTCATATTCTGTTGCTATTTCGTTGCTGAGCACCCACTCGAATGCCTCGCTGGCAAATAGTTCGTACAAACGGTGAAAGGGGCTGTTGCGATTGAGCGACGCAAGCAGACAATTGGTATCAACTACTGCGCGGCGCATCAGGAGGGCTCATTGAGCATCCGCTCATAGTCCTCAGTGGTGTAGCCACGCTCGGCGTCAATGCGCTCCACTTCAGCTAACATTTTTTGCGAGAGGTGCGCCACCAGTACCCGCCGTAGTTCCAAGACTTCTTCGTCGCTCATACCGCGGTCGAATAAGCGAAGCAGGCTTATTTGCAAACCATTAAGCTTGGTAGGCTGAGTTGAAGCAGTGGGAGTCATGGCGGCAGGGCGGCTAGTGATACAGCAAGATAACGCCGCTCTCCCTAAGAATGTGCCTACTGCACTGTGGACAGTCAATCTCAGCAGCGCCTGCAAGAAGCCGGCATCAGCCTCGAAGCCACCGATGAGGTGCTGAATTATTTGGGTGAACAAGGATTTGACCCGCAGTTTGGGGCGCGGCCCTTGAAGCGCGTGTTGCAGCGCATCATTTTGAACGAGCTGAGCAAGGAGATTCTCTCTGGCAAAGTGAGCAAGGACGCTGTGGTAGAAGCAGTGCTGGAAGATGGTGCCGTGCGGTTTGAGAATGTGGAATTGCCGACGGTGTAAGTTATTGTATGTTTGTGGGAAAGCTCCGCTGGCGTTGGGCTGGCGGGGCTTTTTATTTCGGGTAGTGGGTTAATCTAAGGTGATTTCTGAATTATGCTGGTCGCTAGCAATTTTTATGCGGTTGTAGTGGCTGGTTCGGCATTTGCTGAACGAGCGGGAGCGGCGCACGAGCACGCCGCAGCGGTGGCGCAGCTTGCCGTTGAGCGCCTCGACCACGCGCGTACCGGCCTTGCCGACGCGGTGAGCGGCGGCCGGCAGCACCTGCGGGTAGGCGCGCCACGCGTCGGTAAAGTAGTGCGTGTGGCGGCGGTAACGGCGGGGCAGCGCCTGCCAGAGCCGCCTCAATGTCGCGGTGCCCCGGCTGCCCAGCACCCAGGCCACCACGCGCCGGCTGGCGCGCTCCACCGCCAGCCAGCGCCACACCTTGCGCTGCCTGCGCCCCACGAACGTCCACATCTCATCGAGTTCCAGCGCCTCCCAGCACCGGCGTTGCGCTTTTTTCGGCCGCCGCCGGGGCAACGGCGGGGCCGGCCGCTGCGCTTTTTTTTAGCCGCTTGGCAATCGTGTTGCGGGCCACGCCCGTGGCTCGGGCAATGCTGCGCAACGAGTTGCGTTCCAACAGCAACTGGTCTACCTGCGCGTACTGCCGGGCTTTTTCCACCGCTGCCGGCTCAAAATAGCCTTGGTGGCCGCAGGCTTTGCAGTGGTACTTGGCCCGGCCGCCGCTGTGGCCGTTGCGGCGAATTTGCTCACTGGCGCACTTGGCGCAATAATGCTGCGTGTAAACCATAACACAAGCTATGCACATCACCTTGAATTAAACCACTACCGATGCATTTAGTTCAGCTGGCCCGTCTTGCTGCGCCTTGCCTGCTGGGATGCGCGCTCCTGCTGGGCAGTTCGGTTTTACCGGCCCGGCCACGGGCAGCTGCCGCCGAAGACCCGGCGCCGAATACGTTGACGGCAGCCGAGCGCCGCCAGGGCTGGCACTTGCTCTTCAATGGAAAAACGGCGGCCGGCTGGCGCAGCGCCAAGGGGCCGGCCTTCCCCACCCACGGCTGGCAAATTGCAAACGGCACGCTGACCACGCTCGCGGCCGACGGCAAGGAATCGGCCAACGGGGGCGATATCATCACGACGGCGCAGTACCGCGCCTTCGATTTTTCGTTCGAGTTCCAGCTTACGCCGGGCGCCAACAGCGGGGTCATCTACTTCGTGACGCTGGCCGAGCAAACGCCCGGCTCGCCCATTGGCCTGGAGTATCAGCTGCTCGACGATGCCCGGCACCCGGACGCCCAGCTCGGTACCAACGGCGACCGTACCCTGGCCTCGCTCTACGACCTGATTCCCGCCGTTAAACCGCCGGCCTGCCAGCGACCCATCGGCACCTGGAACGTGGGGCGGGTGGTGGTCTACCCCGATAACCACGTCGAGCACTACTTAAATGGGGTTCAGGTGCTGGCCTACGAGCGCGGCTCGCCAGCCTTTCTGGCGTTGGTGGCGGGCAGTAAGTACCACGTCTGGCCGCATTTTGGCCAGGCCCCCGCCGGGCACCTGCTGCTGCAAGACCACGGCCACCAGGTTTCCTTCCGCAGCTTGAAAATCAAGGAGCTGCGGTAGCCTGAGCCGAAGCTAGCCAGTACTGCTACCGCGGCCGGTTGCATAAGTAGCCAGAGGTGATTTTTATAAAAAAAGCCCCGCTAGCGTCATGCTGGCGGGGCTTTTTCTTCGCTACGTGATGGGCCTAGCGGCCACTCATTGGGCAAAGTGTTTCATTTTGAGCCGTCGTTTGATGTTGCTCGGTAGGAGCTTGCTCTTCTGGTACATGGCTACTACTTGCTCCTCAGTGCCTTCGCTAAAGCGGGAGAGCTTGCCAATCCCAATCCCGGCCGGGATGCCACCCAGTAGGGCGGTGCCAACGAAGGTGCCCCCGGCATTGCTAAACCCTTCGGAAGCCGAGGAAACCAAAATCCGGGTTGCAAAGGCCGCCCCTACTCCCGTCCACAGCCACCCACCCGTCCGGTGCTTGCTGAACAGCTGATGTATGGCCTGCACAGTGTCGGAAGAGGTTGCAACTATCGGAAAAGGTTTTGCTGGGAGAGTAGAGGCACTGGGAGCCGTTTGCGCAGCAGCAAAGGGAAATGTGCTTAAAAGAAGACTCAATGTGAGTAAATGCTTATGCATACGTAAAAAAGACAATGAATACGGATAAGCCCGCAAGGTATGTTTTAAGTGGTAATGCACCAGCATCTCAGGTGTGCTGGGGGCCGCGTGCCTACACTCCCCACTTACGGAGCGCTAGGGGCTTCCCTGATTCGCTCCCTAATGCAGTTTTGAAGTCCGGGTACAGGGCGGGCTGCCGGCTCAACGCCGGCTGTCCGCACCCAACCAGGCTGTACCCGGACTCCGAAACTGCTCTAGGGCGCAGTAGCCTGCTCAAGTGCTTGAGCAAAAGCTAAATAGACTACGCCACCCGTGAGCCGCTTGGTGCTTACTTCCAAAAGGGCTTGGTTTTGAGCAGATGCGCTGGCCAGCTCCATTCCCGCTGTAAAAGCCGGTGGCCGGCTACGCACGTGGCCTGGGGCCCACCCCAGTAAATAAGCGTTTGTGGGGCGGTAGAGCGTAGGCTTTGCGCCGCGGCCGCGAGGTACTGCGCCGCCGAAAGGGTATCCGCCACAACGAACTGTAGCGGGGTACTGCCGTCCAGGTCGGGAAAGCAGTCGTCGGCGTGGCGAGCGTGGATGACACTGCCAACGGGAACGCCGGCGGGCACCTGGCGCCGGAGCGCATAAAAGTGCGCCAGGCACGAAATATCACCCAAAAACGCGTAGGCAGGTGCCGAAGCATCGAGTAGCAACTTGCCGCCAGGGCCGTAAAAGTGTACGGGGTCGCCGGGGCGGCAATGCGCCGCCCAGTGCGCCCCAGGGCCGTCAGAAAAGGTGCATATGGCTAGTTCCAGGCTGGCGGTGGCGGCATCGTAGCCCCAGACGGAATAGGTGCGTTTGCGCAGGCTGGCCGCGTCGCCGGCTGCGCTCAGCCCGAAGAATACATTCAGGGTCTGGCCGGGCTGGTACTCCCAATCGGCCAGGGCCGGGCCGGCCAGGGTGAGGCGGTAGGCATGCGCGGCAATGCGTTGCACTGCCGTGATGGTAGCCTGCTGCATCAGCTGCTTCGCCAGCGAGTTTAAAAAGCTCATGAGTTAGTAGGAAAGCTGCTGAGGCAGACGCAGCGCACGCTCAGTTATTTTCCGGGGGCCAAAGCGACTGGGTAGGTCTGCGGCTTAAGTAGATGCAAGTACCTGTATTGTAAGTACTTGCTAAGCAAATGAGCCAGCCTCATCGCTCGAGATTGTTTCTCTAAGGTGGCGCGAGTTTAGCGCAACGTAGCTCGTGACAGTCTCTTCACGCATGCCGGGTATTGTACGCTTTCTACAAGCCAGCTACTTACCTGTTGTGTCTTTTGGGCGCGTCATCCGCGGCGCAGTCGCAAAAAAACACCTGCCCATTGCTACCGATGAGGAGTTAGCCTCAACCAGTGCGAGCTAGCTGAATCAGCCTTAGCTGTGGCGCACCGCTGGGCCTGCTGCCCACGTGCGGGCACTACAAATGGCGGCCGGCCACGGGCCGACCCCCCTGCTACCGTGGCTAGCTGGAGGTAGTTGTGCTCGCCGCCTGCACAGCGACTAAGCATTGCCGACGCTGGTAGTGCTTGCCCTGGCTTAGGCCAAGCGCTACCAGCGTCGGCAATGCCTGCCCAATGCTAGTAACTACCTAAAAACCTGGCTATAGCAGCCCGCAGTTAGCCCTTCTCCGCCGAAAGAACCAGCGAGCCAAACGGCAGGTGAATCTTGCCACCCTCCCTTTTCTGCTCCAAAGCCGCCGCTACGTCCTCCTTGATGGCCGATTTGGTAGCCGCGTCGGCCCGGCTCAGGGCGGCAACTACGGGCGCGGCGATATCCGTCATATTCTGCCAGTATTCATCGGGGGTGGTGAAGTCGATGGCGCCCGTCACCTCCTGCTCCTGGATGCTACGAAAGCCGGCCTTTTGCAGCAGGCCCGCCAGCATACCGGGCTGGGCGCAGCGAAACATGCCGGGCGCGTTGGGGGCGGGGGCCGGCAGCGACAAGTGGGCCGAGATGGTGCGCATCATGGTCGTTATCCAGGGGTTTTGGGGTGGGGTGGCCCACACGCTGGTGGCCAGCCGCCCACCAGGCCTCAGCACGCGGTGCATCTCCTTGGCTGCCAGCAGCATATCGGGGAAAAACATGAAGCCCATGCGGCAGCTGATGGAGTCAAACTGGTTTGCCTCAAAGGGCAGCTCGCAGACATCGCCCACCGCCGTTTCGTAGTTGGGAATGCCCTGCCGGGCGGCGTTTTCGCGGGCCGTGGCCAGCATGCCCGGCGAGAGGTCGAGGCCTACTACGTGGCCGTGCTGGGCTTGGCGCGCAATGGTGAGGCCGGGCTCGCCGGTGCCGGTAGCCACGTCCAGCACCTGGTCGTGGTCGGTGATGTGAAGCGCCTCCACAATCGCCTCGCCCATGGGGCGCAGGAAATTCATGGTCCAGGTATCCCATTTTTTCCAGCCGGGCGAAAACGTGTCCCAGATTTGTTTTTGCTGTTCGCGAATTTGTTCGAGCGCAGTTTCCATGGGGCCAAACGCAAGAAAAGTGGGGAATAAGTTTCATGCCTGGCAGGGCCGCGCCAGGCGTGTTGACCACAGTAAGTTAAGCGAATTATCTGACAGTAACAAGGTTAGCCAGTAGCGGCCGCCGGGAGCAGCGCCGTTTTATTGCTACCGGGCTGGGGCAGCCCCTGCCTGCTCGCGGGCCTGCTGCTGCGCAATAGACTCGCGCAGCACGGCGGCTTCGGCAAAGTGCCGGTCGGTGAGCAGGTGGCGGTAGCGGGCCGGAATAGGCTGCCCCGCCGCGTAGGCCCGGTCAACGGCAATCAAGTGGCTCTTGTTGAAGCGGTTAGCATGCACAATGAAGCCCGCTACCGTAGCCACCAGGATGGCGCTGCCCAGCGGGGGCGAAATGGCCTCGCTGGCCACGTGCTGCTGCCCCCGGCTGTCGGTGCTGGCAATCGGGATGGCCAGCAGCAGGCCCGCCATAAGCGGAATCTCAAACAAAAAGCCCGCGTAGCGCCGCTTGCGAAACAGCGAGAGCAGTGCCCCGGTAGTATCCGCTCCGGCACTGGTACCGGCCTGATAGCGTGGCAGATACCAGTTGTTGAACACGAGCACCGCCCCCGAGTCGGCGGCCGCGGCCCCGAGGGGTGGGGCAGGTAGCGGGCTGGTTTGCGCGGCCAGCGGCAGCGCCAGCAGCAGCGCGGCTGCCAAGCATACTAATAAACGCATAAAGTATTGATAGTAAGTTAGTTAACTGATTTGTATTTCACCTTTTTGTACTGAATAATCGGGGCCTTGAAAAACCGGGGCCGCAGCTTGCGGCGCAGCGAGTGGGGCAGGGGCTGGCCGGCCGCGTAGGCCGTGAGCACGCGGTTGAGGTTGGCATTGCTGTAGTGCACCACCTTGCCCACGCCGTAGGCCACAAGGGGCGTAGCGACGAGAAAGGCCGCCCCCAAGTTGCTGCCCGTGTCTTGCTGCGGGCCGTAGCCGCCGTAGCTGGGAGTGCTGGTGCTAGCCGTGCCAGCGCGCACGGCCGAGAGCAGCGCCGCTACCACCCAGCCAACGCCGCCCGCCTGCCGCTTGCCGTAGAGCGTGATAATGGCCTGGGCCGTGTCGTTGGTGAGGTATTGGGCGCGCAGGCGCTGCTTGAGCTGCTGCGAGGCCAGGCTTTCGTCGGTAACGGGATTTTGCGCCCAGGCCGGGCCAAAACCCAGGCAAAGCAGCGCGGCAACGAGTAGCTGTTTTAGCATAAAAAGAAGATGAGGTTTGCCAAGGGGCCGCAAGGTAAAGCCCAGCTGCTACCGCCCGACGCGCCCTCGCAAAACCGACCTTGGGCGCAGCTATGGGCTGCTGGCCGCTGGCAACGTTGCCGGCAACGTTTGCATAAATAAAGACTGCAAAAATAGTATTGCTCTTAGGCCTAAGGAGCTACTATTGAGCCCCATTCCCACCCACTTTTTTCTTTTCCCCCATGACAGCAGTCTCTACCCGCGTTGCCAGGAAGAGCCCAGCCGCCCGCTTTTGGGCGTTGCTGGGCTTTTTGCTGCTCAGCACTATCAGTACCCGCCTGTATGCCTACGACGTGACCGTGGCCAAGGACGGCACCGGCAACTATACCTCCGTGCAGGCGGCCGTGACGGCGGCCCCCACCGGGCGCACCGCCGCCTACACCATCTACATCAAGGACGGCATTTATACTGAGAAGGTGACGGTGCCCAGCAACAAGCCCTTTTTGCAGTTTGTGGGTCAAAGCGTGGCCAATACCATTCTTACCTGGAATGATAACAACCTGACGCCCAATGGCCAAGGCGGTACCTTGGGCACGGGTGGCTCGGGCAGCATCGTGGTGAATGCCACCGACTTCTCGGCCCTCAACCTCACGTTTGTCAACTCCTTCGGCGATGGCTCGCAGGCGGTGGCCGTGAGCCTGTATGCCGACCGGGCGGCCTTCAAAAACTGCCGCTTCATGGGCAACCAGGATACGCTGCTGACTTTTGAGAGCGGCGGGGCGGTGTCGCGCCACTACTTCAAGGACTGCTACATTGATGGCAATGTGGACTTTATCTTCGGCAGCGCCATCGCCATCTTCGACAACTGCGTGATTTATGCCAAGACGCGGGTAGTGGCTGGCTCCACGGCCAGCTCCTACATCACGGCCGCCAACACGCCGCCCACCCAGGCCTATGGCTACCTGTTTCGCAACGCCAAAATCCCGTCCAACAACGGCACCACGCGCTACTACCTGGGCCGGCCCTGGCAAAACTCGACCGGCTTTTCGGAAGCGGCCGGCACGCTCACGCACAACAAGGTTATTTTCTCTAAAACCAAGATTGGGGTCGACGAGATTCAGCCCGCCGGCTGGGTAGTGTGGGACGCCGGCACCGACGTGTCGAAAATCACGTTTGGCGAGTTTAAAACCACGTATTTCGACGGCCACCTTGCCAACACCAGCCAGCGCGTGAGCTGGTCGCAGCAGCTGGCCCCGGCCGACACGGTGCAGTATTCACTGGCGCGCCTGTTTGGCACCGGCACCGGCACGGGCAGCGCCACCGGCACGGCCGTGGCCGCCGCCTGGGACCCCACCACCGTGGCCGCCGGCTTTGGCAGCTACGCCACCCCCGACATTGCGGTGGCGAACCTGCAAGCCACCAAGGGCGCCACCCAAACTACCATTCAGTGGAACATCAGTTGGGCGATGACGGGCATCAAGTATGATTTGATGCGCTCGGCGGATAATATCAACTTTACGCTGCTGAGCACCCGCACGGCGGCTACCGACTCGCTCTACAACTTCAGCGCCGCCGACGCGCTGCCGGCTGCCGGCACGGCTTACTACTACAAAGTGGTGGCCTCGAAGGCGGGCCTGGCCACGCATACCACGCCGGCCATTGTGGTGTCGAGCGTTCCCACCATCACGACCTCAACCACGGCGCTAACCGCCTTTACGCAGTACAGCGCGGGCACCTCGGCCGCGCAAACGTACACCGTGGCGGGCGCGAATATCACTGGTAACCTGACAATTACGCCGCCGGCCAACTTCGAGCTCTCGACCAACGGCGGCACTACCTGGACGGGCGCGGGCACACCCCTCGTGCTCACGCCCACGGCCAATACCATTGCCAGCACCACCCTAAGCGTGCGCCTGAACGCGGCCGCCGCGGGCACGTTTAGCGGCAACATCACCCACGTGAGTTCCGGTGCTACTACCGTGAGCGTGGCCGTGACCGGGGCTCGCCTCACCACGGCGGCCCCGCAGTCGGACCCGCTCATCTCCTGGCCGCTCACGCGCAGTGCCCAGGACAGCACGGCTATGCGCTCGGTGCGGCTGGTGGCTACGGTGCCCACCCTCAAGGCATTATATGTGTCGAACGGCACCACGCTGGCCACCGTGCCCGCGTACTCGACCAAGTTTGGCCAGGCCCTCGGGGCCACGGCCAACGGCGATGGCACCTGGACGGCCGTGGGCGGCACGCTGAAACGCAACTACTACGAGCAGTTTACGGTCACGACCACGGCCACCGGCACGGTGCGCCTCGACTCGGTGCTGCTCTCCTCGGCCTTCTACAACACGGCTTCCAATACCAAGCTGGCGGTGGTGTACTCGAAGTCGGGCTTCGTGGCGGACTCGACCGACGTGAGCGGGGGCACCGGCAATGGCGTGACCAGCACGGCCTACGGCGCGTTTGGCGCGCCCATCGTGCTGCCCAACCAAACCACTGGCCCCACCAACGTGTACCACCTCGTGCTCAACGGCAGCACGGGCGTGAGCCTGGCGGGCGGCCAAACGCTGACCTTCCGGGTCTACTTTGCCTGCGGCAGCACCGGCACGCCGCGCTACGCCTTCCTGAAAAATGTGGTGGTGAAAGGGGCTCCGGCTGCTGTCGTAACGGCCACCACCCCGGCCCAGGCCGCCACTACGCTCACGCTCTATCCCAACCCCACGCCCAGCGGCCAGCTTATCCTGGCGCTCACCGGCTACCGCGAGGCCGTGCAGCTGCGCATCACCAATGTCCTTGGCCAGCAAGTATATAGCAGCACGCTAGCCCCGGCTGCCCTCACCCAGCCGCAGGCCCTCAACCTCGCGGCCCTGCCGGCCGGCGTGTACGTGCTGCAAGCCCGCACCGCCAGCGGCAGCGTCGAAGTGCGCCGCCTCGTGCGGGAATAGCTTGACAGGAGTATCCTGGTAAAAAGAACGTCATGCTGCACTGGGTTCAGCATGACGTTCTTTTTAATTGCGTATTTACTGTAGTTCGCTCAGCGCTCAACAACAAGACGATAACTCAACAAAGTGCGCTTTTGAGCTTCGGCAGGATGTTGCGGGATTTTTGGTGAAATTTACCGCCGATGTCCGTTTTCACTACCTACCTCCAACTGGGGTTTCTGCACATTTGCAGCTGGCAGGCCACCGACCACCTCACGTTTTTGCTGGCGCTGTGCGCGCCCTACGTGCTGGCCGACTGGCGGCGCGTGGTGGCGCTGGTCACGAGCTTCACGGTGGGCCACTCTATCACGCTGGCGCTGGCCACGCTGGGCGTGGTGGGCGTGAACGCGGCCGTGGTCGAAACCCTGATTCCGGTTACCATCATCCTCACCGCGCTGGTCAATATGGGGCAGGCCGGCCCGGCCCTGGCCCGGCGGTCGCGCCACGAAAAATCGGTGCTGTGGTCGGCGCCCAACGCGCTGGCGGCTGCGTTTGGGCTCATCCACGGCCTGGGCTTTTCCAACTACCTGCGGGCATTGCTGGGTGCGCAGCGCCGCCCGGTGGCCGAGCTGCTATCGTTTAACCTGGGCGTGGAGCTGGGCCAGCTGCTGGTGGTAAGCATTATCCTGCTGCTAGGCTTTGTGCTGCTGCGCATGGTAGGCGTGGCCCGGCGCGACTGGCTGCTCACCGTGAGCGGCGCGGCGCTGGGCGTAGCCACGCTGTTGCTTTTGCAGATGAGCAGTAAGTAGTTAATAATGAGCAGTGAACAGTGAGCAGTGAGCAAAAGAACGTCATGCTGACGACAGGAAGCATCTCGCCCGCATCAATAGAACAATGATTCAACGAGGCGGGCGAGATGCTTCCTGTCGTCAGCATGACGTTCTTTTGCTCACTGCTCACTGCTCACTACTCACTGCTCACTGCTCACTACTCACTGCTCACTGCTCACTGCCGACTAGCCGCAACCCCCGGCTTATCTTCGCCGACTTTACCGCTTGAATCTCCTTTACCCATTTTCTATGCGCATTTCGCTACTGGCCGCCGGGCTGGGGCTGTTGCTGGCCCCGGCCTTGGCCCAGGCTCAGACAACGAATTCCGGCACCGATAAATTTGCCCAGCTTGGCACCGAGCTGCCTACCCCCAACGAGTACCGCACCGCCAGCGGCGCGCCCGGCGCTAAGTACTGGCAGCAGCGCGCCGATTACAACATCAAGGTGAGCCTTGATGACCAGAAGCAGGCCATAACTGGCTCGGAGACAATTACTTACACAAACTTGTCGCCCGATGTGCTGCCCTACCTGTGGGTGCAGCTCGACCAGAACATTCTGGCCAAAAACTCCATTACGGCCTCCACCAACGTGGGGCAGGTGAGCAACGGCCGGCTCTCGTTTCAGGACCTGGACGGCCAGCTGGCCACCGCCGAGTTTGACGGCGGCTACCAGATTGCGGCCGTTACCAGCGCCGGCGGCCAGGCGCTCAAGTACACCATCAACCACACCATGATGCGCATCGACCTGCCCACGCCGCTGCGGCCGGGCCAGGCGGTGTCGTTTGGGGTGAAGTGGAGCTACAACATCAGCAACCAGCTGAAAATCAATGAGCGCAGCGGCTACGAGTACTTCCCGGAGGATAAGAATTACCTCTACGAAATGGCGCAGTTTTACCCGCGCATGGCCGTTTACTCCGATGCCACGGGCTGGCAGAACAAGCAGTTTTTGGGCAACGGCGAGTTTACGCTGCCCTTCGGCGACTACCGCGTGAGCATCACCGCGCCCGCCGACCACATTGTGGGCGCTACCGGCACGCTGCAAAACGCCGCGCAGGTGCTCAGCGCCGCGCAAATGAAGCGCCTGGCGCAGGCCAAAAATGCCAAGAAGCCGGTGCTCATCGTGAGCCAGGACGAGGCCACCCGCAACGAAAGCAGCCGCGCCACGGGCACCAAAACCTGGACCTTTGCCGCCAAAAACGTGCGCGACTTTGCCTGGGCCAGCTCGCGCAAATTCATCTGGGATGCCCTGGAAATCACGCAGGCCGGCAAGCCCGTGCTTTGCATGAGCTACTACCCCAAGGAGGGCAACCCGCTGTGGGGCCAGTACTCGACAGAGGTAGTGGCGCACACCATCAAAACGTATTCGAAGTACACCATTCCCTACGCCTACCCGGTGGCCATTTCGGTGCACGGGCCGGTGGGCGGCATGGAGTACCCGATGATTTGCTTTAACGGGGGCCGCCCGGAGAAGGATGGCACCTACTCGGCCGACCGCAAATACGGGATGATTTCGGTGATTATCCACGAAGTGGGCCACAACTTCTTCCCGATGATTGTGAATTCGGATGAGCGCCAGTGGACCTGGATGGACGAGGGCCTCAACACCTTTTGCCAGTACCTGACCGAGCAGGAGTGGGAGCGCAACTACCCCAGCCGCCGCGGCGAGCCTAGGGATATTGTGAACTACATGCGCACCGACAAGACCCTGCAAAGCCCGATTATGACCAACTCGGAGTCGGTATTGCAGTTTGGCAACAACGCCTACGGCAAGCCCGCCACCGCCCTCAACATCCTGCGCGAAACGGTGATGGGCCGCGAGCTGTTTGACTACGCGTTCAAGACCTACGCCCAGCGCTGGGCCTACAAGCACCCGCAGCCGGCCGACTTTTTTCGCACCATGGAAGACGCCTCGGCCGTGGACCTCGACTGGTTCTGGCGCGGCTGGTTTTACGGCACCGACCGCTGCGATATCTCGCTCGATGGCGTGAAGTACTACCGCCCCAACACCCGCAACCCCAGCGTGGAAAGCACGCGCCTCCAAAACGAGCGTAAGGCGCAGGTAGCCAGCATTTCGGCCCAGCGCAACGCCACCGACATCAAGCAAACCGCCGTTGATGACAAGCCCGAGCTCAAGGATTTTTACAACAGCTACGACCCGCTCACGGTGAGCGCCGCCGACCAGCAGCGCTACACCCAGTACCTAAGCGGCCTCAGCCCCGAACAGCAAACGCGCCTCGGCAGCAACCTGAACGTGTATGAGCTGAGCCTGCACAACGTGGGCGGCCTGGTAATGCCCGTGGTGCTGCAAATGACCTACGACGACAACAGCACGGAGCTGATGACGATTCCGGCCGAAATCTGGCGCAAAAACAACGAGCAGGTAACCAAGCTCATCGTGTCGCCCAAAAACGTGGTGTCGTTCGTTATCGACCCTTTCCAGCAAACCGCCGACACCGACCTGAGCAACAACGCCTACCCGCGCCAGCCCACGCCCTCGCGCTTCGACATCTTCCAGGCGGGCCAGGCCGGCAACAACGCTCAGCAGCCCCAGAACCCCATGCAGCAGGCCGCCAAAGGCACCGTGGAGCGCCGCGAGAACAAGCCCAACCCGGACGCGCGATAGGAGGCAGCAGGTCCAACGGGATGTTGCTGGCAGTATCGCCAGCAACAGGCAAAAGAAACGGCCCGGTCACTAGTGACCGGGCCGTTTCTTTTGCCTTGCCAAGGGCGGGGCTACCGCACGCGTTTGCCGTAGTACGTCCACGAGTTGCCGCCACCCGAGCCACCCGAGCCCCTGGTAAACACCAGGCTATCTGTATCGCGCTTAAAGCGGGCTTCCAGCCGGTTGGCGGCCGAAACACCCGTTAGGGTAAAGAACTGGTAGTACTGGTTGGAATTAATCAGCGGAAGCGTTGGCGTAATAGCCTCAATCTGCACATTGTTGCCGGCGCGGCTCACGGTCATAGTCACGTTGCACGGCTCTGCGTAGGGCCCGGCGCAGCCAGCACCATAGCAATTGAATAGTCTCTTGGTGAACAGGTAGTTACCCGTAACAGTAGCGATAATTGCTGATACCGTATCGGCTTGAGCGAGCGTGAGCACTTGTTTTTTGGTGGTAGCGCCCCCATCGCCGGCCGCAGTCAGCGCTACCTGGTAGGTGCCCGCCCGGCGAAATGTGTGGCTGGGGCTTTGGTCGCTGGAGGTCGCGGTTCCGTCGCCAAAATCCCAGCTATAGGTCTGCGCCCCCGACGAGAGGTTATTAAACTGAAGAGGGGTGAAGTTTTGCAGCGTGCCGGTATAAGAGAAGTCGGCCGTTGGCCCCGCCTGTTTTTTGCAGCTCAGCAGGACTATGCCCCCTAGCAGAAGGTAGCGAACATTCATATGAGAAGAGTGATAAGCCAGTAGGAATTAACCAGATGCGAATCTACTGGACGTAACCGGAAACTTCTTCTGAATGTCTTTGCCGCTGCGTATGCTTCTTTACTTAACCGCCCTATGAAGCCCGCCACCCTGCCCGTGCTGCCCCTGGCGGCCTTTCCGCCGCCGCTACCCGCGGCCCCCGCCGCGCGCCGGCCCTACTACGTGCAGCGGCTCGAAGCCCACGCGGCGCAGTTTCCGGGGGTGAGCGCGCCGCACGCGCACGACTTTTATTTGCTGCTTTATATCACCCACGGCAGTGGTACGCATACCATTGATTTACAAGGATATGCCTTGCGGCCGGGCGCACTGTTTTTCTTGGCGCCGGGGCAGGTGCACGGCTGGGAGCTGAGCGCCGATGCGGCTGGCTACATCGTGTTTTTCGAGGCTGGGTTTTACCAGCGGCGCTACGCGGCTGGGCGCTTGCAAAGCTACCCGTTTTTTGATGCGCGCCACGCGCCGGTGTGCTACCTGCCCGCGCCAGCCAATGCCGTGGCCCCGCTGCTCGACCAGCTGTGGCGGGAGGTGGGCCCGCCCGCCGCGCCCGATGACGAAGTGGTGGCCGCCTACCTGTTTTTGGTGCTGGAGCTGGCGGCGCGCCACTACCCGGCGGCCCCTGCGCCCGCGGCGGCGCTGGGCGGCCAGCAGGTGCGGGCGTTCAGCGCGCTGCTCAATCAGCATTTTCGGGAGCAAAAGACGGTGGCGTATTATGCTGAGCAGTTGAGTGTTACCCCTAATCACCTCACGGCTATCTGCCGGCGGGTGGTGGGGCACCCGGCCCGCGACCTCATTCTGGCGCGGGTGATGGCCGAGGCCCAGCGCCTGCTGCGCCACGCCGCCAGCCCGGTGGCTGAGGTAGCCGCCGCCCTGGGCTACGACGATGCATCGTACTTCAGCCGGGCTTTCAAAAAACACGTAGGGAGTACCCCCGAGGCCTTCCGGCGGCAGCGTTGATTTGTGCGGCTTTTGCCCGTGCGCGGCTCTGGCAGGGGGGTAGGGCGGCCGGTACCTTTGCCCGGTCATTCACTAGTATTTCAATTCTTATGGCTACTTCGGGCGCTCCCATCGAGTCTTCTACGCTGGCTTTGCTGGCGCTGCGCTGCCCGCGCTGCCACCAGGGCAAGCTGTTTTCGCACGCGGCCACCAGCCTCACCAAGTTTACCGACATGCCGGCCGAGTGCCCCGTGTGCGGGCAAACGTTTGAGCCGGAGCCAGGCTTCTACTTCGGGGCCATGTATATCAGCTTCGGCTTTGCGGTGGGCACGTTTGCAGTGGTGGGTATTTTGCTGTATTATCTCTTTAACGACCCCGATTCGTGGGTCTACGTGGTAGCTGTTACCGTCATTACGCTGGTATCCACGCCGCTGGTGTTTCGCTACTCGCGGGCCATTATGCTATACCTGTTTGGCGGCGCGCGCTACAACCCCAAGTGGGGCACCCGGCATTCGCACTAAGGGCGGTCGCAGTGCGGCCTGCCAAACCCAGCCTGCCTACTTGGGGCGGGCTTTTTTGTGGGCGGCCCGCGCGCGATTTTCGCTAGCTTCGTGCCGCTGAGCGCCTTAGTCAAGGCTGCGACGGAGCTTAAGTGAGCGCCGCCTGTGCAACTGCAGCAGTGAGTTGAAAACCAGGCGAACAGGCAATGGGGTTTACGCGTACTAAGGACACTATTCAGCCCATTGCTTTCTAGCCGCTGCCCCTATGCATTCCGACGACCATACCCCCGACGCGGCTGGCTCCTCGCCGACTGGCCCTTCGCGCCGCTCTTTTCTCAAGCAAACCGGCGGCTTGCTGGGGGTGGCGCTGGCTCCGCCCATTGCCAGCCAGGCCGAGGCGCTGGCCGATAAAATGGCCCCCGCCAGCCCCATTCTTTCGGGTCAAACCAACCTGAGCCTAACCATCAACGGGCAGGTGCGCAACCTGCGCCTGGAGCCCCGCACCACGCTGCTCGATACCCTGCGCGAGTACCTGGACCTGACGGGCACCAAGAAAGGCTGCGACCACGGCCAGTGCGGCGCCTGCACGGTACTGGTTGACGGTAAGCGGGTTAACGCCTGCCTCACGCTGGCCGTGATGAGCCAGGGCAAGCAGATTCAAACCATCGAGGGCTTGGCCAAGGGCGACGAGCTGCACCCCATGCAGGAGGCGTTCCTCAAGCACGACGGCTTTCAGTGCGGCTACTGCACCCCTGGCCAAATCATGTCGGCCGTGGCCTGCGTGAAAGAAGGCCACGCCACCACCGACAACCAGTGCCGCGAGTGGATGAGCGGCAACCTCTGCCGCTGCGGCGCCTACCCCAACATCCTGGCCGCCGTGCGCGAAGTAGCTGGTAAGGCTTAAGCCTTGAATTTAGAATTGGGAATTGAGAATGAGGAATTGACTTTTCAGTTTCCGCAGCTTCAATTCTTCATTCTTCACTCCTCATTCTAAATTGGAAAATGAATAATTTTGCCTACACCCAGGCTGCTTCGACTAAGGAAGCGGCTACCGCAGCCCAAGCCGATAAGCAAGCGGCCTTCATCAGCGGGGGCACCTCGCTCATCGACCTGATGAAGTCGAACATTGAGCAGCATTCCTTGCTGGTTGACTTAAATAAACTCTCGCTGCTGGGCATCGAAAACGCCGCTACGGGCCTGCGCATCGGCGCGCTCGAGCGCATGAGCGACGTGGGCGAGCACCCGCTGGTGGTGCAAAACTACCCAGTGGTGTCGCAGGCGCTGCTGGCCTCGGCCTCGCCGCAGCTGCGCAACATGGCCAGCATGGGCGGCAACCTGCTCCAGCGTACCCGCTGCGGCTACTTCCGCGACGTGGCTTTTCCGTGCAACAAGCGCGTGCCCGGCTCGGGCTGCCCCGCGCAGGATGGTGACAACCGCAACCTGGCCATTTTGGGGGGCAGCCCGAGCTGCATTGCCACCCACGCCTCCGATTTGTGCGTGGCCCTGGTGGCGCTCGAAGCCAAGCTCAGCATTGAGAACGCCAAGGGCGCCACGCGCAGCGTGTCGCTAGCCGACTTCTACAAGCTGCCGGGCAAAACGCCGCACATCGAAAACGAGCTGCAGCCCGGCGACATCATCACGGCCATCACTATTCCGGCGGCGGCGCACGCCCGTAAGTCGCACTACCTCAAGGTGCGCGACCGCGCCTCGTACGCCTACGCGCTGGTGTCGGCGGCGGTGGGCCTCGATGTGCAGGGTGGCGTCATCCGCTCGGCGCGGGTGGCGCTGGGCGGCGTGGGCACCGTGCCGTGGCGCGTGCCGGCCGTGGAGAAAGCCCTCGTGGGCAAAGCCCCCACGGAAGAAAACTTCCGCGCTGCCGCTGCCCTGGCCGTGCGCGATGCCTCGCCCCGCGAGCACAATAAATTCAAGGTCGAGCTAGCGCAACGCACCATCGTGCGGGCACTGCTTGAGGCCGTTTAGCAATTAACATCTATTATTTAACAGGCTGTTACTCAATAAGTAGGGATAAAGCAGCTTAGAATGATAAAGCCGTTGATTGTGCAGGCTCCGCAAGTCTGGCCAGAAAAATTGTTAACTGTTAAATGATACCTGTTAAATGAATACTGAGTCGCAATTTTTTGACCAGCTCGGCGGCTTCGTCGGCCAGCCTCTTGTGCGCGTGGAGGGCCGCGAGAAGGTAACCGGCAAGGCTAAGTACTCGGCCGAGATTCCGCTGCCCGGCCTCACCTATGGCGTGCTGGCTACCAGCACGATAGCTAAGGGCAAGATTCAACGTATCGACACGTCGGTGGCCATGCGCGAGCCGGGCGTGATTGCCGTGCTCACGCACCAAAACCTGCCCAAGCTGGCTAAAACGCCCAACGACGACCAGGGCAAAAAAGACACCAGCGCCCCGATGGGCTTTATGCCCCTGACCGGCGACGAGATTTTCTACGCGGCGCAGCCCGTGGCCCTGGTAGTGGCCGACACGCTCGACCACGCCTTGCACGCGGCTACGCTGGTGAAAGTGACGTATCAGCAAGCAGAACAGCCCATTGCCACCTTCCTTGACCCCCGCGCCAAGCTCTTCAACCCGGCGCAGGTGCAGGATGGCAAAGAGGACGGCCACAAGCGGCGTGGCGATGCCAAAACGGCTTTTGCCGGCGCACCCATTCAGCTCACGGCCACCTATACGCACCCCATTTACCACCACAACCCCATGGAGCCGGGCTCAACCACGGCCCACTGGGAAGCGCCCGACCGCCTCACGGTATACGAATCGACGCAGGGCGTGACCCGCACCCAAACCACGCTGGTAGCCATGACGGGCCTGCCCCGCGAGCAGGTGCGCGTGATAACCAAGTACCTGGGCGGCGGCTTTGGCTGCAAGGGCTCGTGCTGGCCGCACACCGTGCTCACGGTGCAGGCCGCCAAGGCCGTGGGCCGGCCGGTGAAGCTGATGCTCACGCGCAAGCAGCAGTTTACCAGCATGGGCCACCGCGAAGACCAGACCCAGACCCTGCAGCTCGGCGCCACGGCCGATGGCAAGCTCACTTCGCTCATTCATACGAAGGTTTCGACGACTTCGCCCTGGGATGAGTATGCTGAGTCGAACTCCAAAATCATCGACCTGCTCTACGCCTGCCCCACCTTCGAGGCGAGCTACGAGATGGCGCGGGCCAACGTGATGACGTCGACATTCATGCGCGCCCCCGGCGAAGCGCCCGGCTCCTTCGCCCTGGAATGCTCGATGGATGACCTGGCCGCCCGCCTCGGGGTAGACCCCATCGAAATTCGGCTGCGCAACTACGCCGACCACGACTACAGCACCGGCCAGCAGTGGAGCA
>CAXTFI010000089.1:0-19174 GCA_964243255.1 uncultured Hymenobacter sp.
CTGCTGGCCCTGGGCTACCTGGTGATGTGCTTCGGCGTGCACAACCTGCAGCCGGGCGTGAAGGTGAGCATGTTCTTCCTGGTGGCGCTCTATTTCTTCCACTCCATTGGTGAGCTGTGTTTGTCGCCCATTGGTTTGTCACTGGTTAATAAGCTCGCGCCCGCCAAGTTCAGCTCGCTTTTAATGGCCGTCTGGTTTTTGGCTAATGCCGCCGCCAACTACCTGGCCGGCTACATGAGCAGCCTCTATCCCGACCCCAAATCGACCAAGCCCGCCCCCGTGCTGCTGGGCTTCCACATCACCAATCTCTACGACTTCTTCCTGGTATTCGTGGTGTCAGCCGCCGTGGCGGCGGCAATCCTATTCCTCATCAGCGGCCGCCTGGCTAAGATGATGGACGCGCGCAACTATCCCGCTCCGGCCGTACAGTAGCGCGAAGCTTCCGTTTGGCGCGCGAGCGCAGCGAGCAGGCGGGACCGCGCCGCCTGGCTTAAGCGGCCCAAACGCGAGATGCTCGCTTCGCGAGCGCACGAAGTGAAACTTCGCGCTACTGCGCAAAAAGCCCCGCCGGACATCGTCCAGCGGGGCTTTCTATTGTCTCAAACAAACCAAAAGCGAACGAAAATCAGCCGGCGCAGCCGGCGTATCTGCGAAATCCGTTTAATCCGTTTGAATCTGCGGTCTACATCATGCCGCCCATGCCACCCATACCGCCCATGCCAGCATCGCCGTGGCCGGCACCGCCGTCCTTCGGCTCAGGCTCGTCCGAGATAACGGCTTCGGTCGTCAGCAGCAAGCCGGCGATAGAAGCAGCGTTCTCGAGCGCCAGGCGGGTTACTTTAGTCGGGTCGATGATACCAGCGGCCGTCAGGTTCTCGTAGCGGTCCTCGCGGGCGTTGTAGCCAAAGTCACCTTGGCCGTCGCGCACTTTCTGCACTACTACCGAGCCTTCGCCACCGGCGTTCTGCACGATGGTGCGCAGCGGCGCTTCGAGGGCCGTGCGGATGATGTTAACACCAGTCCGCTCGTCGCCATTCAGCGTTTGCACCGCGTCGAGCGCCTCAATGGCACGCACCAGGGCTACACCACCGCCGGGCACCACGCCTTCCTCAACGGCGGCGCGGGTAGCGTGCAGGGCATCGTCTACGCGGTCTTTCTTCTCCTTCATTTCTACCTCCGTGCTGGCACCGATGTAGAGGATGGCCACGCCACCGCTCAGCTTGGCCAAGCGCTCCTGCAGCTTCTCCTTGTCGTAGTCGGAGGTAGTGGTTTCCATCTGGGCCTTAATCTGGTTGATGCGGGCCGTGATGTCGTCCTTCTGACCTTTGCCATTGACAATCGTGGTGTTGTCTTTGTCAATGATGATTTTCTCAGCCGTGCCGAGGTAATCCAAGGTAGCATTTTCCAGCTTGTAGCCGCGCTCCTCCGAAATTACCGTACCACCCGTGAGGGTAGCAATGTCTTCGAGCATAGCCTTGCGGCGGTCGCCGAAGCCGGGAGCCTTTACGGCCGCGATTTTCAGCGAGCCGCGCAGCTTGTTTACCACCAGGGTAGCAAGCGCCTCACCATCAACATCTTCCGAGATGATGAGCAGGGGCTTGCCAGTCTGAAGCACTTGCTCCAACACGGGCAGCAGCTCCTTCATGGTGCTCACTTTCTTGTCGTAGATGAGGATGTAGGGGTTCTCGAACTCCGCTTCCATCTTCTCGGGGTTGGTCACGAAGTAGGGCGACAGGTAGCCGCGGTCAAACTGCATACCTTCTACCGTTTTCACTTCGGTTTCGGTGCCACGGGCTTCTTCTACCGTGATAACACCTTCTTTACCAACCTTATCCATAGCATCGGCAATCATCTTGCCGATTTCCGCGTCGTTGTTGGCCGAGATGGTACCTACCTGTGCGATTTCGGCGCTGTTGGCAATCGGCTTCGACTGGGCCTTCAGGTTGGCTACCACGGCGTGCACGGCCTTGTCGATACCGCGCTTCAGGTCCATGGGGTTAGCGCCGGCGGCTACGTTCTTCGAGCCAGCCGTGTAAATGGCCTGGGCCAATACGGTAGCCGTGGTGGTGCCGTCGCCAGCCTGGTCGGCCGTTTTCGAAGCTACTTCCTTTACCAACTGGGCACCCATGTTCTCGATGGGGTCGCGCAACTCAATTTCTTTGGCAACCGTTACGCCGTCCTTCGTGATGGAAGGAGCGCCGAACTTCTTGTCAATGATGACGTTACGACCTTTTGGGCCGAGGGTTACTTTAACGGCGTTCGCCAGTTTATCCACGCCGCGCTTCAAGCGGTCGCGGCCTTCGGTATCAAATTGAATGTTCTTAGCCATTATGGTGGGCAAGTTAGAGTATTAGAGAGATGGGTCGCCAATGCAGGCGGTAGGCTAGAGAACGGCCAAAATGTCTTTCTCCTGCATGATGAGGTAGTCCTCACCGTCCAAGGTGATTTCAGTGCCGGTCCACTTGCCGTACAACACCTGGTCGCCTTCTTTCACCTGGGGCTTGATGAGGCTGCCGCTATCAGCGGTGCGGCCTTCACCCACGGCTACTACTTCGCCACGCTGGGGCTTTTCCTTGGCAGTATCGGGGATGATGATGCCAGACTTGGTGGTGGCTTCGGCGGCGGCGGCTTTGATGACCACGCGGTCGGCCAGCGGTTTAATGCTCAGTGCCATTGGTTGAAATGGGAAAATGGATGTTTTGGGTAATATGAAGTAAAAACTCCTGCGGCGGCGATGGACACGAAATGTGCCAACCGCCCAAACCTGACAGAATGCGCGCCCGACTAGCCGGATTGGCAGATGAGGTTACCTCTAGGCGGCCAAATCAGGGCTGCAGCCCGCAAGCAAAAAGCCAGTGGCTCCGCTATAACTGCGGAAGCCACTGGCTTTAGAAGGTAGTCCAGCTGGAAGCTATATTATTTGGCGGGCTGGGGGGCAGGGGCCGGCACGGTAGACGGCTGCGTGGCTGGGGCCGAAGCTGGCGCGGCCGGGGCCGTGGGCACTACGGCTTTTTGCGCGGCCTGCTGATTGACGCTGCGCACGGGGCCGTTGCTGCCACCGCCCAGCATGTGGGTGGCCAGGGTCAGCACGATGACGCCCACGGCAAAGCCCCAGGTGAGTTTCTCGAGCAGGTCGCCGGTGCGCTTCACGCCCATGAGGTTGGCCGCGCCACCCGCGCCAAACTGGCTGCTGAGGCCGCCACCCTTGGGGTTTTGAGCAAGCACAACGATGGCCAGAAAGAAACAGACGACCAGGATGAGAACAACTAAAGCGAGGTACATGGGAAAAAGTAAAAGCTACGCCGACGGGCGCAAAGATTCAATTTGGGCTGCAAAGTACGCCATTTTTTCTGGGTGTTTCACCATAAGACGCTCATAAACTGCGATGGCGCGTTCAGTTTTGCCTTGCCGAACCAGGATTTTGGCCAGGCTCTCGGAAGCCAGGTCGGGCTCGGCGCGGGTGCTGCGCACCGAAAGGTCGGCCTGGGCCTCGGGCTCGGTAGTGGTAAGTGCGGGCAGCGTGCGGCGGCGGGTAGCAGCGGGTGCCCGCTGCAAAAAGCTATTAATCAAGCTAATAGGGTCGGGCTTGGGTGCGACTAGCAGCTGGTGCGCGGCCAGGTGGGCCAGCAGTAGCGCATCGGGCGCGAAAAACTCGCCGACCGGCGGTAGGCTGGTGCCGGGCAGCAGCTCGGCCGTAGCGGCCGCTACCAGGCAAAAACCCAGGCGGCTACCCGCTTCGGGTGCGTAGTTAACCTCCGTTAGCCCCCGAAACGCGGGTAGCCGGGGGGTAATAGGCAGGGCTACTTCGCTAGTGGGGGCAGCAAGCTCGGCTAGCTCTGGCAGGCGGTAGGCGGTGATTTCGGCGGGCTCCTGCTCGGCCAGGCCAAACTCGAAGCGGGCGGTGGCCGCCCCGGCCGGCGGCCGGATGGGCGGGGCCTGCACGGGCAATTCTTCCTCCGCTTTCTCAGCTGGCACCAGCGCCTCGGGTATGGCAGCGGTCACGAGTGCTTCGTTCTCGGCCGGTGCCGCGGGCGCAACGGCCTCGGGGGCGGCTGCTTGACTGATTACCTGGTCAGGCTTGTCTTCAAATGACTCAACTACTTGTTCAGTAGTACTTTCCGAAATAATTGGACTGGCTGACGAACCAGAAGCCAGGGCATCGGTAACGGAAAATGATGCGGGCAGGGCAGAAGTCAGCGCAACCGCTCCGGCGGCTACCAGCTCGGCCGGTATGGCCGCCAGCACGGGCAGCTCCATGAGCTGGCGCAGGTGGGTACGGTCGGCGGCGTAGGTGGCGGCGCGGCGCAGGCGCTGGCCGGCCAGCATCGAGCCCTGGTCGTGGGCCGCCTTGGCTAGCAGCAGGTGGGCGGTTTGGCAGTAGGGGAAGGCCTCGGCCAGCTGCTCCAGCGCGCGCACGTCGGCCCCGTTGAGGGCCGTGGGGTGGGCTAATAAGTGCAGGAGGGTGGCGCGCGTCACTTCGTTACGATAGGAGGTAAAAAATAAGAATTAGGAGTTGGGCAAGTTACGCAGGATGGGATAAGCGAAGAAACCAGCACATGCATCGTGCAAGCTCTAGCGCCCGGAGTAAGATGTAAATCAGGCGCTTTCCTCAACTTCTTAATTTAGCGTTCCACCGCGCCGGGTACGCTAATTACCAGTTGGCAACCGACTTGTTAAACATGTCGCTGATGATGTTGCGCGTGATTTCGCGCACCGAGGCGAGGTCGTTGTTCACGGCCGCGATATCCTGGGTGGAGGCAAAATCCTTCTGACTCTGGAAGGTTTGCTCAAAATCCTGCTTGGTATCCTTGGTATTCGTGAAGCGCAGCTGCACCTGAATGGTGAGGCGGTTGGCCCCGGCCGAGGGCACGCCGCCCGCCTGCTGAATGGCAGCCGGCGCAAAGTCGTAGGCCGCGATGGTACCGTCAAATTGCAGGTCGCCATCGCGCGGCACCAGCTTGAGGGTAGTGTTGCGCTGAAAATAGTCCTTGATGTCCTCGGTAAACCGCTGGGCCAGGTAGGCCGGCGCGTTGGGGGCCGTGTTCTGGAAGGTCTGGATGGAAATCGTCTTGACCGCGGGGTCGATGTTGGTGCCGTTGAACGAGTAGATGCCGCAGCCGCCGCACAGCAGCAGCACGGGCAGCGCCAGCAACCCCAGCGCCCGGCGGCGCGTCGTCTTAAGCCGATTCAAGGTCATATTGCTTGAGCTTGCGGTAGAGGGTGCGCTCGGAGATGCCCAGGTCCTGGGCGGCATACTTGCGCTTGTTGTGGTGCTTTTTTAACGCCTTGAGAATCATCTCTTTCTCCACAGCATCGAGCGAGAGCGTCTCTTCTTCCGTTTCGTGCGAGATGTCTTCGGTCTGGTCAACGTCTTCCTCGTCGGCGTAGTTGGCCGAGCTTACGTCCACGCGTAGCGGCGCGGCGGGGCTGGCGGGCAGGTAGTAGCCGGTAGTGTTTTCGGGCGCCCCATCGGGGCCAGGGTAGGGCGAGGACTCGTTTAAGTTGTTGAACAGATGACTATTCTGGCGCAGTAGCTCCTGCGTGTCGGCGGCGGCGGGGCGGTTGCCGGTGGCCAGCTCCAGCACCACCTTTTTGAGGTCGGTCATGTCGCGGCGCATGTCGAAGAGCAGCCGGTACAGAATATCGCGCTCTGAGTACGAGCCAAAATCCCCGGCTCCGCCGCCCGCACCGTGGCCGGGCAGCAGCGCGGGCAGTAGCGAGGTTTGGGCGGCCGGCAGGTAGGTGGTAAGGCGCGTCGCATCGACTTCGCGCTCCATCTCCAGTACTGAAATCTGCTCGGCTAAGTTCTTGAGCTGGCGGATGTTACCCGGAAAGCGAAACCGCGTGAGCAGCCGCACCGCATCGGGCGTGAGGCTGATGGGCTTGACGCGGTGCTTCTCCGAAAAATCGGCGGTGAACTTCCTGAACAACAAGTAGATATCATCGCCCCGGTCGCGCAGCGGCGGCACCGTGATGGGCACCGTGTTCAGGCGATAGTACAGGTCTTCGCGGAACTTGCCGGCCTGCACGCGGTCGAGCAGGTTGACGTTGGTGGCGGCTACTACGCGCACGTCGGTTTTCTGCACCTTGCTGGAGCCCACGCGAATAAACTCGCCGTTTTCGAGCACGCGCAGCAGGCGGGCCTGGGTGCCGAGCGGCATTTCGGCAATCTCATCCAGAAAGATGGTGCCGCCGTCGGTGACCTCGAAGTAGCCCTTGCGCGCCTCATTGGCACCCGTGAAAGCGCCCTTCTCGTGCCCAAACAGCTCCGAATCAATGGTGCCCTCCGGGATGGCGCCGCAGTTAATGGCGATAAACTGCCCGTGCTTACGCGGCGAGAGGGCGTGAATAATCTTGGAAAATGACTCCTTGCCCGACCCGCTTTCGCCGGTGATGAGCACGGTCATATCGGTGGGTGCCACCTGCGTAGCCACTTGAATGGCGTAGTTCAGCGCCGGCGCATTGCCGATGATGCCGAAACGCTGCTTGATGGATTGGATTTCTTGATTTGTCAAGGTTCGTATGAGGTATTAGGCGGCAAGCCGCAGCCGCTCGCTGGGAGCCGGAATAGGGTTACCCAGTTCTTGCGAGAAATCCAGCCACTCCTGAATGATGACGCGGGCGTTTACAATGGCCTCGGCCTGCGTAGGGCCGTCGGCCATGCAGCCGGGCAGGTCGGGCACTTCAACCAAGTAAGCCTGGTCTTCCTCGCTCCAATAGAGTACTACGGGATAATGAGCCGGATTATACATGGTAAAAGCCTGATTAGCTGATGGAAAGATTAAGTTCGGCCTGGTACTTAAGCAAGTAGGCGCGCACTTGTTTTACCTGGTAGGGTTTGGCCGCGCTGCCCGAGCCGGGTTGCAGATTGAGCACTTCCGGCAAGCCACTAAAACCAAACAAGTGATGGCTTCCCCTGATGCGCTGCTGAAATCCTAGGGAAAGCAGAAATTAACAAAGCTATTGAAAATCAATGTTGTTAGCGCTGTTTGCATTCAGTAGCAGGTGCAGAAACTTCTGTCGCTGGCTCATATAGCATTCCCAATCAGCGAGCCGCCCGTATTGGTGTGCACGAGCACGTTCACGTAGTCACCTTTCTGGAAATTTCCCTTCGGAAAAATTACTACCTGGTTCTGGCTGTTGCGGCCACTGAGGTCGTCTTTGGAGCGCTTCGAGAAATTCTCGGCCAGTACCTGGTGCACGCGGCCCACGCCGCGCTCGTAGCGGGCGCGGCTGTGCGCCTGCTGCCGGTCGATGATTTCCTGGAGGCGGCGCTTCTTGACTTCCAGCGGCACGTCGTCGGCGAGCTTGCGGGCGGCCAGCGTGCCGGGGCGCTCCGAGTAGAAGAACATATAAGCCATGTCGTACTGCACGTGGTCGAGCAGGCTGAGTGTATCCTGGTGCTCGGCCTCGGTTTCGGAGCAGAAGCCGGCAATCATGTCGGTCGAGATGGCGCAGTCGTCGCCCAGGATGCGGCGCACCGCCGCCACGCGGTCCTCGTACCAGGCGCGGTCGTAGGTGCGGTTCATGAGCTCCAACACGCGCGAATTGCCGCTTTGGGCGGGCAGGTGCAGGTACTTGCAAATGTTGTCGTGGCGCGCCATGGTGTGCAGCACCTCATCGGTAATGTCCTTGGGGTGGGAGGTGGAAAAGCGCACCCGCAACGCGGGGCTCACCAGCGCCACGCGCTCCAGCAGCTGGGCGAAGTTGACGCGCTCCAGGCCATCGGTGCTGGCCCACTTGTAGCTGTCTACGTTCTGGCCCAGTAGCGTAACTTCTTTGTAGCCAGCGGCTACCAGGTCGCGGGCTTCCTGCACGATGCTCAGGGCGTCGCGGCTGCGCTCGCGCCCGCGGGTGAAGGGCACCACGCAAAACGAGCACATATTGTCGCAGCCCCGCATGATGCTGATAAAGGCCGACACGCCGTTGGAATTCAGGCGTACGGGGGTGATGTCGGCGTAGGTTTCTTCGCGGCTCAGCAGCACGTTCACGGCTTTTTGGCCGCCATCGACTTGGGCGATGAGCTGGGGCAGGTCGCGGTAAGCGTCGGGGCCGACCACGAGGTCCACGATTTTCTCCTCCTCCAGAAACTTGCTTTTCAGGCGCTCGGCCATGCAGCCGAGCACGCCCACCAGCATACCGGGCCGGCGCTTTTTGTGCGAGTTAATTTGCCGCAGGCGCATCCGCACCGTCTGCTCGGCCTTCTCGCGGATGGAGCAGGTGTTGAGCAGTACCAGGTCGGCGGTGGCCAGGTCTTCGGTGGTATCGAAGCCCTCGGCCGCCAGAATGCTGGACACGATTTCGGAGTCCGAAAAATTCATCTGGCAGCCGTAGCTCTCGATGTAGAGCTTGCGCGCGCCGCCCGTGCCGGTAGCGGCACTCACGCGTACATCGGCGGGCAGGGTAGGCGCTTCGGCAACGGGCGCTTTATCAAGAAAATCTAACGTAATGAGCGGTTGAGACATAGCGGGCAAAGGGCCGCGGCTTAGCACCGGGCAGGTAACAAAGATACGGATTGCCGCCGGGAAATGACAGAATGGCAGTCGTTAATCAGCAATGAGCAGTGAGTAATGAGCAATTAAAAGAACGTCATGCTGAACGCAGTGAAGCATCTTGCTCGCTTCGTTGAACGACTGGATTGCTACTCCAGGCGAGATGCTTCCTGTCGTCAGCATGACGTTCTTCTGATTGTTCACTGCTTACTGCTCCTTGATAACTGTAGCAAGCGCCTTCAACATACCCTGGGCTTTGAGCAAACACTCCTGGTACTCCTGCTCGGGCACCGAGTCGTAGGTGATGGCCGAGCCGACTTGCAGGCTGAGGTAGCCGGTACCGGCGCGGTATTGCAGGCTGCGAATTACCACGTTAAACTCAAACTCGCCGTCGGGCTCGGGCCACGCAAAGCCAAAGCTGCCGCTGTAGAGGCCGCGCCGGCTGGTTTCGTAGTCTTCGATAAGCTGCATGGCCCTGATTTTGGGTGCGCCCGTCATGGAGCCCATGGGGAAGGTAGCGCGCAGGATATCGGCTAGGCCTACGTCGGGCCGTAGTTCGGCTTCGACGGTCGAAATCAATTGCCAGACGTGGATAAAGCCGTAGGTGCCAAACAGTTCGGGAACTGCTACCGTGCCAGGCAACGCAATGCGGGCCAGGTCGTTGCGCACGAGGTCCACTATCATCAGGTTTTCGGCGCGCTCCTTTTCGTCGTGCAGCAGGGCCAGGCGCTGGGCTTCGTCTTCGGCAGGCGTGGCCCCGCGCCGCCGGGTGCCTTTGATGGGCTGCGACGTGATAACCGGGTAGTAATGCTCCAAAAACAGCTCGGGCGAGGCGCACAGCAAGTAATGGTCGTGGTAGCGCAAAAAGCCCGCGTAGGGGGCGGGCGAGGCCTCATTGAGCCGCCAAAACGTGGCTACGGGGTCTAAGGTCACGCCCTCGGCGTAAAACTCCTGGCACAGGTTCAGCTCGTACACTTCGCCGTTGAGGATGTCTTCGCGCACCTCAGCCACGGCTTGCAGGTAGTCGGCGCGGGGCATGCGCGGGCGCAGCGGCGGCACGGCGGGCGGCGGCGCAGCGGGCACCTCAGTCGCCAGAATAGCCGCCAGCACATCGGTTATTTCCCCTTGAATCAGTAAGTTATCGCGCTGCCAGTACAGGCACGTTTCGGGCAAAAAGAAATGCAGCGCGGGCCAATCAAACCCCGAGAAATTGCGGCTGCTCAGCGCTTCTATCTCATTCTTAACATCATACGTGACAAAGCCGCAGCGCGGCGGCTGGTAGGGCGGGCCGCTCAGGTAGGCTGGTAGCCCAGCCAGCGTGGCGGGCGCGCCGGGCGCGGCCGAGGCCACGGCCAGCAGCCGGGTAAAGGTGCCGGCGGCGGACTGCTGCAAGTCATTGGGCTCAAAATAAGCGCAGTGCACAAAGCCGGCGGCCCACTGCAAGGCACGGGCGCGGAAGTCGGCGGGCAGGTCGGTGAGCGGAATGGTTCGCATAAAATCCCTATTACAACCCGCGCAGGGCCAGCTTGGCTTTTTGGTCGGTGCTGTTTTTGTATTCGTGCCGGGGGTAGGCCAGGGCTTGCTCAAAATAGGCTTTGGCCGCCGCGCGCTGGCCAGCCGCCTGGGCCAGGTAGCCGAGCTGCAGGGCCGCCTGCGGCGCGAAGTAGTAGGCCGGCTCGCCCAGGGCCGCCGAGCGGCGCAGCGTGCGCAGGTAGTCGGCGCGGGCCGAGTCGGGGCGGGCGAGGCCCTGCCACACGCGGGCGCGGCGGTAGGGCGCCTCCAGCTGGTCGCGCACGGGCGTGGTGGGCGTGAGCCGAAATTGCTGTAACGTGCTCAGCGCCTGCACATAGTAGCCGCCATCGGTGAGCAGGCGGGCGCGGGTGAGGGTAGCATTGAGCGGCTGGGCATCGTGGTAAAAGCGCTGGGCGTAGTTGTCCTCCTCAATCGTGAGCGGTCCGGCCAGGTTGATTTGCTGGCGATACTCCTCCGTGGTGGCGGCCGGCGCACCCGCCAGCCAGGCCGCCAGGTAGAGCTTAAAGGCGGCATCCTTGCGGTAGTAGTCGCCCCGAAAATCGCGTAGAAATTGCTGGTTTTCGGTGGTAGAGGCGGCGTAGTCGCCCCGGTACAGCAGCAGGTCGGCCACCATGTGGTGCAGGTAGGGCAGGGGCAGGTAGGCCGGGCCGATGGGCCGGGCGCGGTAGGCGGCCAGCGCCGGCTCGCCGTGGTGCTGGCGCTTGTTGAGGCTGATTACCAGGTAGTTAAATAGCAGGTTGTCGGGCTGCTCTTTAGTTAGTTGATTTACCAGCGCCAGGCTTTCATCGCCTTTTTTATAATACGCTTCGCGGATGAGAGCCAGCAGGATGCGGCTTTCGGGCTGGAAGTCGTGGGGCTGCGCGGCGGCCAGGGCCAGGTTGCGCAGGCCCTCCTCCACGTTGCCGCGCAGGCCCAGCAGCCGCATAAACCAGTGGTAGCCCTCGGGCAGCGAGCCAATACCAAACTGGCACAGCCCCAGCGTTTTACGAATGGGCAGGTAAGCCGGGTAGCGCTGGGCGGCGGCCTGGGCCAGCAGGGCCGTTTGGCGCAGGTTCCAGGCGCCGCGCACCTCGTGGTGAAACACGAGCTGGGCTAGCGCCTGGTGCAGGTGAATTTCCACCAGCGCGTAGTCGCGCAGCGCGCCGGGCGGCGCTTTTTCTAAGGTGGCCAGCCGGGTATCCTGGGCGGTGATGGTAGCCTCGTAGCGGCGGGCATCCTGGCCGGTGAGCAGTTCCGCAAAATCGGCGCAGTCGGCTACCAGCAGGGTGCCGGGGGCGCGGGCCGGCTCGGTGGCCAGCAGCTGGCGGCAGGGGCTCACTTTCAGCTTCAGCAGCTCGGCGTAGGCGCGGCCGGCGGTGGGGGAGAGGACTGGTGGCACTGCCTCGGGAAGTTCCCGCCGAGGTGCGCAGAGGGAAGTGCTGAGTGCCGCAGAGGTGGCTAGCAGCCCCACTACCGCGCTCAGCGTACCTCGGCGAATTCTTCTGCGTACCTCTTCGGTAACTTCCAGCACGAAATAAGAAGCTATAAAAAAAGGAACGACCGGGGCCGTTCCTTCTCCAATTCAAAAACCAACGGAATTAAGCGTTTACCGCGGCGCGGCCTTCCACATCGGCCAAAATGCGGCCGCAGTGCTCGCACACGATGATTTTCTTGTGCGAGATGATGTCGGCCTGGCGCTGCGGGGGCACCGTGTTGAAGCAGCCGCCGCAGGCGTCGCGGCGCACCAGCACCACCGCCAGGCGGTTGCGCATGTTGCCCCGGATGCGGTCGTAGGCCGTCAGCAAGCGGGCTTCTACGGGCTGAACCGCGGTTTCGCGCTCGGTCACGAGCTGCTTTTCCTCGGCTTCGTTTTCGGCCACGATGGTGTCGAGCTCGCCTTTTTTGGTGTCCAGGTCCTTGCGGCGCTCGTCGAGGCGCAGACGGGTTACGTTGGCCTCCGTGTTGCGCTGGTCGATGAGGTACTGGGCCTCCTTGATTTTCTTGTCCGAAATCTGAATTTCGAGGCGCTGCAGCTCCACTTCCTTGGCAATGGCCTCGTACTCGCGGTTGTTGCGCACGTTGGTTTGCTGCTCTTCGTAGCGCTTGATGAGGCCTTCGGCCTCTTTAGTGGCGGCTTTGCGCTGCTTGATTTGGTCTTGCAGGCCCCCGATTTCTTCGTCGAAACGCTTCACGCGGGCTTCGTAGCCGGCAATCTCGTCTTCGAGGTCGCGCACTTCCTCGGGCAGGTCGCCGCGCACGCGGCGGATTTCATCTAGTTGTGAATCAATGCGTTGCAGGTTGAGCAAAGCCTCAAGCTTGGCGGAAATGGGCGCGTCGGCCGGATTTGCCACGGCGGCAGAATTAGCAGTCATACTGAACGGGATTCGTGGGGGTTTCAGCGAATAAGACCGCAAAAGTACGACCGAACGCCGCCAGCAGCAAATCCCGGAAAATTTCGCCCGTAAACTGCTCGCTCTCAAAGTGGCCCACATCGCAGAGCATAAGCCGGCCCTCGGGCGCAAAAAACTCGTGGTACTTCACGTCGCCCGTCACGTAGGCATCGGCCCCGGCGGCCATGGCCGCGCCGGTCAGGAAGCTGCCCGCCCCGCCGCACAAGGCCACTTTTTTGATGTCCTTGTCAAACGCCGTGTGGCGCACCACGGGCACGCCCAGCGCCGTTTTGAGCAGTTGCCGAAAGGCGGCCGGGCTCAAGGCCGTGGGCAGCTCGCCCACCAGGCCCGCGCCCACGTCCTGGTGCTCATTTTCGAGTTTAACCAGCTCGTAGGCAACCTCTTCGTAGGGATGCGCCCGGCGCAATGCGGCCAGCACGGCGGCCTGCCGGTGCAGTGGCAGCAGCACGTCGAGGCGGGTTTCGGCCACAGTTTCGGGCTGGTGGGCCGCGCCAATGGCGGGCTCGGTGCCCGCGCCCGGCGTGAAGGTGCCCAGGCCGTCCTGCCGGAAGCTGCAATTTTGGTAAGCACCCACCTGGCCCGCGCCGGCGGCGTACAGAGCTTGTAATACTTTGTCAGCCAATTGGTTATCCTGGTCCTCGGGTCGATTGGGTACGTAGGTGGTGAGGCGGGCCAGGGTGCCGGTCTTGGGTACCAGCGTGCGGGTGTTCACGAGGCCCAGCTTCTCGGCCAGCTTGGCGTTCACGCCCTGGCGCACGTTGTCGAGGTTGGTGTGGGCAGCATAAATGGCCACGTCGGCCTTGAGGGCCGCCATAATGGTTTGCTCTACTAACCCCTTGCCAGTGAGGCGCTTAAGCGGCCGAAAAATGACCGGGTGATGGCAGAGCACCACGTTGCAGCCGCGCCGGGCGGCTTCGGCTACCACGGCGGGCGTGCAGTCGAGGGCTAGGAGCACGCCGGTGATTTCGGCTTCGGGTAGGCCGCATTGCAGGCCGGCGTTGTCGTAGCTTTCCTGGTAGGCGAGGGGCGCAGCGGCTTCGATGAGGCGGGCCAGGTCTTTTACGGTTGTCATTTAACAGGTAGCAATTGGAGAGAGAATATGCGGAGGTAACGAACTGATAATCAAGGGTGCTTCTAAAGCATTTGGAACGTCATGCTGAACGCAGTGAGGCATGACACTCGCCTCGTTAATTAGCAATCCAACGAAGCGAGCGAGATGCTTCACTGCGTTCAGCATGACGTTCTGAATAACTGCTAACTGCTAACTGTCAACTAATAAGCCCGCCCAGCACTTCCACGTACTTGGCCACGTTTTCGGCCAGAGCCTTGCGGCGATACTGCATGAGGTAGCGCGGGTGGTCCAATATTTCGAGGCGGTCGAAAAGCCCCAGCTCGTCGTTGAGCTTGCGCAGGAACTCGCCGTTGCGGCGGCCCAGGCTCACGGCCACGTCACGGCGCAGGTCGAGCTGCGTTACCTGCTCGGTTAGCGAGTGGCGCATGTCGGCCCATAGCGCCTTGATGAGGGCTGGCGCGTCGTAGTAATTGTAGTTTTTGCCGGCGTGCGTGAGCTCCAGCGGATAAACCGAGCCGAGGAAAAAATGCTGGTAAAACTCGGCCGGGCCGCCCAGCGCCGCAATGAATTCATACACGAACTCGCTCGACAGCTCGCGGCGCTGCCTGGGCAAGCTGTGGGCAATGCCGCAGATGCTGGTGAGCGCCACCGGGTCGGTGAAGGCCACGCCGGTGCGGCCGCCACCGAAGCGGCCGGGGTTGATGCCGAAGATGCCCACCCGCTGAGTATCAGTCGCGTAATAGCGGTTGGCAAACTCCTGGAGGATGGTGCGCACGGCCGGGTCGTGATACGAGTTGCGTACTTCGACGGCGCCCGGTAGCGGCGCGGCGGGCAGCGGAAACGTGGAAAGCACTTGAAGCAAGCGGGCAGGAAAATGGGGCATGGCGCAAAGGTGGGGGCCGCGGCCGACCTTTGCCGGATGCTTCCTCCCTGGCCGGCCTGGCTGCTGCTCCCGTTTTCGTGGCTCTACGCCGCCGTGCTGGCGGGCCGCAACTGGCTTTATGACCACGGCTGGAAAAAATCGGCCGCCGGCTGGGTGCCGCTGCTTAACGTGGGCAACCTGCGGGTGGGCGGCACCGGCAAAACGCCCCACGTGGCCTGGCTGGTCGAGGAGCTGCTGCGCCAGGGCCAGCACCCGGCCATCCTGAGCCGGGGCTACGGCCGCCAAACCACCGGCCCGCGCCTGGCTGCGGCCACCGACTCGGCCGCCACCGTGGGCGATGAGCCGTGGCAGTATCTGGAGCAATTTGGCCCCCACGGCGTGCCGGTAGCCGTGGCCGAAAACCGCCAGCTGGGCCTGGATTTGCTGCGCCAGCACCACCCCGAGCTGACGTGCGTAGTGCTCGACGATGCCTACCAGCACCGACGCGTGCGGCCCGCACTCAACATCCTGCTCACCGAGCTGGCCCGGCCATTTTACCACGATTTTGTGCTGCCCGCCGGCCGCCTGCGCGAAGCCCGCGCCGGGGCCGGGCGGGCCGACGTGGTTATCCTCACCAAGTGCCCACCCAATTTATCGGCCGGGGCCCAGGCTGCCGCCGAGGCGCGGGTGCGGCGCTACGTCCGGCCGGGCGTGCCGGTGCTGTTTTCAGCCTACACCTATGGGAAGGCTGAATTGCTGAGGTTTTGTAATAAATTGACTGACAATAAATTATATAACAAGCCAGGTGCGCTACCCGCCGCAGGCTCGGCGCTGCTGCTCACGGGCATTGCGCAGCCCGGCCCGCTGCGCGAATACCTGGAAGGCCAGGGCTACATCATTCAGTACCACGCGGCGCTGCCCGACCACCACGCGTTTCAGCCCGCCGACCTGGCGGCGCTGGCGGCGCACTGGCAGCTGGGCTGGCCCGTTTTTACCACCGAAAAGGACGCCACCCGCCTGGCCGACCCGGCGCTGTGGGCCGGGCAGGCGGCTATGGCCGGCCACACCTATACCATTCCGGTGCGCGTGGCGTTGCTGGGCAGCGGGCGGTGCAGCTGGCGGCAGCGGTGGCCACAGCTACTGGCCCGGCTGGGCGTTAGCGCTAGTACCTTTAAGGGCTGAATGGGGCGCGCCCGCGTCGAAAATGAGTGTTTTATCCTGCATGGTTTCTTTCAAATACGCGGCAACCCGCTGGCTTTTTCTTCTGCTAACGCTGCTGCTGGCTGGCCCCCTGGCCGGCCACGCGCAGATTGTCGATGACTCGACCAAGGTGCTCTACGGCCCCAAAACCACCCGCGTCATCTACGAGGCCGAGATACTGCGCGACTCGGTGAGCGGCACGCCCATTGATACCTCGCTCACGCACTGGCCGCAGGCGCGGTTCTGGGCCCACGATACCACGTTTCAGCAAGACCTGGGCATCCTGGCTTCGGCGTCGCGGCCGCTGCTTTATCAGCCTAATTACCAACTCGGTACGCGCTTTGGGCGCAATGCCTTCGACCGCAATGTGCGCGAGGGCACCGACGTGCCTTATTACGACAGCCGCTCGCCCTACTCGTTTTTTCGCTACGTGCAGGGCTCGTCGGGCGAGCAGGTGTTTGAAATCAGCTATTCGCGCTCGCTGAAGAAGAACTTTAGCATTGGCATTGATTATGAGCGCATTGCCGGCAACCAGGTGCTGGCCGTGAACACCGCCCAGTGGCAGACCGAGCACAACAACTTCACGGTATACGGCCGCTACCAGAACGACGATGGCCGCTACCACCTGCTAGCCAACTACACGGCCAGCCGGCAGCGCACCCGCGAGCTGGGCGGCATCTGGCCCGCGAAGGGCGAAAGCCTGGACACGCTAAAGGGTCCCAACAGCTTCTTCAAATACGACCGGGAGCGGGTGTACCTCGCGCCGGGCATCAACATCGACGACCGCGACCAGTTTCACCTGTTGCAGACCTACCGGCTGCTGCAAAAGGGCTTCACGGCCTACCACGGGTTCGACGCCCGGCGGCAGTATAACGGCTACACCGACAACGCGTTACCGCGCGATGCCACCACGGGCTTACTGCTCTTTTACCCCCAGGCCAGCTCCTTTCCCAACACGGGCACGCTGCGCAACACCGTGGCCACCGACGACCGCGCCCTGTACCGGCAAATCGAGAACACCTTTGGTCTGCTTGGGCGCACTGACCGCATCGAGTACAACGTGTATGCGCGCTACCGCAACGCCTGGTTTTCGCAGCTCACCACGCCCCTGGGGCGCTCGGGCGCGGGGCTGCGCCTCGTGTCGGTGGGCAGCGCCCCGGCCGATACGGCGGTGGCCGCGCATTACTTCGGGCAGCTTTTTGTGGGCGGCACGGCCTCGTTCAACTACCGCAACACCTACGCCGTGGAGGTGGCCGGCGAGTATCTGCCCTACGACAATGGCACGGTGAAAGTGCTGGGCGTCAGCGCCGAATACTGGCTGCGGGGCCGCGTGCGCACCGGCCCGCTCTCGGCCGAGCTGCTGCTGAACTCGTATTCGCCCACGCTCACGCAGCGGGTGTTTAATGGCAACAACTACGCCTGGAGCAACCTTAAAGACGATTGGCAGAGCACCTTCAGCAACACCACTACCCAGCAGCTGACCGTGCGCCTCAAACAGCGCCTGCCGCTGCTCGCCGACCACTCCATTGAACTAAGTGGTGCGGGTGCGCGCATTGCCGGGCTCGTGTTTTATAACCAGCAGGGCGTGCCGCAGCAGCTGTCGGGCACCACCAACAACCTGCTTATCGGCTTTGCCCGCCACCGCTTCCGAGTGGGCAGCGTGTATTTCGACAACCAGGGCACGTACACGCAGGGCGGCGACGCCGCGGGCCTGCGCATTCCGGCGCTCGTCACCGAGTCGCGGGTGTATTACCAGCGGCGCGTGTTTGGCCACGCGCTGTTTGCGCAGGTGGGGGCCGAACTCTATTATCAGTCGAAATTTCGGGCCTACGACTACGCTCCCAGCACCCAGCAGTTCTACGTGCAGGACAGCTTCACGATTGGTAACTACGCGGTAGCCAACGGCTTCATTGCCGCCGACATCAGCTCGGCGTCCATCTTCCTGAAAGTGGCCTACCTCAACCAGGGCCTGGGCCGCGACGGCTACTTCACCACGCCCTACTACACCGGCTACGGCCGCCGCTTCCAGTTTGGCGTGCGGTGGCGGTTCTTTTCCTAGACCGCATATCCAGACCGCAGATTCAAACGGATTAAACGGATTTCGCAGATACGCCGCTCCGCGGCTGACGACGCGACACTGGCCGGTGCCAAACAATCGGTGGCACACAAGACCTCATTGCCTGACTGATTACCTGAAACTAGAACTTGAGTACCGCAAGCGAGTTACCCTAAAAAAGCCCCATTAACTCTCCCAAGCGTAGCCAGCCCGCGCAGCGGGCGTATCTGCGAAATCCGTTAAATCAGTTTGAATCTGCGGTGAAGACTATTCTGAAACTCAAGCTCAATTCCGACCCGCGCTGGGCGGACCTGGCCAGCAAAAACCTGGAAGAAATCCTGGTCGACCACGCCTACTGCGAGCAAAAAGCCGCCAGCACTGGCATCTCGCTCATCGTGCACTACCCCGAAAAGGAGCGCCTGGTAGATGAATTGACCGCCCTGGTGGCCGAAGAGTGGGAGCACTTCGACCGCGTAGTGAAGGAGCTGCGCAAACGCGGGCTGGCCCTGGGCCGGCCCCGGCGCGACGAGTACGTGGTGCAGCTGATGGCCCACGTGCGCAAAGGTGGCCCGCGCGAGCGCCAGCTCATGGACCAGCTACTGGTGTCGTCGCTCATCGAGGCGCGCTCCTGCGAGCGCTTCAAGCTGCTGTGGCTGCACCTGCAAGACCGCGACCCCGAGCTGAGCCAGTTTTACTACGAGCTGATGGCTAGCGAGGCCGGCCACTTCGTGAGCTACGTCGACCTGGCCAAGGAATACTGCAACCACGCCGAAGTAGATGCCCGCTTGCAGGAGCTGCTGCTATTGGAAGGCGAAATTGTGGTGAACCTACCCGTGCGCAACGACCGGATGCACTGAGGGCAATTATCAATTATCAGTTACCAATTGCCTGCTTGCCGCCAAGGTATTTGCCGTCAAGTAGTTGTGTTAATGAAAACGCAAACTCTACACATTGCTGATTTGGCGGCCCTGCCCACCGTGGCCCGGCAGCTGGCTACCGCCATTGCCGAGTCGGGCTGCACCACGGTGGCCTTTGAGGGCGAGATGGGGGCCGGCAAAACCACGCTTATCCGCACGCTGTGCGCCGCGCTGTGCGTGCAGGACGATGTGAGCAGCCCCACCTTCGCCTTGGTCAATGAGTACCGCGACGGCCAGGATAAGCCCATCTATCACTTTGATTTTTACCGCATCGATTCCGAAGAGGAAGCCACGCGAATGGGGGTAGCTGAGTACTTCGATTCGGGGTATCTTTGCTTAGTGGAATGGCCCGGCCGCGTAGCCGCCCTGCTGCCCCCGCAGCGACTGCTGGTGGAGCTGACCGTAACTGGCCCCGAATCGAGAGAAATTCATTTATCATTTATCAATCAGCACTTATCAACTGGTCAGTGAGTAAATAATTAGCAGGCGGGCACTATTTTATAACAGGCTCGTTAACTGATGATTGCGTACTGATACCTGATACTTGAAAAAGTTATGGCCGAACAGTTACCCTCCGGCTTTGGCGCGCTGGCCACGAGCCGCGCCTACTTCACCCAGGAGTCGATGCTGGCCGTGGAAACGCGCAAGCGCA
>CAXTFI010000090.1:0-19003 GCA_964243255.1 uncultured Hymenobacter sp.
GCAGCCGGCCCTTCTCGGGTGGGCGCGGCGGCAGCGAGCGCGGCAGCCGCCGCTCCAGCTAAGCCACGCCTTCGGCTAACGTAGCTTCCGGTTGCCCGGCTTCTATCTAATGGAAGCCGGGCAACCGGATTTTTTTTACCTTCGCGGAAACAAAACTCTGGCGGACTGGCTTTTCCAGGCAGCTTCCTCGTCTTATTTTAACGCCGTTTTCTGGCTCGCTAGCATGACTTCCCGCGTTTCCCTTCCCCTTATTCAGGCGCTGCGCGATACCGCCCGCCGCCTGGCTGCCGAGGCCCCCTACCAGTGGGGCCACATGGGCAGCTGCAACTGCGGCCACCTGGCCCAGACTGTCACGCGCCTCACCAAAGCCGAAATTCATACCCAGGCCCTGCAGCGCTACGGCGACTGGGAGCGCCAGCTCGTGGACTACTGCCCCACCAGCGGCCTGCCCTTCGACCAAACCATCGACGAGATGCTGGATTTGGGCTTCTCCCGCCAGGACCTTACTCACCTCGAAAAGCTCGGTGACCCGGCCGTGCGCCACGCCATTCCGTTTGAGCAACGCAATGCTATGCGCCATAATCAGCGCGACGATGTGGTCCTTTACCTGCGCACGTGGGCCGACTTGCTGGAGCAGCAGCTCGTGGCCGCTTTACCCATGCCCGCCTTCGCCGAGGCCGCCCTGTCGGCAGTGCCCGCTTAAAAACGCACTTACGCACTTACCCAGCGCAGCCCAACCAGCAGCAAGCCCCGACCACGCAAGTTGCGTAGCCGGGGCTTGCTGCTGGTTGGGCTGCGCTGGGTAGTAGCCTGGCGCAACGGGCGAACTTAATAATTGACGTTGCTGCGCTGCGCCTCGCGGTAGCCTTCCGTGCGGTGGGCGCGCTTGTAGGCGGCGTCGGCACTGGGTTCTTTCTCCGCGTCGGGGGCCGTGGAGCAGGCAGCGGTCAGAAACAGGGCCGCGCTGGCGGCCAGCAGCAGAGAGTAGGTGCGCAAGCTTTTCATACTGCGAAGGTAAGGCCCAGCAGCCTAAAGCTGAAAGCTGGCGAAGGCATATTTTACTGCGTCGGCCTCGGTTCTGCTCAGTTGGCCTCCCTGGCCGGCGGGGCTCATATGGTTTCTACTCTGTTGCTCGTAAGCTCAATTAGTAGTTGCCAGCCGCCGCTGTTTACAATTGATTACGGCGGCTTTTTAGGCGTCGCGCCCGCTCGGCCAGCAACTCCTCAGGGTCCATCATGCTCCTGCCTATTGCCCCGTTACCCTAGCTTGAGTGGCGAAGCATATCATTAGCATTTGCAGCTTCTTCATTCACGGTATTACCATCAGGCGGGGCATTATTGCCTCCGGGCATGCTTACTGCGTTAGCGTAGGCCTATTGCATTTTAATGAGCAAGACCGCCGTTAACCTCGTTAGCAACAAACTAGACGCTCGAGTCCAAAAAGTGCGCCCGGCGCTGATTGCATTAAAAAAATAACTCATCCGCAGGAAATAAGCTGCTTTTTGTTTGTAGCTCTACTTCCAGTACTGGGAGCAAACCTCTTGATAAGCATCCACTTAACAAGTTAAAGCAGAATGTGTCTTCGGGTAAAAAATCTGGTTACGCAACGTTGAACTTAACTCCGTTGCGCAACAAGCCACTGGATGGCTGTCCGATAGCCCAAACAACCCATTCCAGCCAGTGAATTTACCCGGTTGGCTAGCAGCTTGAATTGCACTATGCATTCGGCTAGCCTGGCAAATAGTATTAGCTTGCCCCTGCTGGCCACTAAGGTAGGCCGCAGGCTGCTATTTGTTGGCAACACTACCCGTATTAGTAGAAAATATGCCACATGGGGGAGGGCATTTCACGGCTGCTCTACTGAGTTAGCAGGCCAGCGCTGTTGCGCGGCACAATGCTGGGCCGGAGAGTATTAGCCACTTGTGCGTGCTACGCGGGCAGCCCCCATTTTCACCCGCCCAACGCACTACCCGGCGTTGCGCCACCAGTCTAAGCCGGCTAGGCCTCGGGGTGGTAATCGGCAAAAGAGCCATCGCGGTAGAAGATGACGATGCGCCGGATGGCCTTACCCGGCTCCCCTAAAAAAGGCAGCAGCGCGGCCGCGGCTAGCTCCTCACTTTGCGGCGGCATGGGGGGCCGGCTGGCGGCGGGCGCTGGGGTAGGTAGCACTGCTGATGCAACGGCGGGCCCCTGAGCTACTACCGGCCCTGAGAAAGAATTAGGCTTAGGTGCTGCCGCCAACGCCTCCCGCGACGCGGCGGCCGGAGCAGGCGCGGCGGGCACAAAGCGAGTGGCTCGAAATGGCTTGGCAGCAGCTGGCCCCGGCGGCGCTACTGGGGCCGGCACGACTGGCAGGGCCGGTGCTGGTGTAGGCGTCGGGGACAGGGCCGGGGCTGACGACGGGACCAGTACCGGAGCGGGGGCCACTGATGGGGCCGACGCGCTAGGGAATACCGCCGGAGTGGCAGTTGCAACAACCAGGGGCGTTTCTACTAGTTGGGTGGGGTGCGTCACTCCTGGCTCGGCGGGCGGGCGGGCGGCGGCTGGCTCCGGCTCTGCTTCAACCGGGGCCGCTTCTGGGGCTGGAGGCGGCGAAAGAGCTTCTTCTGCGGCCAGGGCGGCAGCCGGGGCTACTACGGTGGCCTCACCCAGCATATCGCCCGTGCCACTTAGCAACCAAGGCAATGAGACTTCGGGGAAAGCACTGATAATACGCTGCACTACTTCCAGGCTGGGCTTATTGCGCTCACTCAGAATATGGCTCATCACGGGCCGGCCCACTCCGATAAAGTCAGCAAACTGCGTGGGGGTGAGCTGCTTAGTATCCAGCAATTGCCGAATGCGAGTTACCATATCAATCGTATTACTTCACAAATGTACAGAATAAAAGCATTGGCTCCTAAAAACGGCCCCACCTTATTGATTTACAAAAGTAATGGCTCTGGTTTGGCTTACTGTTTACACTTGTTTAGTCCAGGTTTTTTGGTTTATTCCTTTCTCTGTTTTTATACAATTGTACTAATCAACGTAACCAGTACAATTGTATAATACAGTTACCTCGCAACGTATCGCTTCCAAAAAAGGCCCCGCCACAGATGGGGCGGGGCCTTACAAAACGTTAACTGCCTAATGGAACTGCGCCTGGCTAGCCGAAGCTAATGGCTAGTTGAAGTACTCCTTGGCCAGTGATTTGTCGTGGCCGTAGATGTCGTCGCGGAAGTGCACGTGGCCATCGGCATCGGCCCAGGCCGTGAGATAAACCAGGTACACGGGCATCTTCTCCTTGAGGGTAATGTACTTTTCCCGGTGCTGGGCAATGCTGTCTTCGATGACGGGCTGGCTCCAGTCGGGGTTATTGCGCAGCAGGTAGGTAGCCAGCTTCACCGGCTCTTCTACCCGCACGCAGCCGTGGCTGAAGCTGCGCATGGTTTGCGAAAACAGCTCGTCGTGCGGCGTGTCGTGCAGGTAGATGTCGTTCGAGTTAGGGAAGATGAACTTCACATCACCCAGGTCATTTTTGGGCCCTGGGCGGCGGCGCACGGTGTACTTAAAATTGTCTTGCGTCACGCTGGCCCAGTCGATGGTGGCCGGGTCAACGGTAGTGGCTTTGCGGCCGTAGCCCTGCACCACTTCCATGTCGAGGTGCTCGAGGTAATTGGGGTCGGCTTCGAGCTTGGCGCGCAGCTCCTTGTCGATGATGCTGTAGGGCACGTTCCAGTAAGGGGCCAGCACTACGTACTCCATCTTGTCGGAAAAGACGGGGGTGGCGGTGAGCGTCTTGCCCACGATAACGCGCATGGTGAGGGCCTCCTTGCCCTGTTCAAACACGCGCAGCCGGTACTCGGGAATGTTGACAAGAAGGTAATCGGGCTCAAATTTTTTGGGCAGCCAGCGCCAGCGCTCCATGTTCAGGATAACCTGGTTGATGCGCGCCTGAATGGGCACGTTGAGCTGGCGCAGGGTTTCGCCGCTCACCAGGCCGGTGGGCGGCAGGCCCAGGTCGCGCTGAAAATTTTTCACGGCGGCCACCAGCGCGGGGTCGTAGCTGGCAGCGGGCGGGGAGGTACTATTATTTACGGGCGTGGGCGCGGCTGTCACCGTGGCCGGGACCTGGCCGGTGGCTTCGTTGCCCAGCAGGCGCTGGCGCAGCAGGCCCACCACGGGCAGGGCATCGCCGGGCTTGAGGTGGGTGGTGCCAGGCAGCGCGGGCCAGCCGCCCGCGGCCTGCCGGGCCCGCAGCAGGGCCAGCGCTTTCTTGAGGTGGTCGTACTCGGGGTGCAGGGGGGCAAAGTCGTAGTACGGGTACGTGCTCTCACGCTCCCGCAGAATGGTCATGAGCGCATGGTCAAGCTTGATTTTATTGCGCTTGACTTTCCAAGCGTCGTTCCTGGTATCGCGGGGGTTGGCCACGCCCCGGTAGTAGTCCGAAGCCCAGGCAAAATAGCTGCCCGACAGCGCCACATCGAGCTTGCGCTCGAGCTGGTTACGGCGCGCAGTGTCCTGGTCCACGCTGTTGAGCGCGGCTAGTATACCGGTTAACTGCTTGGTATCATAGCGCTTGGGGTCAAGGCCATCATCCTTTGCTTTAGCTACTACCGCAATAAACGTAGCGGCCTGGGGCACCAGCTGGTGCTGCTTAAACCACCCCAGCCGGAACTGCCGCTCGCGGTAAAATTTGCGGGCCCAGTGCTCCTGCGCTCTGAAGTGCGCGTCGGCCTGCATGGCCCGAATAACAAAGAGGCTGTCGAGGTGGGGCTCGGGGCCGCTGGTGTCGGCGGCAGTGAAGACGCCGGTTTTAGAACTGGCCTGGTCGGCCTGGCTGGCTTTGTCGCCGCCGCACGCAACCAGCAGAGCGGGCAGGCTGAGCAAGCCCAGAAATAGGGCCGCTGATAAGAAATGAAGTTGAAGCTGTTTGAGCATTACCAAGGAAAGATGGGCGAGAGGCGGCGGGCCGGCTGATGCTAGCTGGCTGCCGCTCCCGCACCAGAACGACGTTGAAAGAACTCATTTTACTGAGTCGCTACCGGGCAGGTTGTGCCGGCCTGGTCAAGTCTTACGCAAATAACGCGCCTAAGCGCCCAGATACGGTTGGCCGGATTCGGCGGGAGCCCGTATTTTTTGGCGGCTGGCTACGGCACCGGCTCCCGGCCCGCGCGGCCAGCCGCCGGGCTACGACCAGCGGCCAGCCGACGCAACTGCCAACGACCGGCTCGGGCCAGCTGCACTCCGCTGGCGAACAAGCAAACCCGTCTACCTATCTCCTTATCGCTTAATGAACCCACTTACGTCAACCTCACCCACCGACCCGCACAGCTACGCCGCCACCGGGCTGCTCCGGGCGCAGCACCTGCGGCTGGCCCTCACCGTCGATTTTGCGCAGCGCACCCTGGCCGGCACCGCTACCTGGGTGCTGGCTGGCGGCCCCGCGCCCGCGCCGGCCCAGCTGGTGCTCGACACCCGCGGCCTGCTGCTGGAAGCCGTGCAGCTGGGCGAAGCTCCCAACGGGCCCGCCGCCAACTACCACCTTGCCCCCGCCGACCCGGTGCTGGGGCAGGCCCTGCGCATCTGGGTGCCAGCGGGCGCGGCGGCGGTGCGCATCACCTACCGCACGGGGCCTGAGGCGGCCGCCCTGCAATGGCTGACCCCGGCCCAGACGGCGGGCGCGCACCCATTTTTGTTCACGCAGTCGCAGGCCATTTTGGCGCGCACCTGGCTGCCCTGCCCCGACTCGCCGGGCCTGCGCTTCAGCTACGAGGCTACCGTGGAAGTGCTGGGCCCGGAGCGCGGCCAACTGCTGGCTTTGATGAGCGCCGAAAACCCGCGGGCCACCGCGCCCGATGGCCGCTACTACTTCCGGCAGCCGCAGCCGGTGCCGGCCTACCTGCTGGCCCTGGCCGTGGGCCGGCTCGGCTTCGCGCCTCTGAGCGAGCGAGCGGGCCTGTATGCCGGGCCGGCCACGCTGCCCCGCGCTACCCACGAGTTCGCGGAGCTGGATGCGATGGTAACGGCCGCCGAACAATTGTATGGCCCTTACCGCTGGGGGCGCTACGATTTGTTGGTGTTGCCGGCCAGTTTTCCATTTGGTGGCATGGAAAATCCTTGTTTAACATTTGTAACACCCACTATTCTGGCCGGCGACCGCAGCCTGACCAGCCTGGTGGCACACGAACTGGCCCACTCCTGGAGCGGCAACCTGGTTACAAATGCAACCTGGAATGATTTCTGGCTGAACGAAGGCTTCACCGTCTATTTTGAGCGGCGCATTATGGAGCACCTCTACGGCCGGCCCTACGCCGAGATGCTGCAAGTGCTGGGCGAAGCCGACCTGCACCATACCCTGGAGGAGCTAGGGGAAACCAGCCCGGCCACGCACCTGCGCCTGCACCTGGCGGGCCACGACCCCGACGAAGGCCTGAACGACATCGCCTACGAAAAAGGCTGCCTGCTGCTACTGACCCTGGAGCAGCTAGTGGGCCGCCCCCGCCTCGACGCCTTTATCAGGGAGTACTTCGCCCACTTCGCTTTTCAGAGCATGGACACCGGGCGCTTCGCCGCCTACCTCACCCAGACGCTACTGACCGCTGAGGAGGCAGCCCGCCTCGATTTGCCCGCCTGGCTCGACGGCCCCGGCCTGCCGGCTGGCGCGCCCGTAGCGCGGTCGGCCCGCTTCGCGGCCGTGGCGGCGGCGCTGGCCCGGCTGGCTAGCGGCGCTCCACCCGCCGAGCTTCAATCTTTAGCTACGGAGTGGAGCAGCCAGGAGTGGGCGCATTTTTTGCAAGGCATGCCACCTACCCTGTCGGCAAGCGACTTGGCCCAACTCGACGCGGCCTTTCACTTCACGGCCTCCGGCAATGCGGAGCTGCTGGCCGGGTGGTTTCAGCTGGCGCTGCGGGCCGGCTACGCGCCGGCCGATGCGCCCCTCGAAAAGTTTTTGCTCCACGTGGGGCGGCGCAAGTTTCTGGTGCCGCTCTACCGGGCGCTGTTGGCGGCACCCGGCGGCCCGGCGCGGGCGCGGGAGATTTACCGGCGGGCCCGGCCCAACTACCACTCGGTAGCCACGGGCACGCTCGACGAGTTAGTGGGCCGGTAGCGCGAACTTGGTAGTCCGCGTTCCCGCGCCCGTACAGTTCAGCTGCTGGCGGGAAGTAGCGTGGAATCCAAAGTCCGCGCTACTTCCCGCCGTACTTTTGCTTTCTTACAATCAGACTAGCTATTACCGTTGAAACATCTTATTCCGCGCGGCAAGCTCATCGCCATCGGGGGCAACGAGGACAAGGGCACCTACCCTACCGTTCGGAGCAAGCGCCAGTATTACCTGAATTTTTTCGAATTGGGCATCCTCAAGCGCGTCGTGTCGGAGTCGGGCAAGGCCGACCCGCGCATTGAGGTCGTTACCACCGCGTCCATGATTCCGCAGGAGGTGGGCCCGATTTACATCGGCTCGTTTGCGATGCTCAACTGCCACAACATTGGCATTATGGATATTCGCACGCCCGCCGATGCCCGGCAGCCCGAGTACCTGGCCCGCCTGCTGGCCGCCGACGTGGTGATGTTTTCGGGCGGCAACCAGTCGCGCCTGCGCGAGATGTTTGGCGAAACCGATTTTCTCGACACCCTCACCCGCCGCTACTACGCCGAGCCCAACTTCGTGATTGCCGGCACCAGCGCCGGGGCCATGGCCATGTCGCAGCACATGATACGCGGCGGCTCGGTGCCCGACGCCCTGCTGAAGGGCGCCGTTAAAATGGGCACCGGCCTGAGCCTGCTGCCCAGCGCCCTCATCGACTCGCATTTTGTGAAGCGCGGGCGCTTCGGCCGCCTCATCGAGTCGGTAGCCCTGTACCCCAAGCTCATCGGCATTGGGCTGGGCGAAGACACGGGCGTGCTCATCACCGACGGCCACCTGGTCGAAACCATCGGCTCGAACCTGGTCATTATTATGGATGGCCACGACATTGCCCACAACAATACCGCCGCCGCCAAGAAAGGCACTACCCTCTCCATCGAGAACATCCGAATGCACGTGCTGGCCAAAGGCAACGTGTACTGCATCACGGAGCGCAAGTTTTACGTGAGCAAGGAGGCGGCCGTACCCACCCACTGAGGCTTATTAGTAGCACAAAAGAAAGGGCAGCTTCTATTGTAGAAGCTGCCCTTTCTTTTGCAAGAAAATAGGCGTGATAAATTAACATCGTTTTGTAATAATTCTACTTTTCATTTTAAATTAAAGTAGTATCACCTTTCCATTTCCCCGTTTATCCGGTAGTGTTGCGCGCTGTACGGCAAGCATTGCACAGTACTAGTATTATTTTACAAGAGCCTCAATTACAGATTGTTACATTGAGCTCATCCAGTGTCAGGCCGGTAATTATACTGCTTATTAAAGGCAAAGCTGGTACGGGCAACAGTTGCTCAACCTGCTTATTTCATATTTATGAAGGTTGGGCTGGCTACTCAATACGCTTTGAATGGTGAGGCGGTACATTTGAAGAAATAAGGCTTTAACGAGCCTTTAAAGGGTTATTTTCTTTACTTATTCCTTTTCTTTCATGAGAAGTTTCTATCCCAGAAAAGTATTACTTTCTTTAGTTGCAGCTTTTGCTATGGGGTCGGCGCTGGCTGCTCCTTTTAAGCCGGGCAACATTGTGATTGCGCGGGTGGGCGACGGCTCGGCCACGCTGAGTGCCGCGGCCACGGAGGTGTTTTTGGATGAGTATACCCCCGGCGGCACGCTGGTGCAATCCATTGCCTTGCCCACTTCCGTGAGCGGCACCAACCGCATTCTTACCGCCAGCGGCAATGCCACCTCGGAGCTCGGGATGACCCGCTCGGCCGATGGCCGCTACCTGGTGCTGACCGGCTACAGCGCCGCGCCGGGCACTCCGGGCGTCACGGCCTCGCTGGCCACCGACGTGACTAGGGTGATTGGCCTTATCGGCGCGGACGGCGGCTTCGATACCAGCACCAGCACCGGCGATGCCTTCAGTGGCAGCAACATCCGCACCGCGGCCACTGCCGACGGCACCAGCTTTTACAGCGTGGGCGGCAACTCGGGCGTGCGCTACCAGGCGTTTGGCAGTGCCATGAGCACGCAGCTTAACACGGCCCCGGTTAACGTGCGCAGCATCAATGTGGCCGGGGGCAACCTGTACCTCTCCACTGCGTCCAGCCCCTACATCGGCCTGAGCCAGGTGGGCACGGGCCTCCCCACTGCGGCGGGCCAGACCGTAGCCGTCTTGCCGGGCTTTCCGGCCGCTACGGCGGGTGCCAGTCCCTACGGCTTTTACCTGGCCGACCTGAGCCCGACCGTGCCCGGCGTGGATGTGGCCTACGTGGCCGACGACCGCACGACCGCCGGCGGCATTCAGAAGTGGAGCCTGGTGGCGGGCAGCTGGGTGCTCAACGGCACCATGGCCGGCTCGGCGGCCGCGGCGGTGCGCGGCCTCAACGGCACCACCAGCGGCACGGCAGTTTCGCTGGTAGCCAGCAGCAGCAACGGGTTGTTTTTCCTGGCTGATAACGGCGGCTACAACACGGCCCCCAGTCTGGCTACCCTGCCAGCGGCCATTGCCACGGCCCCGGCCAATACGGCGTTTCGGGGTTTGGCCTTCGCGCCGGTAGCGCCGGCCCCTGCCCTTGCCAGCTTTAGCCCGGCCACCGGGCCGGTAGGCACCACGGTCACCATCACGGGCACCAACTTGACGGGGGCCACGGCCCTCACCCTGAATGGCGTAGCCGTAACGGGGTTCACGGTGGCCGATGCGGCTACCCTCACGTTTGTGGTGCCGGCCGGGGCTACGTCGGGCCTCATTGGCGTTACTACGCCGGGCGGCACGGCCACCAGCACCAGCGCCTTTACGGTTACGGTGCCCGTGGCGGTGCCCACTATTGCGAGCTTCACGCCCGCCACGGGGGGGCCCGGCACCACGGTCACCATCACGGGCACCAACTTGACGGGGGCCACGGCCGTCAGCATCGGCCCCCTGGCCATTGCCAGCTACACGGTGGTTTCGGCCACTACTATTACGTTGGTAGTGCCCAGCAGCCCAGGCAGCGTTACCGGCTTTTTGCAGGTGGTTACGCCCGGTGGCACGGCTACCAGCGCTACTACGTTTAACCTGGTATTGGCCACGCTGGCCAGCCAGGCCCTGCCCGGCCTGGCCGTGTACCCAAACCCGGCCACCGACTACCTAACGGTGACGCTGCCCCAGGCAGGCGCCGCCACGGTGGCCCTGCGCGACCTCACGGGCCGCCTGGTGCTGGCCCCGGTAGCCCTCACGGCCAACCAGCCCCTGCGCTTGCCCGCCAGCCTGGCCGCGGGGGTGTACTTGCTGGAAGTGCGGCAAGGCTCGGTACTAGCCGTGCGCCGCGTAGAGAAAAAGTAGCGCCCTCGGCTTGGCACCATTCCAAGCACAGCGCTACGCACCTGGCAACAAAAGCCCCGCCCGGAGTTTTCCGGGCGGGGCTTTTTATGTAAGACAGTATCAATCAATAATTTGCGCAAATTGCGCAGCTAGCGCTAGCTTGCTGACGATACTAGAGCGGTTCGGAGTGCGGGTATCGGCTGCTCTGGCGGCAGACCCCACGACGGTGTACAGGAATTCATCCTTCTGCTGGTCAAGTATCGGCTGCTCTGGCGGCAGACCCCACCCCCGGCCCCCTGGCCCCTCCCCCCAAAAGGGAAGGGAGCCGAACGATTTACGGGAGCACCGCCGTGGCTCCCCTCCCTTTTGGGGGGGCCAGGGGGCCGGGGGGCCAGGGGTGGGGTCTGCCGTGGAGGGCGACCAGATACCCTGACCCCGAAACCGCTCTAGCCATTTCGGAGTCAGGGTACGGCGCGGCTGCCGGCGTTGAGCCGGCTGTCCGCTTGTCGTTCATGCCGCTCGTTCTTGCCTAGAGCGGACAGCCGGCTCAACGTCGGCAGCCCGCCCCAGCCAACGCGCACATTAACCTTGAAACTGCCGTAGTACTGTACTACCAACAAAACCCACGGGCCTGCTCCCCGGCTGCCCCGCCCCAACGAAAAAGCCCCGGCTGCACATGCGCGCAGCCGGGGCTTTTTCGAAAATCAGGCAGCAGTTAGTACACGGCTACTTTGGTGGTTAGCTTCTGGCCATCGGCCGTTTGCCACGTGGCAATGTACATACCGCTGGCCAGGGGCCGGGCCGTCTGGATAGTAGCTTCTACCGCGCCGGCTGCCACGGCCTGGGTCAATACCAGGCGGCCCACGTTGTCGAATACCTGCACCGTGCCGCCCGTGGCCCCCAGGTTGGTGGTGAGCAGCTGGAAGCCCTGCCCCGAAGCGGGGTTGGGATACGCCACCAGGGCCGGGGCCGCGTGCGGGCCGTCGAAGCGCACCACCACTACCGGCGAGTAGGTGTACTTCCCGTCGGCATCAACCTGGCGCAGGCGGTAGTAGCTCACGCCGGCCAGGGGTGCGGCATCGAGCGCCGCGTAGTTGTGGCGGGCGAAGCTGCTGCCCTGGGCCGCCACCCGCTCCAGGTCGGCAAACGTGCGGCCATCGGCCGAGCGCTGCACCAGGAAGTAGGCACTGTTTTTTTCCGAGGCCGTGGCCCAGGCTACGTGCACGGCCGGGCCCTGGGGCGTAGCCGTGAATTGCAGCAGCTCGACGGGCAGCGGGACGGTAGGCGTCAGGGGGTTATCGACTTTGTTGGTCGAGGCCAGGGCGAAGTACGAGTTACCGTCGAGCGTGGTAGCCGCCGACGTGGTGTAGCCGCGCGGGAAGTCGGGCGAGAACACGCCCGAGCCACCGGCCGTGTTCCAGGTACCATTCGTGCCAACCGACTGGGCCACGCGCAGGTTGCCGGGCACGTTTACTTCTTCGTCTACCACGTCGGTGTTGTAGCTCAGCTGCACCGTGGGCTGGGCAATGGTGCCCGACTGCAGCTGAATGCGGTAGTAGCGGTTAGACGAAATGTTGGACAGCGTGGCGGCGATGGGGCCAAGCGGGGGCGAGTTGAAGATTTCAACCAGCACCACCGGGCTGGCCGACACCGCCTGCGGCGTAATCGTAACCGGGCGGTAGCGGCCACCCAGGCCCACCGGAAACACCCGGATGCTGGCGGCCTCGTTGGGCAGGCTCATAGCTAGGCGGCCCGCCACGTAGGAGGCGGTGCTGGCTCCCACAATGGGCTGCGTGGCCGTGTTGAGGAGCGAGAGCGTGTTGCTGGTGCCCGTGGTGATGAGGCCGCCGCGCATGGTCAGCAAGTCGGCCACGGCCACGTTGGTGCTCGCACCGAGCCCAAGCGTGCCGGTACCAATCTTCTGCAAATCGTAGAACGTGGTGGTGCCGGTCAGCGTGCGGTTGGCATCGGCCACGAGCTGCACCAGGCCGGTGCCGGGCTCGAAGCTGCCGCTGTTGGTGAAGTTGCCCTGCAGTACCATGGTGCTCAGGTCGGCCGAAAACCCACCCCCAGCGAGGTTGCTGAAGTCGCCGGCTACGCGCACAATGTTGGCGGCGCCAGCGTAGGTGCCGGCGTTGGAGAAATTACCCGCCACCGTTACGCCCCCGCTTGCCGCCGTGAAGATGCCGCCGGCCACGTTGCTGAAGTTGCCGTTGGTGGTCAGCAGGCCCGTGCCCGCCGTGTAGGTGCCGCTGTTGGCCAGCGTAGTGCCCACGGTGAGGTTGCCGCTGCCCACGTTGGCGTTGTAGGTGCCAGTGTTGCTGAAGGCGGTGCCCACGGCCACGTCGCCGGTGCCGTTGTTGAGCGTGCCGCCGTTGGTGAAGGTGGTGCCGATGCTGGTGAGGCCCGCACCCAGGTTGAGCGTGCCGGTGCTGCCGCTGGTGAGGAAGGCACCCGTAGCCAGGGGGCCATCACTGAGGTTGAGCGTACCGTTTACCGTAGCCCCACTCGTGGCCGAGGTGAGGGTGAGGCTCTGGCTGGTGGGGTTGTTGACGGTGGTGCCGGCCGCCACGGCCAGGGCCCCGTTGATGGTCAGGTCCAGGTTGCTCAGCTGCTTGGCGTTGCCCCCCGAAAAGGTCAGGTTGTTGTAGGTATCGCGGGCGGGCAGCTGCACGGCCCCGGTGTAGTCGACGCTGCCCCCGGTGGCCGCCACAAACGCGGCGTAGTTGCCCGCCGGAAACAGGGCCGACCCAATGCGGATGGTGCCGGTGCCCGTCACGGTGTTGAAGTTATTGGCCCCGAAGGCGCCCAGGTTCAGCGTGCCGGCCAGCGTCAGGTTGGCGGCCCCTTTGCCAGCGCTGGTCGAGTTGATGAGGTGGCCGCTGCTAATTACCACGGGGTTGGCCAGCGTGGGAGAAGTAGTGAGCGGTATAAGGGGGTCGCTACCATCGGGGTTGAGCGTCCACGCCGTGGCATCTTCCCAGCTGGCCCCCGTAGCCCGGCCGGCCGTAGCGTTGCGGCTGTAGTAGGTGGGTACCGCCTGAAACTCCGAGGCTTCGCCGCCGGTGTAGTCGCCATCAAAATACGTAGCAGCCGTGTTGGTCAGGGTGTTAGCAGTTGCATTTACCGAGCCGGTTAGTACTCCGCCCAGCGGCGTCCAGGCTCCGCTCAGGAAGCGGCCCAGCTTGTACGAGGTTTCAGTGCCATTCACGTCGTTGCCGGCACCACTGTCTATGTAGTTGAACACCTGGGTAACAACGGGGGCGCTGAAGCCGGTGCTGGTCACTTTCCAGAAAAAGCTGAGCTCTTTCGCGGCGGGGTCGGTAGTGGAGGGGTGGGCCAAGTCGATGGGCCGCACCGTGATAGTACCGGCGGCCGCGTTGGCCGTTACGTTCAGTTGCACGGGCGTATACTTGGCGGCGGCCCCTATCGGGAAGGTAAAGTTGCTGGGCCCGGTGGGGTAGCTCTTGCGCACGCCCAGGTCGGCCACAATGCCGTTGGTGCGGATGAAGTGCGTGGCGTCGGGGGTGCCGGCCACGGCACCCGCGGCCGGGTTGCTCAGCCACAGCAGGTTGGAGCCGATGGTTAGCACGCCGGCCGACAGGGTTAGCACGCCGCTGATTTGCTGGTCGGCCAGCGTGGTGGCCCCGGCCGCATTGTTAAGCACCACGTTGCCAAAGAGGCCCTTGTTGTTGCCGTCAATGTTCTGGTTTGCGGTGCCACTCAGGGTCAGGCTACCGGCGCCGGTGCTGGTGTGGGTGGCCAGGTTGTTCACGTCGCCCACTACCGTAATGGTCTGGCCATTGTCGGCCAGCGTGCCTTTGGCCAGGGTGAGCGTGCCGCCCACGCGGGCGTTGCGGCCCAGCTGCAGCGTACCGCCCGTTTGCGCGTTGTTCACCACGAGGCTCCCAAACACGGTTAGGTTGGCCGCGGTGCTCGTAAGTTGCTGCACCACGGGGCCTTTGCCCGTGAAGGTGGTCGTTTGGGCGGCCGTGGTGGGCTGGAAGCCCCCGTTGGTCAGCCCCGTATTAACGGAGGAGTTATTATTAACCAGGTTGCGGTCAATGTTCAGCCCCAGGCCGTTGGCATTGAAGAAGGCGTTGTCGTTGGCAATGGTCAGCGACCCTTTGAGGCTCAACGGGTTGAGCGCCGTTAGCAGGCCGGTGTTCGTGTTCGCCGCGTCAGTGCCCGCCTCCACCCGCAGGTCGTAGAGCGGCACCAGCGAGTTTACACTCACGGTTACCTTGCCGGCCCCGGTGGCGGCGCTGCCCAGCACTACCGTGCCGGCCGTTACCACGGTCGAGTCGGGGGCCAGGTACAGGTCGGCCATAATGGTCGGGTTCTGGTTCGAGCGGCGCAGGGTCAGCGTGCCGCCGCTCATGCGAAAAATGCTGCCGGGGCCCTGCACCTCAAACAGGCCGCGCTCGTTGCTTTGGTAGGCGGTGGCGCCCAGGCCCCCGATTTCAACCGTGCCCCCGCTCTGGTCGTAGCGCAGCGAGCCGTTGGTGTTGGCCGTGGTGCGCCGAATCTGGCCATTCACGTACAGGGCTCCCGTGCCACTCACTTGAATGGTGGGCGCGCCGGCGCTGGCGTACTCGAGGTCGTTGCCCAGGCCAGCGGCCGTGCCCACGCTCAGCGTGCCTTGCAGCACCTTCAGCTGGCCCGCCAGCTTGAGGTCGGAAGTAGCTGAATACGGGGTAGCTGCGTCCACATAAGGCGCCAGGCTCGTCGCGATGGTTACGTTGGCACTGGGCGCATCCACGGTCAGGCCCGCGTTGTCGGTGAGGAGGTAGGGGCTGGCCGCATCATGAATGGTGAGGGTACCGCTAGCCTTTGCATAGCGCAGGGTACCGTTGGTCAGGGTCAGCCAGCTAGCGGTGGGCGTGGTCAGTGCGCCAGCCACCTCCACGTGCAGCGTGGCCGCGCGGCCCAGGCCCTTATTTATGGTAAGCGCTGCCAGGTCGGTGAGGGTGCCCGTAGTACCCGTTAGCCGGGCGTCCTGGCTACCAGTAAAGGTGAGGCCGGTCGTTTTGCCCCCCACGTTAAAGTCCAGGGTGCCATTGTTGGTCAGCGAGCCGCCCACCGTTAGCGCATTGGCTACGGCCGCCCCGCCGCCGTTGGCGTCGAAGGTCGCGCCCAGGTCCACGCGCACGTCGGTGTCGGCCGTGAGCGTGCGGGCCACCCCGTTGGCGAAGCGCAGCGTGCCGGCCTGCACCGCCAGGAGCGAGTCGGCGCGCAGGTTGCCGCCCGCCGTGCTGCTGAGCAGTACCAGGCCGGGGAAGGTAGTGGCCCCGTTGGCCACGCCGGTTTTCAGCTGCGCATACACCCGCAAATCCAAATTGGGCAGGGTTAGCTGGCGGCTGGCGGCCGCGTTCAGCCACAGGCTTTTGTAAGAATTCAGCGAGAGCGTGCCCGATACCGTAGGCACGGTAAAGTCCTGCGTGCCGCTGGTGTAGTATTCGACCGTGCCGCCGTTTTCCTGCAAAAACGACCCGAAGTCGCCGCCCGGAAACGTGGCCGTGGCGGTGCTGGAGCTAACGCGCAGCCGCCCCGAGCCGCCAATCTTGGCATCAGGCAGGGCCCCAAAGTTGTGGCCGGTGGTGGTGCCCACGTCCATCGTCGAGCCCCGGTCAATAACCAGCGAGCCCGAGCGGGCGCCGGCCGCCGTCACGGTCACGGTGTGGTATTTGAGCCCGCTGGCCGAGCCAATAAACACGGGGTTGCCCGCGCCGGGCAGCGTAGTAGCCGCCGCCCCGGTAAAGCCGGTGGTGCTCCAGGTAGCAGGCGTTTCCCAATTGCCCGTGTTTCGGCTGTAATAAGCCGTTACGGCCCCAAAGGCCGCCAGCTCGCCGGCCGTAAACTCTCCCTCAAACTGGCTCAGGCTGTTAAAGCGAATAGTGGACGTTGGATTACCGTCGACCACAAGGTTGGGGTCGTTAGTAGATGCCCAGGCCACCGGAAGATAACGAGCTGGTATATAGGTAGCTAAGCTACCAACTACGTCAGTGTTAGTTAGTACGAAGCGCATGTTAATGGCTCCACTCGGAATAGGCCCAAAGCCCACACTCCGCACTTTCCAGTAGTAGCCCAGCGCGTTGGTGGTCGTAGTAAATGGGCTGCGCATGCTGACGGGGCTCACGCTTACCTGGCCGTACTTGGCTAGCGAAGTAGCCAAGGAGAGCTGAATGGTTGCGGGAGCGTATTTAGTGCCCGTGCCCACCGGAAATATAAAATTGTCGGCCCCACCGTAGGTTTTCTGCAAGCCGAGGTCACTCTGGTTACCGGCTGTTTGCACAAAGCACGAGCTAGAAAACGTGCCGCTAATAGCATCGGTCGGGTTCACATTGGTCAGGGAGAGGCGGTTGGCTCCGATGGCCAGAATGTGAGAGCTCTGAAAAGTGAGCGCGTTGGCCACGCTCATGTTGGCCGTAAACGTGGCGGCTACCGTGCCCGCGGTAGCCGTGCTGTTGATATTGAGGTTGCCAAACACGCCTTCGTCGTTGCCGCTCACGGTGTGCGTGCCCGCGCCCGCCAGCGTGATGCTGCCCGTGCCGCCGCCGCTGGTGTGCGAAGCCGAGTTGACCATGTTGCCCAGCACGTTGATGGTTTTGCCGCCGTCGCTGAGCACGCCGTTGAGCAGGCTCAGGGTGCCGCCCGTGGCCACGGTGTAGGTCGAGGCCGTGCCGGCCAGGGTCAGCGTACCAGCCGACTTGTCCATCACCCAGTTATAAAACGTGTTGGCCGAGGTGTTGATGCTCCCGTTGTTGGTGAGCAGCTGGTTTTGCCCGCCGCTGAAGGTAGTAGTGTTCGTGCCGGGCAAATACGTGCCGCCCGTTCCGATAATAAAGGTGCCCTGAATAGTTACGTTCTTCGAGTTCGCATCAAACGTCGTCGGGTTCGTCCCATCAATCGTAAAGTTGTTGAGCACCGTTAACGGCTGCGCGGCCGTGGTGGCCCCCGCCGTGTAGGCGGCGGGCACCGCGATGTCGGCAATCAGGGCCTTGCTGGCCCCGGCGGCCGTAGGCTTCTTAACGGTCAGGTTCCAGAGGGGGGCCGTGGTCGAAAGCCGGCAGTTGGTAGTCGCGTTGGGCAGCACTATTTCGATGGTACCGCCCGTTACTACTGCATTATTGGGGTTAATACCAATATGAAACAGGCCGTCGCCATTGGAGGGGTTTTGCACCCGGATGGTGCCGCCCGTCATCCGAAAGGATTGCGTGACGTACGGAATGGAGAAGCGCGCAAAATCATCCTCCTGGGCAAATGCAACAGTACCAACGCTCGCAAACAAGCCACCGGTGATGATAAACGAGCCCCGGTGAGTCGACGAGGTGCTCGAAGGCCGAAACTTGTTGACCGTAGTGGTGCCACCCTCAATCAGCAATTGGCCATCCTCGCGGATAACCATGGCATCGGGCGTGACACTGCTAAAAGACCCACCGCTAATGCGGTAGGTGCCATAAATAGCGAAAAGAACCGCGTTGTCATTGGTAATCGTGGCCCCGGCTACCCACAGCGTGGGGCTGGTAGTGGGCGAGCCCAGCTCGTACCAGCCCGAGGAAGCGCTGTTAGCCGGCGAGTTCTGAACGGTGCCATTATGAATCCTGCTCAGCACAATGTTATTGCCAAACTTGGCTACCCCGTTGACCAGAATCAGCAGGCGGCCATCGCCGATGTAGTTCAGGTGCAGGTTGCCGGTCGCATTCTGCGGGTTCACAGTCGAGGTCACGTTCAGCAGCACCTGGCTCGACGGCAAGAACGGCGACGCCGCCGGCCTGCGACCGGTAGTGGGTCGCCTGCATCCTGTTCGCGATGATCATGGCGATCGCGCGCTGATAGTCGTGATGGAGGCCGGCGTAACGTCCGCTGAGCGTCACGCGCCCCTGTGCGGTCGGAGCGGCGAGCACGAGGCAGCTGCAGGCTGCGGCCGTTCTGAGACTGCGCATCATCCTCGCCCCTCGACCCTGACGACCGGGATTCGTGTCGCCGATCCGTCACCCGCGGCGCCGACGCGGCCGGCGACCCGTCGGCGCCCTGCGTCCCGTAGGCCTCGGACCGTACGATCCGCGATCGGGATCGCGTCGGGGCGAGCGGGCCCCCGCGGCGGCGGAGCGCGCTCCGGCTCGTCACTCCGCGCGCGGCGCCCCCTCCAGCCGCAGGATCGCCCGCGCCTCGGCGGGCGTGGCCGGCGCCCGGTCGAGATGGGCGAGCAGGCTGACCGCCTTCTCGACCAGCGCCGCGTTGCTCGGGGCGAGCCGGCCGCGCGAGGCGGTCCAGCTGACCTCCGTGAGGACGACGGGCTTGACCGCGCCCCCGCCGACCTGCATCGCGTGGCGGACGAGCCGGATCGCGTAGAGAACCCCGTCGGGGGAGGCGGTGAAGATGTGGATCGCCGCCTCGTCGAACTGGCGGGCGCCGCCGGCCTTCAGGATCAGCGGCAGGGTGTCCCACGAGCGGCCGAAGAGCCCGGCGAGGACGACGAGCGCGTGCGGGTCCGCCGCCCGGATCCCCGTGCGCGCCGCGCGGAGCATCGCGACGTAGCGCGGGGCGAACGGCTCCGGGTCGGCCCAGAACGTCGACGAGCCGCTCGGCGTCGAGCCCGCGGGCTCGTTCCAGATCTGGAAGCGGCGGATCGGGACC
>CAXTFI010000091.1:0-18583 GCA_964243255.1 uncultured Hymenobacter sp.
GGGTGAGCACGTCTTGCAGGCGCAGGCCCTCGTGGCGCAGGTGCAGGGTATAGTACTGGCTATCACCCCATTCGGGCTGGGTAGGGTCGAGCGGATACGCTTCGGTTTCGACCGCGTAGCCCAGCGGCTCGAAGAGGCGGCGCGGCCAGTCGGGGCCGGGCGCCGATACCACGGCCACCGTCACGGCCAGCGGCAGCGCCTCGGCGGGGAGGGCCGGCCGGTCCTTGCAGGTGCCGTTCATGGCGGTGCCAAAGGCCTTGCTCAGGGCCACGCTCAGAAAGGACGAGGCCACGTAGGGGCGGTCGTTGACGTATTCTTCCAACGCAAAGCCCTCGCCGGGCGCACCGCCCCGGCCGCGCACCAGCCCAATCGGGTCGAGGTCGAGCAGCAGGGCGGCGGTGCAGCGCTCGGCGGTGGCTTCGGGGTAAAAAACGTGGGCCGCGCCGCCGGTAATTTCCACGCTTTGCAGGCGCGCCGGGTTTTTGTGCAGCAGGTAGCCCAGGTCGGTGGCGGGCTGGTAAGTGGTGGTAATGGTGAGCAGCATAACGAAAAGCGCGAGCCCGAAAGTAGTCTGCCGCCCCCGAAGACCGCGCGCCGGCCGGGGCCGGCGGCGGGGCAGTAAGGCGGCTGGGGGCCAAATTTGCGCGGATTACCGTCTTTTCAGCGCCCCTTTCTCATGCCGGCCACCCCCACATCCGTGCCCTCGCTCACCGAGTTTGCCAGTTTCTACCTCTACGGCCTCACCGATAATCCGTATCAGCAATCAACTGATAGGCAGAGTTTTGGCGAATTATACAACCTCATTATCGGCGAGCACGGCGGGGTGAGCCTCAGCAGCTCGTTTCACCCCTACCAGCTCGCGAACCCGTCGGGCGTGACGGTGTGGTACGCGGCTTATGCTCAATTATATACGCAGCCCAACCGCGCCGAATTGTTTGGGGCGATGGCCGACGAGCAGGCCCGCTTCGTGGTGGCCCCGCCGGCCTCGTTCGGCGAATTTCACGTGTGGCCCGATACCCGGCTGACCAGCGCCGAAAACCCGGTTTTCAGCCGCTACGTGCCGTTTGTGCTGCCGTTTTTGGTGCGCAAAGGCCCGGCCGCCCTGCGCTGGGACGCCGAGTTTGCGGCCGCCGCAGGCGACGCCGACCGCATTCAGCCCTACCTGGAAGCCGTGACCGCGGCCATTCGGTTTGTGCAGCCCGCGCCAGCGTTCGTGCTGGGCTTCGGTGAGTTTGACGACCAGCAGCCCGAGCGGCTTATAGCGGAATTTATGAGTTGCCGGGCCATGCTGCTGGCGCAGTAGCGTGGACTTTGGAAAGCCGAACGGGTGCAGGCGTAGGCGCCGGGGGCGTTATAAGCGAAAATAACGCCCCGCTACGTTTTCAGGCCATATGTTGGCACTTGGGTCGGGCACTGCGCTAGCAGCACTTTTCCGTAGCCCTGCCCGCGAAACGGCTCTGCCAGGTACCGGCTGATTTCGGCTGTCGCCTCGTAGGGCAGGTCGGCCGTAAAGGGACTAAAAAAGCTTACGCAGCTTTACCTAGCTACCTCAAGTTGCGGCGTATCCCGCGCCGGCGGACCGGGGGCAGCACCACCCTGACAAGTTGGTAGGGCGGCGCGATACGCCCCAACCTGGGGTAGCTAATCAAGTCCGCTGCTTGGTGCACGACCGGCGCTCCCCGCATTTATCTCCAGTAGTGCCTCACCAAATGGACAGTGCATCCCCCAGCTTTGCTTTCGCGCCAGCGGCTGAGCTTACGTACTGGCTCACCCGTTTTGTGCTGCTGCGTTTGCTGGGTGCGCTCTACGCGGTTGCCTTTCTGGTGGCTATTAATCAGATTATTCCGCTGATTGGGGCCCGAGGCTTGCTACCCGTCGGCAGCTACCTGCAGCAAGTGAGCCGGGCGCTGGGGTCGGCGGGCGCGGGGTTCTGGCACCTGCGCCTGGTGTCCGTGGCCAGGCACGCCGTACTTACCGAGCAGGGCCGGGTGGCCGACGAGGTAGCCTTTGTGCTAGCCGGCATGTTTCGCCCGTACTATACCAAAGACGGCCAGGAGCGCACCAGCTACTTCTTCTTCGAAGACCAACTGATAGGCGCCTACTTCAGCAGCCGCACCGGCCGGCCCTCGCTGGTCACCATTGAGGCCCTGAGCGAGAGCCAGTGCCTCACCTTCCCCTACGCCGTGCTGCTCGACTTATTTGCCCAGCGCAGGGCCTGGCAGCAGCTCGGCCGGCGGCTGGCCGAATACCTGGCCGTGGGTCGGGAAGAGCGCATGGCGAGCCTGCTGCTGCTCGGCCCCGCCGAGCGCTACCAGGCCCTGCTGGTCAGTGGCAACCCCAATATCCTGGCGCGGGTGCCCCAGCACTACATCGCCAACTACCTGGGTATGACGCCCGTGAGCCCGAGCCGCATCCGTAACCGGACGAGGCCGGGGAAGCAGGACCCGGCTTTCTAAGCGACTGGGTAAATGCCCTTCCGCCCGGCCTTGCGCAAACCGATGCGACCAAGGCCCTGGCGGACCAGGAAACCATGGAATTTATTCAGCAGGTGTCGCTGGATAGGCAAATTCAGGACTTACGCACAATTTTCTAAACGCCCGGCGCTGCCCGCCGACGTGGCCGGAGCAGTAGTGTTTCTGGCCCCAGCCGAAAGTGATTTTAGTACGGGTCAGCCCCTTAACGTGAATGGGAGCGCCCCGCATCAATCACCAGCGCTCGCCAGCACGTTTCGCCAGTGGCTCGCGTAGTCGGGGCACCTTTTTCGGCCTGGCAAACAGGTGCCGCCCGCGGCCAGGGCTTGGAGCACTGGCGCCCAGTCGGCCGGCGCGGCAAGCAGGCGGGGCCCCTTGGGTAAGCCCGCGTATACGGGCGCTGCAGCGCCCGTATACGCGGGGCGCTAGCGGCTGGCCTTGGGCAGCGGGCGCTGCTTACCGCTGGGCGGCCAGGTAGGCATCCAGATTGCGCAGGCTGGAGGTTATACCCTCCTCGAAGCCCATGGCGACAATTTGCTGCAGCTCGGCCAGCGTTTCATACTGCAGGCAGAGGCGTACCTGGGTCGCGTTGCCCAGCGGCGTGAACTCGTTTTCCCAGGTGGCGCGGGGCATTTCCGGCTTGACGTTGCCCCACTCGTCACAAAACGCGTCCAGCGACGAGTACCGGCGCATGGGGTCAATCTCGCGAAAAACGGCCTTGGACCAATGCGTTTCGCCGTTGGGGCCAATCATGGCGTACAGCCACGAGCCCCCCGGCACAAAGTCCATCGATTTGGTTTGCACGCGCCAGGGCTTGGGGGCCCACCACTGGTCCAGGAGGGCGCTTTGCGTCCACGCGGCCCACACCTGCTCCAGCGGCGCCGCAAACTCGCGCACGATGCGGATGGTGTTGGTTTCTTGGTCGATGACAAAATCCGTCAGCAAGGAGGTCTTCATGGGGTCGTTGCGTTAAGGTTTGCGAGTACTTCATCCAATTGGTTAAAGCGCGTATCAACTTGGTGCTTAAACTGTTGCAACCACTGCTCAACGTCCTGCATTTTGTCGGCTACGACGGCGTAAGAAATCTCCCGCCCCCTACACTCGCTGGTCACTAGCTGGCACGCCACCAGGATTTGCAGATGCTTAGAAATGGCTTGCCGACTGCTGCTAAAATGTTCGGCCAGGGCATTCGGCGTCATCGCCTGCAGGGCCAGCAGCAGCAGAATGGCCCGGCGGGTAGGGTCCGCAATAGCCTGAAAAACGTCGCGCTTCATGGCAAGGGCGTGGTGTATGCAACCAATTGGTTGCGAATATAGGGAGGGTTGCGGCACACTTGCAACCAGTCGGTTGCATTTTTTACCTCTTCTATTATCGGCATGGCTTCCAGTAGCCACGCTAGCCAAGGCAGCAGCTACCATTCAGCAGCCCGGCCCCGCCTTCGTCCAAGCCCCATCCCTGCCCCGCAGAGCCGTGAAGTTTTGGCGGGGCGCCTCCCCTACCAGCCTACCCCACTGCCAAAAACAGCAGCAGGGCCAGCGACATGCCATGCGCCTGGAAGTAGCGCTTCAAAAATTTCAAGGCGTGGGTCATTTGGTTTTCGACGCACTTCACGGAAATTCCCAATTCCTTGGCAATGCTGGCGTACGAAAGCCCGGCCTGCCGGTTTAAGGTGAATATCTGGCGCCGGCGGGGCGATAGCTGGGTCATGGCCACCTGGTAGAGCTGCTCCAGCTCCTGGTACTCGACGAGGCGGCTGGGGGTATCTTCCGTGAGCAGCAGGTTGCCATCGCAGGCCTCAAACACCCAGTAGCGTTGCCGCCGCAGCTGCTTAAGCACCGCATGGTAGGCCGACTTATAGAGGTAGGCCTTGAATAGCATGCCTTCGTCGAAGAAGTGCCGCCGCTCCCAGAGCTTTAAGAAACATTCCTGCACGGCGTCTTCCGCATCAGCCCGGTTTTTGAGGTAGCTGTGGGCAAAGCGACACAGCTCCGGCGCATAGCGGTCAAACAACGAGTCGAATGCTCGCATGTCACCTGCTCGCAGACGCACCAGGTACGCGTGGTCCGAAAACTCTTGTAGGACTCTCAAGGTGCGAAACAGAAGAGATGAGAAGAACGGCTACTTAAAGATAAGGATAAGTAGTGAGTACTCACTAACATAACTCGTCTTTCGCATTGCCCCGCCGGCACTTGCGCGGCGGCTTCCCTGCTAGTGCGGCCCGCTGCCGCGCTGGCAAAGCAGGTTTTCAGCGCCCGAAAAATTATTTTCTCAGGGAGCATTGGGGTAAGGCCAGCCTCGGGGCTTTACCTACTTGACGCACTGTAGTAAGCCCGGCTATGGCCCCAAAAATTACCTATGAAGCCTGCGTGCGCTATGCGCGGGGAGAAGCGACCCTGGCGGAGGCCCGCGCCGTGCGGGCCTGGCTCGCCGACCCCGCCAACGAAGCGCAGGCCCAGGAGTGGCTAGCCCGCTACGTGGCCCACGACGCCCCGCCCGCACCGGCCGCCGGCGCCGACCCCTACGACTACGCCCGCATGCGCGAACGCCTCTACACCCGCATGGGTGTAGACCGCGCCCCAAGCACCCAGGCGCGGCGAGCCCAACCCCAGCAGTGGAGGCAGTGGGCCGCCGCGGCAGCCCTGGCGGGGGCGGTAATTGGGGCGGGCGGGCTTTGGTGGAGGCAGCCCCCGGCCCCGCCGCTAGCTACGCGGGTAGCCCCGCGGGTACTCACCGCGCACTACGCTACCGCGTATGGCCAGACGCGGGTGGTGCACCTGCCCGATGGCTCGGTAGTCACGCTCAACGCCCACTCGGCGCTGCGCTACGCGGCTACGCCGCACGCGGCCAGCCCACGCGAGGTGTGGCTGGAAGGCGAGGCGTTTTTTGCGGTGCAGCATTTACCTGATAATCAGCCCTTTGTGGTGCACACCACGGCGGGCTTCCACGTGGAGGTGCTGGGCACCCGGTTTGCCGTGTATCGGCGGCACGCGCAGGGCCGGGTGGTGCTGCTCTCGGGCAAGGTGCGCGTGGCCTTTGCCGACCGCACGCGGCCGGCCGTGATTTTGCAACCCGGCGAGCTGCTGCAAACTTCCGATAAGCACCCCGCGGCCCTGGTGCACAAGGCCGTGAAGGCGGCCACCTACACCACCTGGACGGCCGATAAGCTCAGCTTCGACGCTACCCCGCTGGCCGACGTGGCCCTGCAGCTGCAAGACACCTACGGCGTGGAAGTAGTGGTGGCCAGCCCCGCCCTGCGCCAGCGCAAGTTCACCGGCACCTTCCCCATCAACGACCTGAACGTGCTCTGCGAAGACCTCGCCGAGGCGTTTCACCTGCGCGTCGAGCGCCGCCAAAACCGCCTCATCTTATCCAGTAAGTCTCCTTTTCCCCACCCTACTCATGAGTAAACTTCCTACCCTACCTGGCGGGCACTGTGCTCGCCTTGTGCTCCTTACGGCCGCCACCTGGCTGCTGCAAGCCCCTGGCTCGCCGGCCCTGGCCCAGCTGCTGGCTTCGGCCCAGCCCTCCCAGGCGCAGTCGGCCCCGGCGGCCCCCAGTGTTCCGCTGCGGCAGCTGCTGCGGCAGTGGGAAAAACAGTACAACAGCACGATTGCCTACGACAGCGACCTGGTGGGCGACCAGCGCGTGGCGCCGCCCGGCGAGGCCGGCACGCTGGAAGACAAGCTGGCGCGGGCGCTAACCCAGCTGGGCTTGCGCTTTAAGCGCCTGCGCCCCAACAACTACCTCATCACGCCGGCCGGCACCAGCAGCGTGGCGCCGGCGGCGCAGGATATTACCGTGGCGGGGCGGGTAGTGCAGGCCAACGGTAGCGGGCTGCCCGGCGTAACGGTGCTGGTGAAGGGCACCACCATCGGGGCCAGCACCGGCCCCGACGGCGAGTTTACGCTGCAGGTGCCCGAGAACAGCACGCTGGTGTTCAGCTCCGTGGGGTTTGCCCGGCAGGAGGTGCCCGTGACGGGGCCGACTACCACGCTCAAAATCACGCTCCTGGAAGATGCCAAAGCCATTGGCGAGGTAGTGGTGGTGGGCTACGGCACCCAGCGGCGCGAAGACGTGACGGGCGCCATCTCGTCGATAAAAGCTGAGGACATTCGCACCCAGGGGTCCAATACGGTGCAGAAGTCGCTGCAGGGCCGCATCGCGGGCGTGCAGATTGAGTCGTCGGGCGGCGACCCCGGCTCGGGCGTGCGGGTCATCATTCGGGGCGCGGGCTCGCTCAACAACAACAACCCGCTCTACATCGTGGACGGCGTGCAGGTCGATAACATCAACAACCTGCAGCCCACCGACATTGCCTCGTTTGACGTGCTGAAGGACGCCTCGGCGGCGGCCATCTACGGCTCGCGCGCGGCCAACGGCGTGGTGCTGATAACGACCAAGGGCGGCCGCAAGGGCGACAACCGCATCGACCTCAACGCCTACTACGGCGTGCAGCAGCAAGCCAAGAAGATAGACGTGCTCAACGCCTCGCAGTGGGCCACGGTCAGCAACGCGGCGCACGACGCGGCGGGCCTGCCCCGCCTCGACCTGGCCAAAAACCCCGAGAGCCTGGGCGCCGGCACCGACTGGCAGAAAGAAATCTACCGCACCGCGCCCATGCAGAACTACACCCTGGCGGCGAGCGGAGGCAGCGACAACTTCACCTACAACCTGTCGGGCGGCTACCTCGACCAGCAGGGCATCGTGAAAAACACGGACTACAACCGCTGGAACCTGCGCCTGAAGTCGGACTTCACCAAGGGCCGGGTGCGGGTGGGCGAAACCGTTATTATGAGCCGCGAATACTGGCGCGGCATGGCCGGCGGCTGGGGCGGCCAGGGCGGCAACCCCGTGGGCTCGGCCCTGAAGATGATTCCCGTGTTTGGGGTGTATGACCCCACGGCGGTGGGCGGCTACAGCGGCGCCTCGGGGCCGGTGGTGAACATCGCCAACCCCGTGGCGCAGCTCAACCTGGAAATTCCCGAATCGTGGAGCACCACGGCTATCCTCAACGGCTTTGCGGAAGTATCTATTATTGAAGGACTTAAGTATCGCCTCAACCTGGGCTACACCGGCACCTTCGGCTCGTACAGCGACTACACCTACCCTTACGCCGTGGGCGCGCTGTTTAACAACGCCGATGCCGACTTATTCCAGAACCGAAGCGAGCGGAATTATTTTCTGCAGGAGCACACCCTCAACTACAGCAAGGTGCTGGGCAAGCACAACCTGCAGGCGCTGGTGGGCTACACCTACCAAAATACGAAGTACACTATCCTGAGCGGCTCGAAAAGCGGGATGCCGCCCAGCATCTCGGTGCTCGACGCGGGCACCACCAACATTGCCAGTGGGGGCAGCGCCACCGAAAGCGCGCTGCTCTCGTACCTGGGCCGGCTGGTGTATTCCTACAACGACCGGTACGTGGTGACCGGCACGTTCCGCCGCGACGGCTCCTCCCGCTTCGGGCCCGCCTATAAGTACGGCAACTTCCCCTCCATTGCCCTGGCCTGGAACGCGGCGAACGAACCCTTCTTCCAGCCCTTTCAGCGCGTGGTGAGCAACCTGAAAATCAGGGCCAGCTACGGCATCCTGGGCAACCAGGAAATCCCGGATTACCGCTACGTGCCCCTGATTACGGCCAATGCCAACTACGCCATCGGCTCGACCCAGCAGCTGTGGTCGGGCGCCATCCAGACGGCCTTTGCCACGCCCGACATTAAGTGGGAAACCTCCAAAACCTTCGACGTGGGTACCGACTGGGGCTTTTTGCAGAATAAGCTGACCCTGACGGCGGACTACTTCATCCGCCGCAACTCCGACATTCTGCTGCAAGTGCCCATTCCGCTCACAACCGGCGCCAGCGGCACCAGCCCCTACATCAACGCCGGCCAAATCACGAATAAGGGCGTGGAAACGGCCCTGAGCTACAACAACAAGGTGGGCGAGTTTAACTACCAGGTAACCGGCACGTTCACGGCCATCACCAACCGGGTCGATTTTCTGGGCACGGGCACTCAGCAGATTTCGGGTGGGCAGCCCACGCACCACGGCGCCTCGGCCACCATCACGCAGGCGGGCTACCCGGTGGGCTCTTTCTACCTGATAAAGACGGACGGCATCTTCAACTCGCAGGACGAAATCAATGCCTACACCCACGACGGCAAGCCCGTGCAGCCCGCCGCCAAGCCCGGCGATATCCGGTTTGTGGACGCGAACGGCGACGGGCAGATTGACCAAAACGACCGGCAGTACTGCGGCAGTCCCACGCCCAAGTTCACCTACGGCTTCGGCACCAACACCTCGTGGCGCAACCTCGACCTGAGCTTCTTTGTGCAGGGCACCTACGGCAACAAAATCTACAACGGCGCCCGCGAAGACCTGGAGGGTATGAACCTGGAATTCAACTACTCGCCCGCCACGCTCAACGCCTGGACGCCGGATAACCACACCAATTTCCCGCGCGCCGTCATCAACGACCCCAACCTGAACAGCCAAACCTCGGACCGCTTCCTGGAAAGCGGCTCCTACCTGCGCCTGCGCACCCTGCAGGTGGGCTACACGCTCTCGAAAAACGTGCTGAGCGCGGTGAAGCTCGCCAGCTGCCGCGTGTACGTGAGCTTCGATAACCTGTTCACTATCACCAAGTACACGGGCTTCAACCCCGACCTGGGCCGGTATAACCCCAGCGCCGTGGGCGGGGGCATCCTCGACCGGGGCGTGGACTTCCCGCACGTTGCCTACCCGCTGGCCCGCACGTCCCTGCTCGGGGTGCAGGTTTCGTTCTAACTCCTTAGCTCCCACCACCATGAAACGATTTATCTATGCCTCTGTGCTAACCCTGGCCCTGGGCGCCTGCACCAAAGAGCTCGACCAGGTGAGCCCCAACTCCATCGTGCAGTCGACCTTCTGGAAAACCGACGCCGACTTTCTGGCGGGCCTGGCGGCTACCTACAAGGTGTTTCACGACGTGAACAACGGCTACTACGGCGTGCGCGGCATCGAAACCAGCAACGGCCGCGGCGACGATTTCTTTATCCGCAACGACGTGAAGGACTTGTACCAGCTTTCTACCTACACCAACAACCCCACCACCGGCACGCCCGGCGGCATGTTTACGGGCTTCTACACCAGTATCTTCCGCACCAACCAAATCGTCGAGCAGGCCCCGCTGAGCGAGGTATCCGACGACTCGAAGAAGCAGTACGTGGCCGAGGCGCAGTTTCTGCGGGGGCTCGATTACTTCCTGCTGGCCGCCAACTTCGGGGCCGTGCCGATTATCACCAAGGTGCCGGTCCAGCGCGCCGACTACTTCGTGGCCCAGTCGCCCGAGGCCGACGTGTGGAAGCAGGCGGTGAGCGACTTGCAGGCCGCCGCCGCGGGCTTGCCGGTGTCGTACCCCAGCGCCTGGGTGGGCCGCGCCACCAGGGGCGCTGCGCTGGGCATGCTGGCCAAAGCCTACGTGTACCAGAAGAACTGGGCCGAGGCCGAAAAAGTGTTCAAGCAATTGGCGCAGCCCGATGGCACGGCCCAGGCACCCTTCACCTACACCCTGATGGCCAACTTCGAGGATAACTTCTCGAAGGCCACCGACAATAATGCCGAGTCGCTGTTTGAGATTCAGAACCAGAACGTGGGCGGCTCGCAGCCCTGGTCGGGCGAGAATGCCAACGAGGCCCTGGGCGTGACCACCGCCCAGGAGTTTGCGCCCACGGAGGTGGCCGGCTGGTTTGAGGTGTCGCCCACCGACAAGCTTTTCAATGAGTTTAAGAAGGAAAAGGCGGTGGGGGGTGACTTCGACGCCCGCATGTACGCCACCCTGGTCTGGGACTACCCCGGCGCCCTGTACTACAACAAGCCCTTCTCGGCCTTCAAGCTGGTTTTTGGCTACAGCTCCATGATTCGCAAGTACCAGAACTGGCACGATGCCAACGAAGGCATCTACATCTCCGACATCAACGAGAAGGTGCTGCGCTACGCCGATGTGCTGCTGCTGTATGCCGAAACCCTGACCATGCTGGGCCGCCCCGCCGACGCCTACCCGCTGCTCAACCGGGTGCGCACGCGGGCCAAGCTGGCGCCCCTGGCCGCGGGCTTCACGGCCGCCCAGGTTATGGCCGAAATTCGCCACCAGCGCATGCTGGAGTTTTTCCGCGAAGGGCAGCGCTTCTACGATTTGAAGCGCTGGGACCTGCTGGCGCCCGAAATTCAGAACAGCGACAAAGTGGGCAAGGAGTTCTTCACGCCTAAGTACGCCTACTTCCCCATTCCGCAGGGCGAACTGAACACCAACCCCAACATCACCCAAAATCCGGGTTGGTAATAAGCAAGTATTCTTTTAACTAGCTGACCCGCGGGCTTTTGCCTGCCAGGCAGCGCTGGCGTTCAGAACAAGTTGTTTTGAACGCCAGCATTGTTTTTCTAAGTGCCTGCTGCGGCCTGCTTTTCCACGCACATTCCCCGCCATCACCGCCGCCAAGGTTTTGCTTAAGCTGACCCTCTTCCTTTTCGTCTTCGCAACGTGGGTTTTGTAGTCCGCGAATGAGTAAGCAGGTAGTAATCCGACACTTGCGCGGGCGCGGACTACAAAGTCCGCGCTACCTCCGCCCCGCCCAAAAACTCGCCGTACCAGCGGCCCGAGTCTTTGACAATCCGCTCCTGGGTTTCGTAATCGACGTGCACCAGCCCGAAGCGCGGCCGGTAGCCCTCGGCCCACTCAAAGTTGTCGGTGAAGCTCCAGGGGAAGTAGCCATTCACTTGAATACCGGCGCGGCGGGCGCGCAGCACCTGCCCAATGGCCGCCTGGTAGTAGGCCTGGCGGGCGGCGTCGGGCACGCGGCCCCCGGCCGGCGCATCGGCAAAGGCCGCGCCCGACTCCGTTATATATAGCTCGGGCGCGCCGGGGTAGGCGGCATACTGCTTCAGCATCTCGTACACCGACTCGGGGTACACTTCCCAGCCCATTTCGGTCACGGGCACGCCGCGCCGGGCGGCCGGCACCAGGGCCGCGCCCAGCAGCGGCAGCCAGGGCGCCCGGCGCACCACCTCGCGGGTGTAGTTCTGAATGCCCCAAAAGTCGAAGTCAAATTTCAGGCGCTGCTCGTCGCCAGGCTTGTGGTAGCGGCGCAGCAGCCAGCCCAGCGTGGGCAGCTCGGCCGTGGGGTAGCCCAGGCCCAGGGTGGGCTCCACAAAAAAGCGGTTGAGCACGGCATCGACGCGGCGCACGGCGGCCTCGCTGGGGCCGTGGCCCGGCCGGTCGGGCGTGAGGTGCGAGCACGAAAACGTGGTGCCGATGCGCGCCGTGCCCGGCAGGGCGGCCCGCAGCGCCCGGCCGCCCTCGGCCTGGGCCAGCGTGGCGTGGTGGGCCGCCGCCAAAAAGCCCGGCAAGCTGCGCCGACCGGGCGCGTGCACGCCCAGCGCGTGCCCCGCCCCCACAAACACCATCGGCTCGTTGAGCACCATCCAGTGCGGCACGCGGTCGCCGAGGCGGCGGGCCAGCACCTGGGCGTAGTCGGCCAGCCAGCCCACTACCGCGCGGTTGGTCCAGCCGCCGCGCTGCTGCAGGGCCAGCGGCAAATCCCAGTGGTACACCGTGAGCCAGGGGCGCAGGTCGCGCTCCAGGCAGGCATCCACGAGGCGGTCGTAGAAGTCGAGGCCCCGGCGGTTCACGGCCCCCACGCCCTCAGGCAGCACCCGCGACCAGGCGGCCGAAAAGCGAAAATCAGTCAGCCCCATGCCCTGGGCCAAATCCAAATCCTGCGCGTAGCGGGTAAAAAAATCGGTGCCCACCCGCGCGTGCTCACCCCGCGCAACGGCCCCCGGCCGGCGCGTAAACTCGTCCCAGATGCTCGGGCCCTTGCCCTGCTGCTGCCAGCCGCCCTCCACCTGGTAGGCCGCGCAGGCCGCACCCCAGTGAAAATCGGGTCCAAAATCGGCCCGCGAATACGTAGCAGGCGTGGTTGTCGGAAAAAAAGCCGGGGGCAGCGCCAACGGGCGCTGAATGGATAGAAGAGCGTCGTCGGGCATCAAACGGGGCTGTGAGCAGCCGGGCACAAGTCGATAGAAAGGATAGGATAACCAGCTAGCATTTGGACAGTAGCGCGAGCTTTGTAGTTCGCGCCCCCGCGCCAGTACGTTTTGGGTGAGGAACTACAAAGCTCGCGCCGCGGCGGGCAGCCTCGCCCCCAACTGCTCGGCCAGCAGCTGGTCGAGTACGGCGCCGGTGCGGTCGGGGTAGTCTACGGGCACGGCCTGGCCACGGCGCAGCCAATCGTCGAGGTGGTCGAGGTGCTTGTCTTTGAGGCCGCGCACCACGGGCACGCCCATTTTGGCGAGCGCCGCGGCGTTGCACTGCTGCTCGTACTGCTGCTTCATGGGCACCACCAGCAGCTTTTTACCCAAAAACAAGGCCTCGGCGGGCGTCTCGAAGCCGGCCCCGCAGAGCACGCCGTGGGCGCGGGCCAGGCTCTGCAAAAAGTCGCCGCCGCTCACCGGCCACACCCGCACGTTGCCGTAGTCGGCGGGCTGCTGGCTGTGCTTCGAAAACACCTCCCACTGCACCCCGCGGCTGAGGTAGCGCAGGCGCTCAACCAGCGTGGCCTCGTCGTAGGCGGGCAAATACACGGTGTAATGGCCTTCATCACTGGGCGTTAACTCACGCACCTGCTGCCGGATAACGGGCGTGCTAATGCCCGGCGCATAGGCCTGAAAATGAAAGCCGTACTGCGCCGTGCTGGGCGCGTAGTGGCGCAGCACCGCGCGGCCTGCCGGGTCCTCCTGCTTGGGCCGGGGCGCGGCGGGGTGCAGCACGGCGCTCTGGTGGCTCAGGGCCACGCAGGGGCGGTGGCGCAGCCGGCAGGCCCACGCCGACACCGGCTCGAAGTCATTGATTACTAAGTCGTAATCCTGCACCGGCAGGTGACGGATATCGTGCACAAACCCGGCCGAGTTGAACTGCCGAAAGGTCTTCACAAAGTTGATGCCGCCCTTCTTGCCGAACAGAAAGCCCATGCCGCCCACCCGGTAGCGCACCTCGAAAGGCAGCGGCAAATCGGCGGGCGGCCCGCTCACCAGAATGTCGAGCTGGCCGCCTAAGGCTGCCACGCGCTGCTGCAGCAGCGGCACCACGTCGAGCGCCCGCATCAGGTGGCCGTTGCCAGTGCCCTGGATGGCGTATAATATGTTCATTCTTGTTATATATTTTACTATCAAGTAGTTGTTCATCCCTTGTCATTGCGCGAAGGAACGACGAAGCAATCTTTCCTTAGTGCTCACCCTCTTTAGTAAGGGAGACAGTAGGAAAGATTGCTTCGTCGTTCCTCCGCGCAATGGCAGATGACGCTTGTACTTACGTTGCGCGATACTTTACTTCAGCTTAAACTCTAGCAACAACCCTTCCAGCAACGCGGCGGGGCCGGCGTCGGCGGCCATTTCGGCGGCGTCGGGTTCGTCGGGCGCTTCGCCGGGCTGGGGCAGCATGCGCGGGTCGTCGGCGTAGCGATAAAGCGCCCAGCCGGCCGTGGCGGTGTATTCGAGGGCCGTGAGGTTTTCAACCCAATCCCCCGAGTTTAAGTACGTTACCTCTCCCTGGGGCGTGCGCAAGGTTTTGATTTCGGGCTGGTGAATGTGGCCGCAGGCTACGTAGCGGTAGCCGTTGTCGGCGGCAATGTTGGCGGCCGTCTGCTCAAAGTCGCTGACCAGGCTCACGGCGCTTTTTACGCGGTTTTTTACGGCTTTCGACAAAGCTATTTTGGGTCGGCCTATTTTTTGTAACGCGAAGTTAACCAATCGGTTAAGCAAAATAAGCAAGTCGTAGCCCTTGCCGCCGAGCCGGGCCAGCCAGCGCGCGTGGCGCATGGTCACGTCAAACACATCGCCGTGAAACAGCCAGGTGCGGCCGTGCGGCAGGTTGAGCACCAGCTTGTTAGCCAACTGAAAATGACCCAGTTGCAGGCCCGCAAACTTGCGCAGCAGCTCGTCGTGGTTGCCGGTGAGGTAATAAATCTGGGTGCCCTTGGCGGCCAGGCCGGCCAGGTAGCGCACCACCCGCATGTGGGAAGCCGGCCAGTAGCTTTTCGAAAACTGCCAGATATCGATGATATCCCCGTTGAGCACCAGCACATTGGGCCGGATGCTTTTGAGGTAGCGCAGCAGCTCGGGGGCGTGGCAGCCGTAGGTACCCAGGTGCACATCGCTTACCACGGCCACGGCCAGCCGGCGCTTTTTGCGCGGGCGCGGCGCTGTGCCCGGCAGGGCAGGCGGGGCCGGCAGCAGCGGCGCGCTCATGCCGCCGAAGAATAAGGCTGGCGCGGCTGGCTACGGCGCAGCCCGGCTTTGTTGGGGCGGCGCGGCTTGGTGGGTGGCCCGGCGCTGGGCCAGCCGGCGGCCGCGCCTCCCAAGGCGGCGCGCAGGTTGCGCCGCAGCGGCCGGCCCAGCGCCAGCCACCAGGCCAGGGCCAGCAGCCACGCCAAGCCCGCGCCAGCGGGCTGCCAGTCCAATAACAAGCGCTTAGAATCGGCGAGTTTTAGCATACTCAAAGCTCGACGCTGGCTATTACGGAAGCGTTACGCTAAGCTTACTCTTTTGTCAACTTATGGGGCTAATGAGCCAATTTGGCGAATAAAGGGGGGGATGTCGCACCGGCGGCCGTTCTTTGTACCGGGCTTATTTTCTGTCCTTTCACGGTTATTTATCTTCTCTGCATAATGCAATTTTCTACTACGCTACGGCTGGGTCTGGTGCTGGCTTTGCTCGGCGGCGCCACTGCCGCCCACGCCCAAAGCCCCACCGGCCCGGCCCGCAAGCGCTACCTGTTTGCCCAGAAAAACCCGGAGTGCCCGGTGGTGGCCAATCTCACCAAAAACACCGACGAGGACGCCGACATCACGGGCACCTACACCCACGTCTGCTACCGCTCGCCAGCAGATATGCTGCTTGAAATCAACGAGTTGCGCAAAATTCACGACTGGGCCGACTCCACCTACCAGCGCCGCCTGGCCGCGTTGCCCGCCGGCGGGGCGCTGGTGCTCAATATCCGCCGCCAGGGCGCCAAAAACGCCGACCCGTCGCTGCTCACGCTCTCGGCCCGCACCAAGGAGGGCAAAGAGGTATTCGCCGCCACGCCCAAGCCCGGCTTCGGCCGCTTTTTCGGCCGCGATTTATATCAGAATCAGCAGCTTATTCCCTTCATCAAGCTCGACCCGGCCGCCGGCCCGCTCACGCTTATTGTTACCGACACCCGCCTGCGCCAGCAGTTTGAGTACCAGCTGACGCCACAATAGCGTTTATAAAATATTAGTTTACAACCACTTATAGCAAAGCCCTTTTCTTGTTGCGCATTAGCAACAAGAAAAGGGCTTTGCTTTAGGCAGCGGCTTCGTTGTTTTCGAGGTGCGTTTTGGCGGCCGCCAGAAACTCCTCCGGCGTTACAAAGCCGTTGAAAAACTCTTCCAGCGTTCCCACTTTGGTAAGCTCGCTGAAAAACACCTCGTGGTCAGTGCCATATACTGTGGGGTTGTCCTGGCTGGCATCGGTCAGGCACACAAAGTAGTGGTCGGGAAAGCCGTAGGAGTAGCAAACGCACATAAAATCCAGGTCGGTGCCCGTCACCACCTGCCTGATTTCGTCCGGCGTTACCAGCCCGTCCAATTCACCATAGTCTGGTGAATCAGCTTTGAAGGGTGTAAACAGAAAGTTTCTGAAAAACGCCTGCCCGTATGGAATTTGCTGGTCGGCGAAGAAATGCCTAAGCAGCTGCTGGTAAAATTCCGGCCGGCTGGCCTGGTAAAGCGGCTGGTGCCGCGCAAAAAACTCATGCACCCCCGCCAGCTCAGTCAGGTAACCGGCTGGGTATAAAGGATTTTTAAACACGATGGCGGCCAAATCCGCTCGCAGCGATTCACCCGTTACCCCATCAGTGTTGCCTCCCAAGCGCTGAATTTGCGTTAAGATTGCCTGTTTCATACGGCTAAGCGGGGCTTGCTACACCTTATGCAGCTGTGCCCACTGCACGGCCAGCACCGTTTTGGCATCCTGCAGCGGCTCCTTTAGTAGCTCCTCGCGCGTGAGGCGTACCAGTTCGATTTGCTCGTTTTCCTCAGCCAGGCCGCCGCCCGCGCCGGTTTGGCGGCTCACCTCGGCGTAGTACACGGCGATGGTTTCGGCGCTGGTGCCGGGCGAGGGCCACATGGTCACAATCGGGGTTAGCTGGTCGATTTCGTAGCCCAGCTCCTCGTGAATCTCGCGGCGCACGGCCGTTTCGGGGCTCTCGTTCTGGTCAATCATGCCGGCTGCAATCTCGAGCAATTCCCGCTCAGCCCCCACCCGAAACTGCCGGGTGAGCACGTACTGCTGCTGCGCCGTATCAAAAACCAGCGCCGCCACGGCGTGGCCGGGGGCAAACTGCTCGCGGGGCAATTCCTGGCCTTCGGGCGTCTTTATAGTGAGCTTATTGAGCTTGAAGTGGCCATCGTAGGCGCGCGCGCGGTGAACTATCTGCATGGGTTGGGGTTTTAGGCGGTACCTTTGCCGCCGAAGGCAGCCTGGCAATCGGAGCCAGCTGCTGGCCGTAAGTATACGGCCGCCGGCCCGCCGCGTCGTCATTTTGGCATCAGGCGCGGGCTTTTTTCCCTCCCATTTTCTTGTACTTGCGCAGGCAGCCGATGGCCTCCGTCCCGGCCACCACCCACCGGGCGGGTGGCTCCCACCTTCATGACCTTTAACGACCTCAACTTGATTGAGCCCATCCTGCGCGCCCTGAGCGAGGAAGGCTACACCACCCCCACCCCCATTCAGCAGCAGGCCATTCCGCAGGTGCTCGAAGGCCACGACCTGCTCGGCGTAGCCCAGACCGGCACCGGCAAAACGGCCGCTTTCTCGGTGCCGATTCTTCAGATTCTGCACCAAACTGCCCAAACCCAAAAGGCCGCCCAAGGCCCCCGCGGCCGCGTGCGCTGCCTCATTTTGACCCCCACGCGCGAGCTGGCCATCCAGATTGGCGAGAGCTTTAAGGCCTACGGCCGCCACCTGCCCCAGCTGCGCTCCACCGTCATTTTCGGGGGCGTGGGCCAAAACCCGCAGGTGCAAGCCTTGCAGCGCGGCGTTGAAATACTGGTAGCCACGCCCGGCCGCCTGCTCGATTTGATGAACCAGGGCTACGTGAACCTGCAGCACGTGGAGGTTTTCGTGCTCGACGAAGCCGACCGCATGCTCGACATGGGCTTCATCCACGACATCAAGCGCATCCTGCCCAAGCTGCCGGCCGGCCGCCAGAGTTTGTTTTTCTCGGCCACCATGCCGAATGTTATCAAGGAATTGTCGGCCACCATCCTGCGTCCCAACCCGGTGCAGGTAGCCGTCACGCCCGTATCGAGCACCGCCGACACGGTGACCCAATCGGTGTTCCTGGTTGATAAAAACGACAAGCCCGCCCTGCTGCGCCACGTGCTCAAGGACCCCGCTATCAAGCGCGTGCTGGTGTTTACCCGCACCAAGCACGGCGCCAACAAGGTGACCGAAACCCTGGAAAAAGCGCAAATCACGGCCGAGGCTATCCACGGCAACAAAAGCCAGAATCACCGCCAGCGCGCCCTCAGCAACTTCAAGGCCGGCACCACCCGCGTGCTGGTAGCCACCGACATTGCCGCCCGCGGCATCGACGTGGATGAGCTAACCCACGTTATCAACTACGAGGTACCCAATGAGCCCGAGACTTACGTGCACCGCATTGGCCGCACCGGCCGCGCCGGGGCTTTTGGCACCGCGTTTACATTTGTAGAAGAAGAAGAGCGCGCGTACCTGCAAGATATTCAGAAGCTTATCCGCAAGCAGCTCGACGTAGACCAGGAGCACCCCTACTCAACCAACAGCGTGGCCCCGGTATCGCTGCTGGGCAATGAGCGCATCATCCGGCCCAAGGGTCCGGCGGGCCGCCCGGCCCGCGATGGGCGCGGCAGCAGCGGTGGGGGCCAGGGCCGCAGCGGCGCGCCGCGCGCCAGCGGCTCTACCTCGGGTGGCGGCCGCAGCGAGCACCGCGGCGGGGGCCGCCCGCAATCGGGCGGGGGCGGCGAGCGCTCGGCTTCGGGTGGTGGGCAGCGTAGCAGCCGGCCCTTCCAAGC
>CAXTFI010000092.1:0-18534 GCA_964243255.1 uncultured Hymenobacter sp.
CTGCACATTTTCCCCGAAAACATTGCCAAGTCGGTGGCCGAGGGGCAGGTGCTGCAAGTGGTGGTGTTCGCCATCATCTTCGCCATCGGCCTGGCCCTCACCCCCGAAAAGCCGCGCCGCCTGATGCTCGACCTCTGCGAAAGCTTGTCGGAAGTCATGTTCAAGTTCACCAACGTGGTCATGTACTTTGCGCCGCTGGGCGTGGGCGGGGCCATGGCCTACACCGTGGCCAAGCTGGGCTTCGGGCCGCTGCTCAACGCGTTTCAGCTGCTGCTCACGCTCTACGGCGCGCTCCTTGCGTTTGTGCTGCTGGTGCTGCTGCCGGTGGCGCTGCTCATGCGCATTCCGCTGCGGCGCTTTGTGGCGGCCGTGGCCGAGCCGGTGAGCATCGCTTTTGCTACCACCAGCAGCGAGGCGGCCCTGCCCCGCGCCATGGAAGCCATGGAAAGCATTGGCGTGCCGCGCCGCATCGTGGCCTTCGTGATGCCCACCGGCTACTCCTTCAACCTCGACGGCACCACGCTTTACCTGTCGCTGGCGGCCGTGTTTGTGGCCCAGGCGGCGGGCGTGCACCTCTCGTTTGGCGACCAGATGCTGCTTGTATTTACGCTCATGCTCACCAGCAAGGGCGTGGCGGGCGTGCCCCGCGCCTCGCTCGTGATTTTGCTGGCCACGCTGCCTTCGTTCAACCTGCCGGCCTGGCCGGTATTTATTATTCTGGGTATTGATGCGCTCATGGACATGGCCCGCACCGCCGTCAACGTGCTCGGCAACTGCCTGGCTTCGGCCGTGGTAGCGCGCTGGGAGGGCGAATTTATCGACGACTACGTGGCCCCGCCCGACCTGCTGGCCGTGGAGCCCGCCCAGCTGGCCGGCCACTAGCCAATCCAAGCTGCGGCGGCTTGCGCCGCCCTACCAACTTGTCAGGATGGTCCTGCCCCCGGTCCGCCGGCGCGGGATACGCCCCAACTTGGGCTACTACTGCTAAAGTATCATTTTAGTGAATAGATAAACAAAACGTTACTTCGCCGTTTTACTTGAGAAAAAGATGACCTTGAACCACGATAATTGCGTTCAACTCTTTAACTTAGCCTGATATTTTCCTGTTTCATTTCATTATCCCGTCACCAGCTAAACTGTTCTTTGCAAAGTTCAATGCTGCCTTTTAGTACTACTTTTCTTATATGAAATTACCCTCTCCTGCGAGCCGCGTTCTTTGGCTGACCACCTTTGCGCTGAGCGGCCTTGGGGCCTGCAAATCGGTGAAAGGCACCTTTTCCTCTACCCCCACGGCCACCATCAGCAAGCGCCTGCCCCCGCTGGAAATCACCGCCGACCCCGGCCCGCTGGCCATGAACGACGGAGCCCTGCCCGAAGACCCGCTGCGCATGTTTAAGGCCGAGCTGCAGCGCAACGTGCTCGAACCCACCGACACCGCCACCTACGGCTACGCCCGCCTGGTAGTAACCAAGGTAAAAACCGTGCGCACCGGCCGCAGCCTGCAGGCGGCGCAGGTTATCACCTTCCTGATACCCAGCATATTTGGCGCGCCGCTGGAGTGGTATAAGACTGATATTCAGGCCGAAGTGCAGATGATGAACGCCAACGGCGAGCTGCTGGGCACCTACACCGGCAAGGGCACCTCCAACGTGAAAGTGGCCATGTACAGCGGCTACTCGCAGACGGAGGCCCCGCGCCTGGCCGACGTAATTGCCCTGCGCGAGGCCCTGAGCCAGATTCGGCCGCAGCTCGACACGGCCGCTACCCGCCTGCGCCCCCTTATGATGGCCGGCGGTCAGGTAAACAATCCCACGCTGCCCGGCGCCAGCACCAAGTAATACGTTTCGGGGCGGCGCAGCCGCCGCATCTTTGCTACCCGGCCCCGGCGCCGTGCCTCCTTCGGGCACTGCCGGGGCCGGGTCTTGCGTTATACCGGCCATGAATATCTTTTTTCGCTGCTTAGCTTTCTCCCCACTGCTGCCTCTGCTGGCCGCCTGCTGCGCCAATACTCCCTGCAGCCGCGACGACTTGCAGGCCGACTCTATCTACCTGACGCTTAAGAGCGTGCCCGCCAGCGACCCTAACAGCTTCACCGACGCTGAGTTGGACACGGTGTACTTGCGGCGCTATAGCATCGCCGATACTACTGTAATCACCGACCCCGTACTACTACTGCGGAACCAGCAGCGTGATACTTCCATAAAGGCCAAGCTCAAAAGCGCAGGATTGGACTCCACCACCCTTGTTATCAGCAACACTACGCCGTTTGCGCCCAGCACTACGGGTGGCAAGCTGAACGCTTACAACTACCTGCTCACCGTGCACAACAGGACCAAGGGTTTTACTAAAACGTATAATTTCCGGCTAACCGACATTGTGCTGATGGGCAACTACGAGGCCGAGGGCTGCTGCACGTATTACCGCAACACCAAAAAAACCTTCCGTGTTAATAAGGTAGTTCAGGATGTCACCGAAACCGATAAAAAGCCCATTGCCGTGACGTTGGCTAAACCCAAATAAAGTCTTTGGCAGGCTTATTACGTAATAGTTATCTAGCCCGCCCGCGCCTGTTTTTTGCCAACCTGCTATTGTATGCCTGCTCCTCTACTCGCCCCCGCCCTGCCCGAAGCCCCGGTGCTGGCTACGTCGCTGCCGGAGCCGGCGGCCGACTCGCTCGCGGGGTTTCCCTTTGCCACCCACCTCAGCCTGGAGCCGCTCATCGACTACTGGCAGGCGCGGGCGCTCGACGCTAACCCCGGCGTGGCCCGCCTGGCCCGCGCCGTGATGCAGCAGGTAACCGACACCACCGCCTGCCAGGGGGAGCTGCCCACCATTGCCGCCCTCGATGAGTGCCCCGACGTGGTAGCCACGCTCATGCTGGCTGTGTTTCCGCCCGCTACCATGGCCACCGCTATTGCCGGGGCGGTGGCCCCGTTTCAGCGCCAGAGCTTTTACTACACGCCGCGCTTTGCGGAGGTGCTGCTGGGCCGCGACCGCACCATCAAGCAGCCGCTCAACGTGGACCTGGCCATGCTGGAAGCCCAGATGGCGCGCCTGGCCTACCTGCTCATCCTGGTGCGCGAATACGGGGCGGAGGCGCCCGACCAAAGCACCTTCATCTTTACCGTACCTGACTATAAGATAGGCCTTTACCGGCACTACGGCGTGAGCTTCGATGCGTCGTTTGTGCGGGTGCGGGTGGTGGGCGACAAGCCCGTGCTCACGCCCGAGCAGGTGCAGCACCTGCTGCACAACCGCCACCGCCTCGACCTGTGGCATAGCCTGCTGCCGGCCGCGCATTTTGCGCTCGAAGGCTTCCATCTGCTTCAGCTGGTGGACGTTACGAGCCAGGAAATACTGTCGGAGCTGAAATACGACCTGCTGGAGCGCGACGTGCTGCAAGCCTCCGACCGCCTCGAGCAGATTCAGGAAAAGCTGCGGGTGCTCTTTGCCCGGCCGTCGCTGCAAGTAGGCATCGCCGCCTACGACGAGCGCAAAAAGGCCTTTGTGGATTTTGGCCGCAAAATCAACCACAGCTTTCTCACCAAGCAGCTGCAGGGCCAGCAGCTGGAAGAGGAGTTTCGCCTCCTCTACGAGCGCCTGCTCACCGAGCGCCGCCCGCTGGTGCTCGAAGACGTGGCCACCGAGGAGGGCATCCCCGAGGGCCTGCGCCAGCAAATGCTGCGCATGGGCATTCACTCGGCCATTTTGGCGCTGCTGCCCTACGGCCCCGACACGGTGGGCCTGCTGGAGCTGGGCTCGCCCGAGGCTAATAGCCTGGATGAGTTTGACTTAGAGCTGGTTAGCCAGTTTTTGCCGCTGTTTGCGGTGGCTGTGAAGCGCAACGCCGAGGACCTGGAAACCCGTATTCAGGCCGTTATCAAGGAGCGCTTTACCGCCATTCACCCCACCATGGAGTGGCGCTTCAACGACGCGGCGCGGCGCCTGCTGGCCCGCCAGGAAGACGGCAATCGCACGGCCGAGATGGAGCCCATCGTGTTTGAGGAAGTGTATCCGCTGCACGGCTCCTGCGACATTCGGGGCAGCAGCGTGGCCCGCAACGAGGCGGTGCAGGGCGACCTTATCGAGCACCTCACGCTGGCCAACCGGGTACTCAAGAAGGCGTCCGACTTTCAGCAGCTGCCCATTCTGGACGAGCTTAAGTTCTACGTTACCAAGAACTTGCGCCGCCTGCGCCAGGGCATTATCAGCGGCGATGAGGTGAGCATCTACGACTCGCTGCGCACCGAAGTGGAGCCGCTATTTGAGTACCTGGCCCAGAACAACGTGGAGCTGCGGCCCACCATTGCCGCCTACTGGCAGCAGATTGACCCGCGCCTGGGTATACTTTACCACCGCCGCCGCGACTTTGAGGAGAGCGTGACGCGCCTCAACGACACCATCAGCGACTACCTCGACGAGGAGGAGGCCAAGGCCCAGCTCATGTTCCCGCACTACTTCCAGCGCTTCAAAACCGACGGCGTGGAATATAACATTTACGTGGGCGGCAGCCTGGTGCAGGACAAGCCCTTCGACCTGGTTTTCCTGAAAAACCTGCGTTTGTGGCAGCTGCTGGTGATGGTCGAAATTACGCGCCGCACCCACGCCCTCAAGGCCGCGCTGCCCGTGCCGCTCGACACCACCCAGCTCATCCTCATTCACTCGCAGTCGCTGAGCATCCGCTTCCGGCAAGACGAGCGCCAGTTCGACGTGGATGGCGCGTATAATATTCGGTATGAGATAATTAAGAAGCGCATCGACAAGGCCACCGTGCTCGGTACCGGCGAGCGCCTCACCCAGCCCGGCCAGCTGGCGCTGGTGTACACCCAGCTCCGCGACGCCACCGAATACTACGAGTACATCGACTACCTGCAAGACCGCGGCCTGCTCATGCCCGAGGTGGAGGAGCTGGAGCTGGAGGAGCTGCAGGGCGTAAAAGGCATGCTGGCGCTGCGCGTTACCGTTAAATTGTAATAGAACGTCATGCTGAACGCAGTGAAGCATGACGGACTGCGGCTACTTATCCACCACAATAGCTTCTTCGGCCGTCTTTTTCTCCTTCCAGAACAGCCGGATGCCCGCGCGCAGCAGCAGTAGCCACGCAAGGCCCCCGCAGAACCCCGCCACCACGTCGGTAGGATAGTGCACGTGCAAGTACATGCGCGAGCAGCCGATGAGCACGGCCCAGGCCACCAGCAGCGCGGCCCAGCCCCAGCGCCCGCCGTACTGCACCAGCAGCCAGGCCAGGCAGCCATAATAAGCCATGCTCATCATGGCGTGGCCGCTCGGAAAGCTGAGGCCATACTGGTAGATAAGGGCCGTGCTGGGCCGGTCGCGGTGAAACCAGGCTTTCAGCAACTCGTTGAGGACCAGTCCACCGCCCATCGCCAGCAGCAGCTCCACGGCGTAGCGGCCGTAGCCGCGCCGGTGCAGCAGCAGCGGCACCAGCAGGCTGGCCGGCACAAAAAACAGGACCGACCCAAAAAACGTGAGCTTGAAAACCCACCACGTCAGCCACGGGGCGGCGGCCCGCAGCCGGTCCATCTGGGCAAAGCCCCAGTCATCAAACACCTGCGAATGTTCGCCAAATACCACCCGCGTGAGGTAAAAGAATAGCCCAAACGCCAGCAGAAAGAGCACTGCCCCCCCGATGGCTTCGGCCGTGAGCAGGCCGGCGACCCCTGCCGTGCGCGACGCCGGCGTGGAAGAAGACGAATTGGGCGGCGCGGCGGGCGTGGGCATGGCAGGCAATTAACAGAAAGCTACTTTGAACGGAATCTCATCAAAATTGGCTGCCTTGCCTCGCCCAGCAGCAGGAAGGCGCAACAAAAAAGCCAGCCCGTTGCGGGGCTGGCTTTTTCATCAAAAATCGTGCGCTCGGGGAGACTCGAACTCCCACACCTTGCGGAACTGCCGCCTGAAGACAGCGCGTCTACCAATTTCGCCACAAGCGCAAACGAAGCTCAAAAACCGGGCCGCCCGGTCGGCGGTTGCTTTTGGTGGTGCAAAGATAGTTCTTTCGGCTGGCTTCCTGCAAGTGCAGCCCCGCATTTTTAAGGCCGCGGCGGGCCGCCGGTGAGGCGAAAAATTGTTTCTCAGCCACTTGCGCGCGCATTTATTTTAGGCGGCGGCCGCTTTGGCTGGCATTTGGGGGCGTTTGCCCGCAACTTGCCCGCTCATTTTGGTCCTTTTTTGATGCATACTTCTGCTCCACTGGCTCCCGCTGCCGACTTTGGGCCGGTGGCCGGCTTTTACGATGCGCTGGCGGGGCTGGCATTTGGGGGTGCGCTGCGGCGGGCGCAGCGCGCCACGCTGGCGGCGGGGCTGCCCCCTGGCCCGGCCCCGCGCGTGCTGGTGCTGGGTGGCGGCGCGGGTTGGGTGCTGGGCGAGCTATGGCGGCAGCGGCCCCAGGCCCAGGTGCTGTACCTCGAAACCTCGGCGGCCATGCTGGCGCGCACCCGCGCCCGGCTGCGGCGGCACCCCGCCCCGCCCGGCGCGGCCCTGGAGCTGCGCCAGGGCAGCGAAGCCGACCTGCGGCCCGGTGAGCAGTTTGACGTTATCGTGACGTTTTTCGTGCTCGACTGCTTTGCAGCGGCGGCGCTGCCGGGGGCGCTGGCCCGGCTGCAAGCCGCCCGGCGGCCGGGTGCCCCGTGGCTGGTGGCCGACTTCCGGCCGGCCCGGCGAGGCTGGCGGCACTGGCTGCTGGCGGCCATGTATTTATTTTTTAACTTGTCGGTGGGCCTGCGGGTGCGGCGGCTGCCGCCCTGGCCCACCGAGCTGGCCGCGCTGGGCCTGGCGGCCAGTTGGGAGCGGCGCTTTTTTGGGGGCGCGGTGGCCGGGCTGGTGCTGCGCGATACTCACCCAGCCCAGGAAATAATTGGCCGAAAAACCCGACCGTAGCCCCGGTTTGCGCTTTACTTTGCATCGCCTACAGGTGCGTCACGCATTCTAAAGATACAATTTAGCACTATTCAATTCCTTTTTATGAAAAAACTTCTTACCAGCGGGTCGCTACCGGGTTTAGGGCTGGTATTGCTGCCGGGTTTGGCCCTGGCCCAGGGCGCGGGCGCGGGGCCGGCCGTGCACTATACCGTTACTTTTCCGAACGCGGTGCACCACGAAGCGCGCATTGCGGCCACGTTTGCGGGCCTGCCAGCGGGCCAAAAGCTGCTGGTGCGCATGGCGCGCTCGTCGCCGGGCCGCTACGCGCTGCACGACTTTGTGAAGAACGTGTACTACACCGTGGCCACCGATGGCGCGGGTAAGCTGCTGGCCATCAATCGGCCCGACCCCTACTCGTGGGAGGTGACGCCGGGGGCCGACGGCACGGTACAGTTCAATTACACGCTCTACGGCGACCGCACCGACGGCACTTTCGCGGGCATCGACCAGCAGCACGCGCACCTGAATATGCCGGCCACGTTTTGCTACGCGCAGGGCCTGGAAAACCGCCCGGCCGAAGTGAAGTTTGAGTTGCCGCCCACCTGGAAAGCGGCCACCCAGCTACGGGCCAGCGGCGAGGACAAAACCACGTTTACCGCGCCCAACCTCCAGTACTTTATGGACAGCCCGGTGGTGCTGGGCACGCCGCAGTTTTTGCACACCTGGCAGGATGGCGGGCGCAACTTCGAGATGGCGACCTACTACAACGGCACCGCCACCGAGGTCGATGCCTTCGTGAAAAAGACCCAGAAAGTGGTGCGCGAGGCGGCCGGCGTGTACGGCGGCGAGCTGCCGCAGTTTGACTTTGGTAAGTACACCTTCCTGGGCGACTACCTGCCCCAGGCCAGCGGCGACGGCATGGAACACCGCAACTCCACGTCGCTCACTTCGCCGCTGCCCCTGCGCGAAGAGGGTGCCCTGCGCAACCTGGGCACCGTGGCGCACGAGTTTTTTCACTCCTACAACACGGAGCGCATTCGTGCCCAGGGCCTGGAACCATTTGATTTTCAACGGGTTAACATGAGCAACGCGCTGTGGTTTGGCGAAGGCTTTACGCAGTACTACGGCGAGCTGATTTTGCGCCGGGCGGGCTACTACGACGATGAGCAGTTTTTCGAGAAAGTGAGCTCCTGGGTAAATGCCCGCCTTAACTCGCCGGGCGCGCGCTTCACCTCGCCGGTAGACATGAGCCGGCAGGCCGCCTTCACCGACGCCGCCGTGTCGGTGGACCCCAACAACCGTAACAATACCTACCTCTCGTACTACGTGCAGGGCGCGGGCCTGGCCCTGGTGCTCGACTTGCAGCTGCGCCAGCGCTACCACACCTCGCTCGATAAGTACATGCAGGCCATGTGGCAGGAGTTTGGCAAGCCCCAAACGCCCGCCCTGGCCCCCACCCAGGCCTACACCGTGGCCGATTTGCAGCGTGTGCTGGGCACCGTGGCCAAGGACACGGCCTTTGCCGGCTCGTTTTTCCGGCGCTACATCTACGGGCACGAGGCCCCGCGCTTTGGCGAAAACCTGGCTACCATGGGCCTGGCCGTGGTGCCGGTGAAGGCGCTGGCCGCCGCCCTGCCCCGGCAGGTAGAGTTTGATGAGGAAAACCGCTGCATTCTGGTGCGCAACACCACCATCGGCTCGGGCCTCTACAAGGCCGGCATCGACCGGGGCGACCAGATAATGACGCTCGACGGCGTGAAAATCGACAACATGGAAACCCTCGAAGGCATTATGCGCAAGCACACCCCCGCCGACCTGGTGCCCGTGCGCGTGCGCAACCGCGCCGGCCAGGAGCGCGCCGTGCAGGTGGTGCTCACGGAGGACACCAACGTGCAGGTGCAGGGCATGGAAAGCGTGGAGAAAATGAGTGCCACCCCGGCCCAAAAGGAGCAGCGCGCCGCCTGGCTGGCCAGCGCCGCCAAGTAGGCTCGCCCGGCCACTGAGGCCCTACCCCGCCAGGCGGCATCCTTACCTGAAGGGCCGCCTGGCGGGGTATTTTTTGGCTTATTCACGGGCATTCGGCAATAGCGGCGGGCCGTTATCTTTGGGTGGCGAGCAGCGGCCTGCCCCCGGCGTAGGGTCGAGCTTAGGCAGTCGGCGTTTTTGCCATTTCTTTGCGCTGGCGGCCGGTAGTCTTTCGGTAGTCTTTTCTAGCTTATTCTGATGGAAATTTTTGATAACCTGGCCAAAGCTGCCAAGGATTTTTTTGTGGAGCCGGAAGAGGGCGCCGCCCAGCCGGCACCGGCTAACTCGCCCCCGCCGGCCCCGTTTGTAGTACCGGGCGCGGCGGCGGCCGGCGCAACTACCGTAGGGCAAGCCGAGCAGCGCCACCTCGACCACATTGCGGGGCTGCTGACCGGCGATGGCAAAGACTTTCCGGCTTACCTAAAGATGGTGAAAAGCCTGGCCGCCGCCGGCCTGAGCGGCCCCATGCTCTACCAAACATCTTTCAACGCCTTTTCGGCCGTGAATGGGGCCACCGTGCCGGGCCTGCTGGCCTCGGCCAATCAGTTTGAGAATGCCCTGGTGACTGACCGCGAGAAGGTGCTGACCCGCCACCGCGAGAAGATGGGCGAAGCCCCCAGCCCTGGTGCCGCCAGCGCCCTCGCGCAGCTCATCGAGCAGGAGCGCAAGCTGGCCGCCGACCTGGCCGAGCTCACCAAGCAGCTGCAAGCCAAGCAGCAGCAACTAACTGATACCCAGCAAAAACTAGCCGAAGAGCGCCAGAAAACCCAGGCCGCCCTGGCCAGCTACGAACTCGCGCAGTCGGCCGCGCTGGCCGAACTGCAGGCGCACCACAAAGCCGCCGAAAGCTTCTTGCTCAGCGGCACTGCTCCTAAGTAACCCCCCGTTTTCACTCATGAACACTCCCTTACTCGGCCCTCCGCCCTCGGAAAGTGGCCTGCCTGCCTGGCAAAAACCCGAAAAAGTAGCTGGCTGGGTATTCGTGGCCGCGCTGGTGGGCGCGGGCGTTTACTACTGGGGTCAGATTCTGCCGTATCTGCTTGATATTGTGTTTGATAGCGTAAAGCTGGGTGTGGGCCTGGGGGCGCTGTTCGTGTTGTTTTTGCTGGCTACCAACAAGCGCATCCAGGCGGGCCTGTGGTACCTGGGGCAGCGCACGTTTCGTACGCTGGCGGGCATTTTCGTGAATACCGACCCCATCGGCATCATGGAGGACTACATCTCGAACACCGAGAAGGAGGCGCGCCAGATGGAGGGCGAAATCGGCCACATCGAAGGTGCCCACGAGCTGGTGAAGCGCAAGCTGGCCGCCAACAGCACCCAGATGCAGGAGTACCTGGCCCTGGCCGATTCGGCCACCCGCCAGGGCGAAAAGGATGCCGCCGAGAGCTACGCCAGCCGCGCCGCCCAGATTCTGGACTACAACCAGCGCCTGCAACCCATGGCCACCACCACGGCCAATGTGAGCCTGGTAATGCGGCAAATCCTGAAAGCCGCCCTGCGCCAGATTGACGGCAGCAAGTTCAAGGTCAACCTCTTAAAGGACGAGTATGAGTTGGTGAAGCGCACCAGCTCGGGTATGCGCGCGGCCATGAACATTCTGCGCGGCGACCCCGACAAGAAGTACTTTTTCGACCTGGCCACCGACCGCGTGGCCCAGGACATGGCCCAGCAGCTGGGCCAAATTAAGCAGGCCATGCGCTACTCGCAGGAGTTTGTGAAGGAGATGGACATTCAGAATGGGGTGATGAGCGAGCAGGGCCAGCGCCTGCTCGACCGCTACCAGAAAGGCGACTTCAACGCCCTGATGCAGGATGAGCCCAAGGTGCGCCTGACCACCGCCCAAACGGCTAAAGCCACCGACGACGCCTACGGCAAGCTGCTTGATTAAGTCTCTATCTACCAAATAGTTACCTGCAAAACACCTTATTTCCTACTCCTACTCTCTTTCAATGACCACCCGCGGTAAAATTGTCGTTGCCCTGCTCGTATTTGTCGGTTTGTATTTTGGTATTACCAAGCTCTTATCCAGCAACTTACTCTTCAAAAAAGCCGAAACTCAGTCGGTAGTGCTCAACTCGATTGAGCTGCCCGCCGCCAGCGGCACCGAAGGCGTGACCAACGTGGTGCCCCTGGCCGCGCTGCCCACCGCCACGCCCGCCGAAAAAGGCACGCCCGTAACCTGGGAGGTAATGGCCTGGAACAGCCAGATGGCCGGCATGCTCGCCAACGGCGGCCCGCGCTCGACCGAGGGCTCGGCCATGGCGGCCAATGGGCTCAACCTGCAGATTCAGCGCCAGGACGACGTGTCGAAAATGCAGGCCGACCTGGTGAAAAACGCCGCCGACCTGGCGAGCAACCCGCAGACGCCGGGCTTGGTGGTAAGTATTATGGGCGATGGCCTGCCGGGCTTTTCGGCCGTGCAGGCTGAGTTGAAAAAAGCCGGTACGCAGCTCCAGATTATCCCGTATTCGGTGGGTAAAAGCTTTGGCGAGGACAAGCTAATGGGACCCAAGGAATGGATTGACAACCCCAGGGCGGCGCTGGGCAAAACGGTGGCCTGCTACCTGCGCGACGGCGACCAGAACATTGCCCTGAAGTGGTGCGCCGACAACGGCCTGAAGGTGAATCCCGACGAGACAACCTACGACCCGCAGGCCGTTAACTTCATGTCGAGCAGCGACTTCCTGGTGGCGGCCGAGAAGTATATCACCGGCAAGCCCGAGAGCCGCGCCAAGATTGTGGACGGCAAAAATACCGGCGTGCAAGTGGATGTGGTGGCCGACGCCGTGGCGACCTGGACCCCCGGCGACGTGAACATTGCCAAGCAGAAAGGTGGCCTGGTAAGCATCGTTTCGACCAAAGAGTACTCCAACCAGATGCCCAACATTATGGTGACCACCAAGCGCTGGTACGACGCCCACCAGAAGGAAGTAGCCGGCATGATGACGGCCTTCGCCCTGGCCGGCGACCAGGTAAAAAGCCACCCCGAGGCGCTGACCCGCGCCGCCGACATTTCGGCCGACGTGTACGGCGACAAGGACAAAAACGGCGGCTACTGGCTGAAGTACTACAAGGGCACTGAGGAGGCCGACCGCGACGGCAACGTGGTGGCGCTGGGCGGCAGCAAGGCCTTCAATTTCAGCGACAACCTGGCGCTGTTTGGGTTGAATGAGGGCGGCACCAACATCTACTCCTCCGTGTACAAAACCTTTGGCGACGTGCAGAGCAAGCTGTACCCGAAGGAGCTGCCGAGCTACGTACCGCTGGATGACATGCTGGACCTGAGTTTGTTGCGCACCATGCAGACGCAGTACAAGGGCAAAAACATTGCCCCGGCCGACAAGCCGAAATTCACGGCCGGCGACGAAATTCGCCGCAACGTGAGCCAGCGCGCCTGGAATATTGAGTTCAATAGCGGCCAGAGCACCTTTACCCCCGCCGCGCAGCGCGAGTTGAACCAGCTTTTCGACGACCTCGTGGTGGCGGGCAGCCTGAAAGTAGCCGTGCACGGCCACACCGACAACACCGGCAACTCGGATAAGAACCAGCAGCTGAGCGAAGACCGCGCCATGGCCGTGCGCCAGTGGCTGGAAGCCAAGAGCGCCAGCGCTTTCCCCCAGGGCCGCATCCAGGTGTTTGCCCACGGCGCCTCGGAGCCCGTGGCCAGCAACAACACGCCCGCCGGCAAAGCGCAGAACCGCCGGGTAGAGATTGTGCTGGGCAACTAGTTTTCAAGCGTTTAACCGTAAGAAAAGAACGTCATGCTGAGCTTGCCGAAGCATCTCGCTCGCATCGTCGGATTATTAACCTAACGATGCGAGCGAGATGCTTCGGCAGGCTCAGCATGACGTTCTTGTTTGGCGTATCCTTGCCTTCTCTTATGTTCAAAAAACTATTCACCCCCAACGCCCGGCCGACGTCCTCAGTATTCCTTTCGATGGTAGCGGCGCAGCTAGCGGCATTACTGCTGCTGTGGCTGTTTTATCCGTTGCAGCTGTTCCCCACGCTGGGCGAGGTAGTGGCTTCGTTTAAAGACCTGGTGACGACGCAGGGGCTGATTCAGGAGCTGTGGGCGAGCCTGACCACGGCCATCGCGGCGCTGGCCGCCGCTACGGTGCTGGCCCTATTGATTTCGTACCTCACGGCGCTGCCGTTTTTCCGGCCGCTGGCCTACGCGGCCAGCAAAATGCGCTACCTCACGCTCACGGGGCTCACGTTTTTTATGGCCCTGCTGCTCAGCTCGGGCCACCAGGTGAAGCTCTCGGTGCTCATTTTTGGGGCCACGGTGTACCTGGTGACGGGCATGACGAGCGTGATTCTGAGCACCACGCAGGAAGAAATCGACCACGCCCGCACGCTGGGCATGAGCGAGTGGCGCAGCTTTTATGAGGTAGTGGTGCTGGGCAAGCTGCCCGACATGATGGAGGTGGTGCGCCAGAACTTTGCCATTATCTGGACGATGATAACGCTGGTGGAGACGCTCTACCAGAGCGAAGGCGGCATTGGGCTGCTGCTCTATAAGCAGAACCGCTACCTGCACCTGGCGGGCGTGGTGGCCATTCAGCTCGTTATCCTGGGCACCGGGGCCGCGCAGGACTACCTGTTTGAGTGGTTGCGCCGGCTGTTCTTTCCTTATTCTACCCTCGCGGCCGCCAAGTAATGACTGAGTTTTCGTATAAAGAGCCTTTGCTGACGCTGGCCAACGTGTCGCAGCAGTTTGGGGGCGAAGTGGTGCTGCGCGACATTAACGTGCAGGTGCGCGACGTGGTGCGGCCGGGCGTGATGCAGGGGCAGGTAGTGGGGTTTTACGGGCGCTCGGGCATGGGCAAGTCGGTGCTCTCGCGCATCATGGCGGGGCTGCTGGCGCCCAGCGCGGGCACGGTGCAAGTGGGCAGCCCGGCGCACGAAGTGCGCCCCGGCGACGTGGGCTTTGTGCAGCAGCGCTACCCGCTCTTCAACCACCGCACCTTGCTCGACAACCTGCTGGTGGCCGCCGCCCGCAAGCATCCGGCGGCCGAGGCCCTGGCGCGGGCCGAGAGCTTTTTGGAGCGCTTTGGCCTGGCCCCGCACCGGCGCAAGTACCCGGCCATGCTCTCGGGCGGGCAGCGGCAGCGGGCGGCTATTGCGCAGCAACTGCTTTGCTCTGAGCATTTTATTATTCTGGATGAGCCTTTCTCGGGCCTCGACATCGCCATGATTGACGAGGTGAAGAAAATCATCCTGGAAGTGACGGCGCTGGATGAGCTCAACACGGTCGTTATCGTGAGCCACGACCTGGGCACAACCACCGCCATCTCGGACACGCTGTGGCTGCTGGCTCCCGAGCGCGACGCGGCCGGCCAATGCCTGCCCGGCGCCACCATCAACCAAAAGCACCAGTACAACGTGGCCCAGATGGGCCTGGCCTGGCAGCCCGGCATCGAGGCCAAGCCGGAATTTGTGGAGCTGATTCAGCACCTAAAGAACGAGATTCGGCAAAGCATTTAGACAGTAATGCGAAGCGCTGCTTCGTGCGCGAGCGCAGCGCGCAACTCGCGTTTGGGGGCATTTGGGCGGCGCGCACGAAGCAGCGCTTCGCGCCACTACTTCACAATAAAAAAGCGCCGGCCGAGTAATCGGCCGGCGCTTTTTTATTGCCCAAAACTTGTGCTGCCTGCCTAGCGGCGGCGGCCGAAGAAGCGCAGCAGGAACAAGAACAGGTTTACGAAGTCGAGATACAGCGTGAGAGCGCCCAGGATGGAAGCCTTATCGTGCATCTCCTCGCCATCCGTTACGCCCAGGAAAGCCAGCTGCTTGAGCTTCTGGGTGTCGTAGGCGGCCAGGGCGGTGAAGAGGATAACGCCCACGAACGACACAACTAGGTTGAGGGTCGAATTGCCCCAGAACATGTTGACTACCATGGCGATAACCAACCCAATAAGCGCCATGCTCAGCAGCTTGCCCCAGCCCGACAAATCTGATTTGGTGAAGTAGCCGAAGGCGCTCATCACCCCAAACATCAGGGCCGTAGTGAAGAAGGTGGAGGCAATAGAGCTGGCCGTGTAAGCCAGGAATATCACGCTCAGCGTAAGGCCATTAAGCAGCGCGTAGCCGATGAAGGCGGCCTGCACCTGCGTCCGGCTCCACTGAAAGATACGAGCCGACAGGAAGCCCACAATCACCAGCTCCACGATGATGAGGCCGAAGAAAACGAACTTGGTACCGAAGACAAAATCCAGGATGGCAGGCGAGCCGGCAGCAAATAGGGCCACGCCGCCGGTGAGGGCCAGGCCGGCGGCCATCCAGCCGTAGACCTGGGCAAAGAAATTGGCTTGAATCCGGGCGGCCTCTTCAGCGGACAGCTGATGGGCAATGGACCGGCCGGGTGAAAATTGGTTATCGCTCATGAAAAAAAGGTGGTTAGACAAATGAAGAACGTTGCGCAGCCCAACTTACGAACTTTGGCCGACAACGACGGTACTATAACAACTTTGCGGCCGATTTGTGCCAATTGCTTTGCCTGTCTTTATGTCTGCTTCCATTCACTACCGCCGCAACGAGGCGCTGCGCACCATTCGCCCCGGCTACCTGGGCAACAAGCTCATCGGGCAGGAATATTGCAACGGCGAAGCCCTCTACGAGCCACAGTTTAGCACCGTGCTGCGCTGGCAGCTCACGGCCAACCCTCAAAAGGAAGAAAAAAAGCGTGACACCTGGGCGCCCCGCGTGGTGCCCTGCGCCGAGGCCTTTTTCTCGACCGACGATATGCTGGTGTGGCTGGGCCACGCGGGCTTTCTGCTGCGCATAGCGGGCGTGAGCCTGCTTTTCGACCCAGTGCTGTTCAGCTCGGTGGGGCTGCGCCACCGCCACGCGCTGCCCTGCCAGCCCACCGACGTGCGCAACATCGACTACCTGCTGCTCTCGCACGGCCACCGCGACCATATGGACGAGCAGACTATCAAGCTCTTAGCCCGGCAGAACCCGCAAATGCGGGCCCTCTCGGCGCTGGGCACGGCGGCGCTGCTGCGCGGCATGGCCCCCACCCTGCCGGTGCAGGAAGCCGGCTGGTGGCAGCAGTTTGACCTGGGGCCGGCCGCGCCGTTTGAGCTGTACTACCTGCCGGCCAGCCACTGGCACCGCCGCGGGGTATTTGATTTAAATAAAGTATTGTGGGGCAGCTTTTTAATCAAAACCAACGACCGGGTTATCTACTTTGCCGGCGACACGAGCTACGCCGACCACTTCGAGCAGATTGAGCAGACCTTCGGCCCCATCGACATCGTGCTGATGCCCATCGGGGCCTACAAGCCGCCGTTTATGATGCACCAGAGCCACCAAAACCCGCACGAGGCCGCCAAGGCGGCCAACGTGCTGCGCGCCGGCCACGTGGTGCCCATGCACCACGGCACCTTCGACCTGAGCGACGAGCCCGCCTCCGAGCCCCTGCGGCTGCTCACGGAGGTAGCGGCCGGCGGGCTGCTGCGCGGCGTGCTGCACGCGCCCGCCGTGGGCGAAATCATGCCCTGGCCAGCGTGGGAATAGGTGAGATGTGAGTAGTGAACTGGTGAGCGGGTAACTTTGCGGATTGCCTGAATTGAGCGATGGTTTCAGCGTAACTAATCTGGTTCCTCACCATCTCGCCAATTCGCTAGCTCACCAGTTCACCCTATGTCGCCTACCCTTATTTTAAGTTTGATTGCCGGTTACTTCGCCGTGCTGGTGATTATTGCGGTGCTCACCTCGCGCAAGGCTACGAGCGAAAGCTTTTTCATTGCCAACCGCAACGCACCCTGGTACATGGTGGCGTTTGCCATGATTGGGACCTCGCTTTCGGGGGTTACGTTTATTTCGGTGCCGGGCAACGTGTATGGCAAGAGCTGGAGCTATCTGGCAGTGGCCCTGGGCTTTGTGGCGGGCTACGTGGTGATTGGCACGGTGCTGCTGCCGCTCTACTACCGCCTGCACCTGGTCAGCATCTACTCGTACCTGGAGCAGCGCTTTGGCTACTGGAGCTACAAGACGGGGGCGCTGTTTTTCCTGATTTCGCGCTCGCTGGGCTCGGCCCTGCGGCTGTACCTGGTGGCGGGCGTGTTGCAGCTGGCCGTGTTCGACGCCATGGGCGTGCCGTTTTATATTACGGTGATAGTCAGCATTTTATTTATTTACCTCTACACCTTTAAGGGCGGGCTCAAGACCATTCTTTGGACTGATACCTTCCAGACGCTGGCCATGCTAAGCTGCGTGGGGCTAAGCATCTACTTCATGGCTGATGCGCTGAACTACTCGTTCAAGCAGCTCCTCAGCACGGTGCACGCCAGCCCGATGTCGCAGGTGTATTTCGCTGATTTTCGGGATGATAAGTTTTTTTGGAAGCAGTTTGCCTCCGGCATGTTCATCACCATCGTGATGACGGGCCTCGACCAGGACCTGATGCAAAAAAACCTGAGTTGCCGCAGCCTGGGTGAGGCCCAGAAAAACCTGTTCTGGTTTACGCCCGTCATCGTGAGCGTCAATATCCTGTTTCTTACGCTGGGCGTGCTGCTTTACAAATACGCCGCCGCGCGGGGCCTGCACCTCGAACAGCTGCCGCAGTTGCTCAACGCAAAGGGTGCGCTCGATACCGACAAGGTATTTCCCTTCCTAGCCACCACGCAGTTTTCGCTGGCGGCGGGCATCATCTTCATTCTGGGCATTATCGCCGTCACTTACGCCTCGGCCGACTCAGCGCTAACGGCCCTCACCACCTCGTTTTGCGTTGATTTTCTGGATATTAAGCAGTACTCGGAGGCCAAGCAAACGCGGCTGCGGCAGCTCACGCACCTGGGCTGGTCGGGGGTGCTCATTGTGATTATCCTCATCTTCCGAGCGCTCAACGAGCAGAGCCTGATTGATGCCGTGTACAAGGCCGCCGGCTTCACCTACGGGCCGCTGCTGGGGCTGTTTGCCTTCGGCATTTTCACCACGCGGCGGCTGCGCGAGCGGCTGGTGCTGCCCACCTGCGTGGCCGGGGTGGGCCTCACGCTGTTCATCGTGTCGCACTCCGTGCAGTGGCTCAACGGCTACAAGTTTGGCTTCGAGATTCTGCTCCTTAACGGGGCGCTCATCTACCTGGGGCTACTCTTGATTTCGCGGCCCGCCCACCGAACCGAAGCCGCTGCGCAATTGTCCTAATCCGGAGTGCGGGCTGCTAGCAATACTCATAGCCTACCTCTTCTTCTATTCTATGCGTTTTAGCCTACTTTGCCTGGCCCTGGCCGCGCCCCTGGCCACCCTGGCCCAAACCAAGCCTGCCCCGGCGGCCAAGGCCCCCATCGTGCTCACGCCCGGCCACATGCAGCTGCAAGCGGGCGGCGGGGCCGACAACCGCCCCGACCACGCCCCCGAGTTTCCGGGCGGTGAGGAGGCTATGGGCGAATTCTTCACCCAAAATGTCAAAATTCCGGTGAAGGCTAAGCAGGCCCGCGTGACCGGCGACGTATTGGTGACGGCCACCGTGGGCACCGACGGCAAACTCATCAACCCCGTCATTGCCAAGGGCTTGACCCCCGAGTGCAATGCCGAAGCTCTGCGCGTGGTACAAGCCCTGCCCGCCTGGCAGCCCGCCACCCGGCGCGGCGTGCCGGTGCCCGTGCTGGTGCAGGTGCC
>CAXTFI010000093.1:0-18161 GCA_964243255.1 uncultured Hymenobacter sp.
CGCAGTCGTAGAGGCCGCCGTCCCAGCCCACCGAGATGGTGTCGCGGCACATCACGCCGGCCGCCGCCGTGGGGTTGAAGGCCATCACCAGCTTTTCCATGTAGCCCGCGTAGTTGCCCGACTCTACCAGGTAGTCGAGGAAGCGGCTCACGGGCAGGTTGGTGATGGCAAACAGGCTGTTGAAGACAATGCCGTGGTCTTTGAGCAAGGCTTGCTTGAACTGCCGCTCCAGCGCCGCCTGCGGGCCGGGCATAAACGCGCCGGCCGGGTTGTACACCAGGTTCAGCACCAAGTCGCTGCCGGGCTGGCCGTAGCCCACGGCATTGAGCATCTTGAGGGCCCGGATGGAATCGTCGAAAACGCCGTCGCCGCGCTGGCGGTCGGTTTTATCGGCCGAGTAAAAGGGCAGCGAGCTGGCTACTTCCACCCCGTGCTTCTTGAAAAACTCGGGCAGGTCGTGGTATTTCTTGTTGGCCACGATAATAGTCAAGTTGCAGCGCACCAGCACTTTGCGGCCCAGGGCCGAAATCTGCTCCACAAACCAGCGGAAGTCGGGGTTCATCTCCGGGGCCCCGCCGGTGAGGTCCACCGTGGGGATATCGGTTTGGGCCAGCGCGTCGAGGCAGAGCTGCATCGTTTCGCGGGTCATGATTTCCTTGCGGTCGGGGCCGGCATCCACGTGGCAGTGCTTGCACACCTGGTTGCACATTTTGCCCACGTTGATTTGCAGCACCGCCGGGGCCACCGGCCGCAGCGGGAACAGGCCCACCTGCTGCATCTGCTGGTGAAAGGGCGGCAGGTGCAGCACATCCACCACCTCCTGGCGCAGCACGGTAAGCTGAAAAGCCGAGTTGGCAAGCTGGTTGCCAGTGGCTTTAAGGGATTTTATCATGGAAAAGAAAGGCTAGCGGGATGGCTCTGAAACCAAGCCGGCGGTCAAAAGACTTCCTGCGGAACGTGCCGGAGCAGGAAGTCTTGTCATTACATCGATAACTCCTTGACCTTGTTCATCATCTGCACGCCGTGCACCAAGGTAGCCCCGCCGCGAATAGCAGCGGCTACGTGCACGGCTTCCATCATTTCGGGCTCGGTACAGCCTTTTTCGAGCGTATCGGCCGAGTAGGCGTCGATGCAGTACGGGCACTGCACGGCGTGGGCCACGGCCAGGGCAATAAGTGATTTCTCGCGGGCCGTGAGGGCGCCTTCGGCAAAAACGGCGCCGTAGTAGGCAAAAAACTTATCGGCAAAGTCTTTCTGAAACTCGCCGATGTTGCCGAATTTCTTGAGGTCGGCGGGATTATAATACGTTTCCATGTGCGGGATTTTACTAAAATTACGAAGAAAGGACAGCGAATAGATTGCCAGCGGGCTATTCGTAGAACTTGCGCATCCGGCGCTGGGAAGTTAGCACCACCCAGTCGCCGAGGCGGGGCAGCAGCGTGTGCACCACCAGAATAAGGCGGCCCAGGGCCGAAATAACCGTGCGCCGCCGCCGCCGCTGCACGTGCTTCAGGATGATGGCGGCCACCTGGGCCTGCGACTTTTGCCAGCGCGGCGGGCGGTGCGCAATGGGCACGGGCTGGCCCGCCGCGTCGAGCACGCGCTTGTCGGGGTCGTTTTGGGTGAAGCCAATGTGCACCACTCCAAAATGCACACCGGTGTCGGCTAGTTCCAGGCGCAGGGTGTGGGCCAGGTTGGCCAGCGCCGCCTTGCCGGCGCAGTAGGCCGAGCCGCTGGGCATGCCGTTGAGAGCAGATATGGAAGAAATGAACGTCACGCTCCCCTGGGCCCGGATGAGGTGGGGGAGGGCCGCCTTCAGCGGGAACACTGAGCCGTACACGTTGCTGTCGAGCACCTGCCGGAACACCGCGGGCCGCATATCGGCAAAGTAGGCCCGCTGGGAAATGCTGGCGTTGGTAATCAGGATATCGAGCCGGCCGAAGTGCGCAATGGCCGCGGCCACTAGGCGCTCGCAGGCGGCATAGTCCGTGACGTCGGCTACGCAGGCCGCTACCCGGTAGCCTTCGGCGGCCAGGGCCTGGCGGGTGTGCTCCAGGCGCTCGGCCTGGCGGCCGTTGAGCACCACGGCGGCCCCCTGCCGGCAAAAGGCGCGGGCCGTTTCGCGGCCAATGCCCGACTCGGACCCCGTAATCAGGGCCACCTGCCCCGCCAGCGGGCCGGCAGGGTTGCTACTGGACATAGCCGTGGGTAGTAAACCAGTCGAAAGCTTCGGCCACGGCTTGGGTGATGGCAGTTTGGGGGAGCAACAATTCGGTACGCGCTTTCTGCGGGGTGAAGTAGTGGCCGTCGTTGGCTACGGCCACCATCGCCCGGTTGACCGGGGCCGGGCGGCCGGTAAGCCGGGCCTGCCAATCGCTAAGCACCCCGTAAAGATTGGCCAGCGGCGGCAGCACGGGCCAGCGCGGCGCGGCTACCCCCAACACCTTGGTTATCAGACCAAAAGCTTCTTGGTAAGTCAAATTCTCATTGCCTAAAATGTAGGACTCGCCCACCCGGCCCTGCGTCAGGGCGTTGACGGTGGCCACCGCCACATCGTGCACATGTACGTAGTTTTTGCCGCCCAGCGGGTAGCCGGGCAGCTGGCCGGCGCGCAGCGCCAGCAGCAGCGCCCCGGAGGTAGGCTTGGCATCGCCGGGGCCCAGCATAAAGGTGGGGTGCACCAGCACGGCCGGCAACTGCTCGCAGGCCACGGCGCGCAGCACTAGGTCGGTGGCGGCGCGCTTGCTGTCCATGTAGTCGAGGCCGTAGCGGCGGCCGGCGTAGGGCCGGGTTTCGTCGCCGGGGCGATTCTTAGGGCCAAAGCCGAAGACGTTGGCCGTGCCCACGTACACGAAGCGCTCAATACTAGCCTGGCGCGTCATACGCAGGGCATTTTCGGTGCCGCCGAGGTTGGCGAGCACCACTGCCGGGTTGCGGGCCGGGTTTACCTGAGCCTGCGCGGCGGCGTGAATAATGGCCCCACAGCCAGCAGCCAGGCTAATCATAGTTGCTTTCGTAGCAGATGGGGCTAAGTCAAACTCGCACACTTCGATGGGCAGCGCCTGCAAAGATGGCAGTGGCCCGCCCGCCGCGCTGCCCGGCCGCACCAGCGCCCGCACGGGGTAGCCCCGGCGCAGCAATTCGGCCACGAGGTGGCGACCCAAAAAGCCGTTGGCCCCGGTCACGAGCACGCGAGGAAGTATTGGCGTCGACAAGCTAGCGGTAGTTGAGCAGGGCCTTGTAGGTGCGGGCGATGCGGGGCGGCGGCTGCTTGAGAAAATACATGGCGAAGGCCGTTAGGTTGGCCAGCTGCACGCGCAGCCAACTGTTGGTTTCGTACTTGCGGGCCGACACCACTACGTCGAGCGGCACAATGAAGAAGCGAGCCACCCGCCGGATGCGCTGGATAATCTCGAAGTCTTCCATGATGACGAACTGCTCGTTGAAGCCGCCCAGCTGCTCAAACAGCGCCCGCGTAACGAACAGCGTCTGGTCGCCCCCGCGGCTCATAATTCCTTTAAAACGCGTACCGTAGCTGTTAATGCGCAGCAGCGGGTGCGTCGAGTCGAACCGAAAGCGGTAGCAGCCCGCCGCGTATCCCTGGGCCACGGCTGCCCCAATGGTGGCCACGTAGTCGGGGTGAATGCCCACGTCGGCGTGCACAAAGTAGAGGATGTCGCCGCGCGCCTGCTGCGCGCCGTGGTTGAGCTGGGCGGCGCGGCCGGGCTGGGGCGCCGCCAGCACGGTGGCCCCGGCCCGGCGCGCTGCCTCGGCGGTGCCGTCGGGGCTGGCGGCATCGACTACCAAAATCTCGACCGCCTCGGCGGGGGCGTGGCGGCGCAGGTCGGCCACCAGGCGGCCGATGTTGGCTGCTTCGTTGTAGGTCGGGATGATAACGCTGAGCATATGAAGGGGAAGCTGCCAGACTGTACGAGCCCGCGGGGGCGGCTAGATTGGAGTGGCAATCTTTAGGGTAGCGGTTTGCCGTATATCACACCCGATGAACAAACTTATGAAGACCTCTACCATTGCGGCGCTGGCGCTGGCTGCTGGTACGCTCACCGCCGTAGCCGTGGTAGTGCCCGGCCTCAACCCCGTGCCGGCCCCCACCTATACCGTGGCTGCTACCGGCGCCCTAGTGGACCACAGCGCGTTTGACAAGCTGCTCAAAAAGCATGTCAACGCGCAGGGACTGGTGAGCTACGTGGGTTTCAAGGCTGATGAGGCGGTTTTCAACCAGTACCTGACCCTGCTGAGCAAAAACCCGCCGGCTGCCAACTGGAGCAAAGCCGACCAGATGGCCTACTGGATTAACGCGTACAACGCCTACACCATTCGCCTCATCCTTGACCACTACCCGGTGCAGAGCATCAAGGATATTGGCTCAAAAATCAAGATTCCGTTCGTGACTACGCCTTGGGCGGCCAAGTTTTTCAGCATCGGCGGCGAAAAAATGAGTCTCGATAACATCGAGCACGGTATTCTGCGCAAAAAGTTCGACGACCCGCGCATTCATTTTACGCTGGTGTGCGCCTCTATTTCCTGCCCGCGCCTGCGCAACGAGGCCTACACCGCCGCTCAGCTGGACAAGCAGCTGGAGGACCAGGGCCGCGACTTTTTGAACAACCCGGCCAAGAATAAAATCAGCAAGTCGGACGCCCAGCTTTCGAAGTATTTCGACTGGTACAAGGGCGACTGGGAAAAGAACGGGCAGTCGGTAGTGAAATGGGTGGACCGGTACTCGACTGCTAAAATCGACGCCAATACCCAGATTACGTACTTAGATTACAACTGGAATTTGAACAAACAGTAGGTAGCGGGTTTAACGCCGCTTCCCCCACTACCTCTTCGTGTCCCCCTTTATGAGTTACCTCGAAACTACCGCCGACGTGTACCGCCAGGCCGCCCAGGAGCCCCAGGTGGGTTTGTGCTGCACCACCAACCCCGTGTGGCAGCTGCCCGGCCTCAGCATTCCGACCCGGATGCTGAGCATGAACTACGGCTGCGGCAGCACCGTAAACCCGCGCGACCTAACTAACTCGCCCACTGTGCTTTATGTAGGCGTAGGCGGTGGCATGGAGCTGCTGCAGTTTGCCTACTTCAGCCGCCGTCCGGGCGCCGTGATTGGGGTGGATGTAGTAAGCGAAATGCTTGACGCCTCGCGCGACAACATGCAAACCGCTGAGGAGCAGAACGATTGGTTTAAGAGCGACTTCGTGGACCTGCGGGCCGGCGACGCGCTGCACCTGCCCGTAGCCGACGAGAGCGTGGACGTAGCGGCCCAAAACTGCCTGTTCAACATCTTCAAGCTCGATGACCTGCGCCGCGCCCTCCAGGAAACCTACCGCGTACTCAAGCCCCACGGCCGCCTCGTGATGTCGGACCCCACCTGCGAGCAGCCCATGAGCGACGAGCTGCGCGCCGACGAGCGCCTGCGGGCCCTCTGCCTCACGGGCTCGCTGCCCTTGCAGCAATACCTCGATATGATTGCCGAAGTGGGCTTTGGCACCATCGAGGTGCGGGCTAAGCGCGCCTACCGCGTGCTCTCGCCCCAGCACTACGCCACCAACGAGGTGATATTCATTGAAAGCGTGGAAGTGTGCGCCATCAAAGACCCCATGCCGGCCGATGGCCCCTGCATTTTCACGGGCCGCACCGCCATTTATTACGGCGGCGAAGAGTACTTCGATGACCACAAAGGCCACGTGCTCCTGCAAAACCAGCCCCTGGCCGTGTGCGATAAAACCGCCGGCAACCTGGCTGGGCTAGGCCGCGAAGATATTTTCATCTCGCCCGCTACTTACCACTACGACGGTGGCGGTTGCTGCTAGTAGTTTGGCAGAAAAGATAGAAAAAAACGTCATGCTGAACGCAGTGAAGCATGACGTTCTTTTTTGTGCTTTAAAATCTGCTCGAACTCATGAAAACGCCTGCTTTAATCCTCGCCGCCCTACCCCTAGCGGCTCTGGCGCAAGCCCCCAAGCCAGCGGCCGAGGTGCGGCACTACGGCATTGAGGTGGCGGGCATCCGGGTGGGCACCATGACGGCTACGCGGCAGGCCCCGGTGGGCGCCGACGTGACGTACGCGCTGGTGAGCGACGTGAAAGTAAACTTCCTGTTCTACCACCTCAAGATTTACTACCAGGTAACCAACCGCTTCCGCAGCGGCCAGCTGCTGCTCTCCACGGTGGAAGCGCACACCAACCAGGGCAATTTTGCCTCGCGGGCCGAGTGGAAAGGCGACCACTACGACATCGTGGCCGACCAGTACAAGCACCACTACCAGGCCACCGAGGCGCGGCCTATTCGCTACGCGGTAACCAATCTGTTTTTTGGCGAGCCGGCGGCCGGCCAGGCGCAGGCGTTTGCCGAATATTTTGGCGACTACTTCGCCCTCAGCCGGGGCCAAGCGGGCAGCTGGCAGGCCCTGCGGGATGGCCGCGAGGATGAGTACCAATACGCTAATGGCCAGTTGGTTACGATTATCAAAAAGAATCCGCTCAAGAATTTTATCATTCGCCTGCTGCCGGAGTAGGTACTGACAGCATACGTTGGCCGCTCGGGCCGGGTGGCTAATACACCCGCTGGCCGCGCTGAAGCCAGATGCCCCAGGTGGGCGAGTAGGCGTGCACCCGGTTGGTAGGTTGATTGGCGGCCGTGACGACGGGCTGGCCCTCGTTGACCCACTCGAAGATGCCGCCGTAGAGGTTGCGCACGTTGATGAAGCCAGCCCGCTTGAGTTGCGCGCCGATTCTCTCGCTGCGCAGTCCTACCGAGCAATACACCACGATGGGCGCATTATGGGGCAGGCCTTGCACGGCGGCCAGCGAAAACATATCGTAGCCCACCAGCCGCGCCCCGCGCAAGTGGCTGACGGCAAACTCGGGGGCCTCGCGGGTATCAAGCAGCACCGGGGCGGGCTGCTGCCGCAGCTGGGCCACGCTCACAAACGGCACCGCCTCCTTGAGCAGGCCATGGAGCATAGCCGAGTAAAGGGAACTGGTCGTTGGGGGCGCGTCGGACTGGCGGCGCTGGCAGGCCGCCAACCCTAGTAGCGCCAGCACCCCTAGCCAGGAAAAGAAGCGGGTCATAAACAGCCGATGAAATAACTAAAGCCGCCATACTAAGCTAGCTAACCCAAGCTGCAACGTATCACGCACCGGTCCGCCGGCGCGAGCCGGCGGACCAGGGGCCGGACCACCCTGACAATTTGGTAGGGTGGCCCGATACGCTGCAATTTGGGTTTGCTAGTAAAGGCTTACGTAGCACGAAGGCCGGCTGTTTGGCTAGCCCGTCAATGGGCACAACAAGCTGCCCTAGCGCCCGGCCAACCGCTGGCGCAGCGCATAGCCGGTAAGGGTGCCGAAGCCGGCTACTAGCAGCAAGTGAAACGGTAGCAGGCCATAGCTGCCATAGTAAAAGCCCGTCGCCAACCCCGCCAGAAAATAGAGCGTTAGCGCCCCCTCCGCCAGGGGGAGCGGGCTTGTTTCGCGCGGGCGGTAGCGGTGGGCAGCCGGTCCGGCGAGGCCGCTAGCCCCCAGCTTGGGCGTGCGCACGAAGGGCGATGCCCGGCGCAGCCAGCCTTGCCCCACTGCCTGGGCATTATGCAGCGCTAGGCCCATCGACAGCGCGATAAATAGCACGAACGTGGGCCCAAACCACTGGCCCGCCGGGTGCGGGCCGCGCCGCCAGGCCGAATAATAATAGTAGGTCAGCGGTAGCAGCGTGAGCACAAAGCCCGAGGCTAGCCGAAACAGCGGCTCGAAATCGGGGCGGTGCGCCCGCACCAGCCCCAGCGGCACACTCAGCAGCGCCATGAGCAGGATGACGGCAAACACCGAGCTGTTGAGCAGGTGAAAGGTGGCGTGCAGCTTGGTGGCCAGGGGCAGGGCGGGGGCGCGCCACACCCGGCCGAGGTGCTTGCGGGCGGTTTCGGCGGCGCCCTTGTTCCAGCGGTACTGCTGCGATTGGAGCGCTCCCAGGTGGGCCGGCAGCTCGGCCGGGGCCACCACCTGGGGCAGGTACCGAAAGCGCCAGCCGCGCAGCTGGGCGCGGTAGCTCAGGTCGAGGTCTTCGGTGAGCGTGTCGGCGTGCCAGCCGCCGGCATCCGCGATGCAGGTGCGCCGCCACACGCCGCCCGTGCCGTTGAAGTTAATAAAGTGCCCGCCCGCCTGCCGGCCCACCTGCTCCACCAAAAAGTGCGCGTTCAGCCCGAAGGCCTGCAGGCGCGTGAGCAGCGAGTCATGTTCATTGAGATGGCCCCAGCGGGTTTGCACCATGCCGATGGCGGGGCTGGTGAAATAGGGAATAACGCGCCGCAGAAAGTCGGGCTCGGGCAAAAAGTCGGCGTCGAAGATGGCGATAAACTCGCCGTCGGTTTCGGCCAGGCCGTGGGCCAGCGCGCCGGCCTTGTAGCCCTGGCGGGTGGGGCGGCGCACGTGGCTGATGCCAAGGCCCCGCGCCTGGTAGTGCGCCACGCGGCCCGCAGCCAGGGCCACGCTCTCATCGGTCGAGTCGTCGAGCACCTGAATGCGCAGGCGGCCTTTGGGGTAGTCGAGGGCCGCGGCGGCATCGATGAGGCGCGCTACTACGTGCCGCTCATTGTACACGGGCAGCTGCACCGTCACCAGCGGCCACTCGGCCGGCGCGGGCGGCGCGGGTAAGGGGCGGGCCCGGCACGCCAGCCGCGTGAGCTGCCACTGCGTGAGGCTAAAGCCCAGCATAAATACCAGGCACAGCCCGTAAAGGACAAGTAGCCCGGTTTCAAGAAAAAGCATTCAGAAGGAGAAAGAGGGATAAGCCAGTAGGCGCTACGGACCAGAGGGAAGCAGCCCCAGCAAGCGGCGCGCCTTACCTCCTACAAAATTCGTAACGCGTCGGCGTGAATGAAGGCCGACCCCGCGAGCCGCCCCGCCCGCGGGCCGTTCTCCAGGTTGAGCACGCCGCGCGGGCAGGCGGTGGCGCAGAGGCCGCAGCCCACGCAGGCGGCCCGCACAATGGGCTCGCCGCGCTGGGCGTACTGCTTTACGTCGATGCCCATCTCGCAGGCGTTGGAGCAGTTGCCGCACGAGATGCACTGGCCGCCGTTGGTGCTGATGCGGAAGCGCGAGAAGTGCTTTTGCAAGAGACCCAGGTAGGCCGCCATCGGGCAGCCAAAGCGGCACCACACCCGCGAGCCCATCAACGGGTAAAACCCGACCCCGACGATGCCCGAAAACACGCTGCCAATCACGAAGCCATAAAACTGCCCCAGCGCCCCCGTGACCACGCCCAGCGCCGGCACCGCCCCCGACGCCCCCAGCCACAGCAGCGCCGTGAGCAGCACAATCAGCCCCAGAATGGGGTAAAGCAGGCGCACCTCCCAGCGCCAGGCCTGGCGGCTTTTGTCGGAGAGGTGGCGGTAGGCGTCGCCCGCGGTTTCGGCCAGGCCGCCGCAGCCGCACACCCAGGCGCAGTACCAGCGCTTACCAAAAAAGTAGGTGAGCACGGGCGTGGCCAAAAACGACATTGCCACGCCCCAAAACACCATAAATACCCCCACCCCACCCTGGTGAAGCAGTTGCGCTACCGTGCCGGGAAACAGGTAATCGTACTTCAGGGGCCAGAAGTAGGTGAAGTAGTACTCGGGCCGCTGCAAGGCCAGCAGCAGGCCCGGCAGCAAAAACGCAAAGCCCAGCTGAAAGAACATCACCGATGCGGTGCGCGCCAGGTGGTAGCGCGAAAACCGGTACTTGAGCAGCGCCCGGCCGCCCAGCACCAGCACCGCCAGCGTGTAAAACGTGCCGTAGAGCAGCCACTGGTCGGCCGGGCGGTGGCGTAGCCAGTAGCTAAACGGGTCGAGCACCCGAATGAGGTTGGTCAGCAACCAGGGAAACCAGTACAGCACCACGTAGAAGCCAGTAAGGGCTACGCCGGTAGCCCAGGCCACGGCCCCCCGCCCGGTACTAGACCGCCGCCAAAGGTCGTGCGGGTGCCAGCCCGCGTCAGTGCGCCCAAAGGCCAGCCAGGCCCAGCCCAGCGCGCCGCCGCTTAGCAGGGCCAGCGCGGCGTAGAGACTAAGGCGGGCGCGGGCCGCGTCGGCATCGGCCGTGGCGGCCAGCAGCGCCAGCAGGCCCAGCGCCACGGCCGCCAGGGCCGGTTTTTCGCCGGGCGAGGTAGCCGCCGGCGGCGGCTGAGCCAGGGCCAGGGAGAAAGCAGATAGGTCTTGCATGATACGATTTTAGTGAGAATAGCTACCCGGCCCAAGCCCCAAAAAGCCCCCGGCGGCGCGGGGCCCCCACCTGCGGAACGGCCGGAAACTGCCGCGCAAACTCGCGCCGGATGGCCGGCTCGTGCTGGCGCGAAAACTCCGCGTCGAAGTTGGCCGCCGCTAGCTGAGCCAGCACGGTGCCGATGGGCGTGAGTTCGGCTAGCCAGCGCTCCCACACGGGCTGGCGCTGGCGCAAACCCAGGGCATTCACGCCCGTGACGGCGTGGTCGGACTGGCGAAAATTGATGCGCAGCAGGGGCTGCCCCGAAGGATGCTGCCAGCAGAAGCTGGCGATGCCGGGCGCGGGCTGGGCGGGCACGCGGCCGTAGGTCTGGTAGTCGAGGTTGAAGAACTTGGCCGAGTTAAACCACTCACCGCGCCGGTAGGGGGTAGGCTGCCCGCAGATAGTATGCGCCACCGTTTCGCCCTGCATGCGGCCGGTGTACCAGAGCTGCTCCACGACCACCTCGCCGGGGGCGGGCTGGCGGTGCTGGGCGCAGTCGCCGGCCGCGTACACGCCGGCCGCGCTGGTTTCGAGCAGCTCATTCACCAGGATGCCGCGGTCGGTGGCCAGGCCAGCGGCGCGGGCCAGCGCCAGGTTGGGCTGCACGCCGGTGGCCAGGCCCACCCACTCGGCGGGCAGCTCCTGGCCGGTGGTCGTGACTACGGCCCGCACCCGGCCCTGGGCATCGCTTAGCACCTCGCGCAGCTCAGTAGTTAGCCGTAAATCAATGTGATGCCGCCGAATATGGGCTTCCACCAGCGCCGACTCTTCGGGGGGCAGCACCGACTGCCAGTAGCGGCTTTCGCGCACCAGCCACGTCACCCGGATGCCCCGCGAGTGCAGCATCTCGGCCAGCTCCACGCCAATCAGGCCCCCGCCCACCACCACGGCGTGGCGAATGCCCTGGGTACCGCGGGCCATGTTTTCTAAATCGGGCAGGCCGTAGAAGCCCTGCACGCCTTTCAGCCGCTGGCCCGGCCAGTCGGCCGGGCGCCCCACCGAGCCGGTGGCCAGCAGCAGGCGGTCGTAGGCCAGGGCCGCGCCGGTACCCAGCTGCACGGTGCGGGCGGCGGTGTCCACGCCGGTAGCCTCAACCTGCATCAGTTTCAGGCGGTTTTCCGCCCAAAACCAGTCTTCGTAGGGCTTCACGTCGGCGTAGCGCAAGTGGCCCAGGTAGAGGTACATCAGGGCCGGCCGCGAGTAGTGGTGCGCACTCTCGGCCGAAACCAGCGTAATGCGGGCTTCGGCATTCAGCCGCCGCGCCGTGATAGCCGCCGTGACGCCCGCAATGCCGTTGCCAATGATAACGAGGTGCATAAGTCGCAAATGAACGCCAAAACGCGGCGCTAGCCTGCCCGGTGGGCCCCGCACCTACGTAGTTCTCCCGGCTAACCGATTGCGGGGCTCCGTTCGTTCTTTTACAGCTACATCTACTCAAACTGCTCTACTACCCACCTTGGCTACTCTTCCGCGCATTGGCGTGCTCATTCCGGCCCACAACGAGGCGTTGTCCATTGGGCTGGTGCTGGGCGAAATCCCGGCCGGCCTGGTGCAGGAAGTGGTGGTGGTCGACAACGCCTCGACCGATGCTACCGCCGCCGCCGCCCGCGCCGCCGGGGCCACGGTGGTGGCGGAACCCCGTCCCGGCTACGGGCAAGCCTGCCTGGCCGGGCTGGCCTACTACGCCGCCCAGCCCGCGGCCCGGACGCCGGAAATCATCGTATTTCTCGACGGCGACCACTCCGACTTTCCCGAAGAGCTGCCCGCCCTGCTAGCTCCCCTTTTGAGCGGCGCAGCGGAGCTGGTGATTGGCTCGCGGGCGCTGGGCCAGCGCGAGCGCGGCGCCTTGCTACCGCAGCAGCGCTTTGGCAACTGGCTGGCCGCGTGGCTGTTGCGGTTGCGCTATGGCGGCACCCACACCGACCTGGGGCCCTTCCGAGCCATTCGGGCCGATGCGCTAGCCCGCCTGGGCATGGTCGACACCAACTACGGCTGGACGGTGGAGATGCAGGTGAAAGCCGCCCGCCTGGGCTTGCGCGTGGCCGAGGTACCCGTGCGCTACCGCCGCCGCATTGGCGTGAGCAAGGTGTCGGGCACGGTGCGCGGTACGCTGGGCGCGGGCTACAAAATTCTGTGGACGATTTTCAAGTATTGGTGAGGTGCCCGCCAGGGCGCCGAAAGCGTTACCATTCAGCTACTTCCATTTGAGCCAGCCCCGCCCTGCCCCCTTACTCCGTGCCGGCCAGCTACTGGCGTTGCTGCTGACGGGCGCAGCCTACTGGGCCCTGGCCTACGCTACGCCGCGGGCGCATTTTAGTCGGCTACTTCTGCTCTTTGCAGTGGCCGGCGCGGCCTACGCGTGGCTGCTACACACCCGGCTGCCGCTGCGCTGGGGGCTGGGGGCCGCGCTGCTATTTCGGCTGCTCTGGCTGCCCGCTACCCCCGCATTGAGCGACGATTTTTACCGCTTTCGCTGGGACGGGTTGCTGGTGAGCCACGGCCACAACCCGTTTGCCGAAACGCCCCAGCAGCTGCTGGCCTCTCTGCCCGCCGATTCGGCCGCCCTGCCGCTGGCCGAGCTGCGCCGCCTGCTGCCGCACCTCAATTCGCCGGCGTACTTTTCCGTGTACCCGCCCGTGTGCCAGGCCCTGTACGGCGGCGCCGTGCGAGTTTTTCCCACTTCCCAGACCGGCTTTCTGCTGGTGGTGCGCGGAGCCCTGCTGCTGGCCGATGCGGGTGCGGCGGCCCTGTTGCTATGGTTGCTGCCACTGGCCGGCTGGCCCGCCCGCCGCGCGCTGGCCTACCTGCTGCACCCGCTGGTGGTGGTCGAGGTAATAGGCAACGTGCACATGGAGGGCGTGGTTGTGTGCTTTCTGCTGCTGACGGGCGCGCTGCTGGTGCGCCGCCGCACCCGGCTGGCCGCCGGGGCCCTGGCCCTGGCCGTTGCCACCAAGCTGCTGCCGCTGCTGGCCCTGCCGCTGCTGGCCCGGCAGCTGGGCCGGCGGCGCTTTCGCTGGTTTTTGGGGGTGCTGGCGGGTAGCCTGGGGCTGCTGTTTCTGCCCTTACTGTCGTGGCGCTTACTGCTGCACTTTGGGCTTAGCCTGGACTTGTATTTTCAGAGTTTCGAGTTTAATGCCAGCGTGTTTTACCTGCTGCTGGCGCTGGGCAAGTGGCTCACGGGCCACGACCTGGTAGGCGGCCTGGGGCCATTAGTAGGCGCGGGAGCCATCTACCTGGCTTTCCGGTTGGCGCGGGGGGCCGGGCGGCCCCGGCTGGCGGCGGTGCCGCAGCTAGTGCTGCTCACGCTCAGCGGCTACTTTGCGCTGGCTACCATCGTGCATCCCTGGTACCTGGTGCCGCTGGTGGCGCTGAGCTGCTTTTCGCCGCTGCGCTACGCGCGCGGGTGGGCGGGCCTGGTCGTGCTCTCCTACGCGGCTTACCGCACGTCGGCCTACACCGAAAGCGGCCTGCTGTTAGCCCTCGAATACGGGGTAGTGCTGGCCTGGGCCACCAGCGAATACTACGCGGGCCATTGGAAGCTGCCGGGCCCTACTGCCCGCCACCCCCGCCCGGATGCCCGCGCCAGGTAGCCAGGTCCTGGGCCGAGTCCACATCGTGCAGGGTGGGCAGCCGGGCCACGCGCAAACCCAGGCGGGCGGCATCGGCCAAGGTATCGGGCAGCACGGTGGCGGTGCTCCAGTCTTTATTGGCAAAGAGTTCAGGGCGTAGCTGATTCATTCCCAGCAGGTAATACCCGCCGTCGTCAGCCGGCCCCACCACCAGCTCGTGGCTTAGCAGCTGGTCGAAAGCCTGGCGCAGCAGCGCCGCGCTCAGGCCGGGGCAGTCGGTGCCAATGATGACTACCCGGCCCGCGCCTGCCCCAAACGCCGCGCCGAAGGCCTGCGCCATGCGCGTCCCGAGCGAGTCGGCGGCCGGCTGCACGCGCCAGGGTAGGCCGGGCCATTCGGGCCGGGGCCGGTCCGGGTTGCCTTCGGCCGGGTCCTCCGCCAGCCAGACCGTGGCGGGTACTCGGGCCGCCGCCACGGCCGCCGCTGTCAGGGCCAGCAGCTCGCGGTACACGGCGAGCGCCGCTTCTGGCCCGATGCCCGCCGCCAGACGGGTTTTGACGCGTCCCAGCACCGGCTCGCGGGCAAAGACTAGCAGGTGAGAGGAGGGCAGGACGGCGGCATTCATACGGGTTAGGAGCGCGGGTTGGCTCGAAAATAGAAGTGGCAAGCTACGGGCTACCCCCCTAAACCCGGTTGCCCACTACAATTTGCCCTGCCGAATGAGCCGGCGGTAAATCTGTACCAGGCGGCGCTGCGATACGCCCAGCCGATAAAGCACCACGATAAGCGTGTAAATACCTTGCAGCCGAAAAACGCCATTTACCAGGTACTTGCGCGCCGAAGTCGTCACCGCGCGGGGCAGCAGCCGAAACGGGGCCTGCGCCCGCAAGCGGCCCACGATTTCCTGGTCTTCCATCAGCAGCAGGTCTTCGCGGTAGCCCCCGATGCGCGTGAATAAGCTGCGGCGCACAAACAGGCTTTGGTCGCCGAAGCGCACGGCCGTCAGGGGCAGCCGGGTGCACCAGGCGCTGAACCGCAGAAACCAGTGCGGATGGTCGAAGGCCAGCCGGTAGCAGCCCGCCCCGTAGCCTTGCGCCACGGCCCGCCGCACGTCGGCCAGGAAGCCGGGCGGCGGGTAGGAATCGGCGTGCAAAAAATACAGCACCTCGCCCCGCGCCCGCTGCGCGCCGTGGTTAAGCTGCGCGGCGCGGCCCTTGCGCGGGCTGGCGAGCACGGTAGCCCCGGCCTGCCGGGCCAAGAGTCTGGTGGCGTCCGTGCTGCCCCCATCCACAACCAGGATTTCCAGGGCCGGCGCGCCGGCCCTAGCCGGACCCAGGTAGCCCAGTAGGGCAGTAATGGTGGCGGCCTCGTTGTAAGTCGGAATGATGATGCTGATAGTCGGCTTAGTAGCTGGCGGGTAGCCGGGGCTTACTTTATTATCGGTTAGCGCCAAGGGAAAAAGCATACGTATACCCACTAGCCCCGGTGACAGCTGCGGCCCGCCCGGTGCCAGTAGATACGCCGGGACAAGGGGCGCGTTGCGCAGGCAGGTTGCCCGCTCACCGATTGCGCAGTGTTTTTTAATTCCTTACCTAGCTTCCCATGCCACTTTTGTCGGTTTCGCATCCCTTTCTCAAACGCTTCGACCGGTGGGCCGCGCCGGCCCTGGCCCTCGTGGGCTTGGGCCTCTTGCTGCTCGAAACCCGCCACCCGCTGCGGCGGCGCACGCGCCCCCGCCTGGAGCGCTGGCGGCGCAATGCCCTGCTGGCGGGCCCTTCACTCCCCGCCGCCCGCCTCACGCTGTTGCCCGCGATGGTGGGCCTGGCCCAGCTGGCGGCCCCGCGCTACCCCGCCCGGCAATTGGCCCGCCTGCCGGCCCCCTTGCGCCTGTGCCTGGAAGTGCTGGTGCTGGACTACCTGGGCTATAGCTGGCACCGGCTGCTGCACTCGCCCCTGCTGTGGCGGCTGCACCGGGTGCACCACAACGACCTCGACATGGACATTACCACGGCCTGGCGCTTCCACTTTGGCGAGATGCTGGCCAGCATCCCGTACCGGGCGGGGCTGCCGGCGCTGCTGGGCATCCGGCCGGCCACGGTGCTGGCCTACGAAGCCGTATTTGAGGCCGGCACGGCTTTTCACCACAGCAACTGGCGGCTGCCGCTGGCCGCGGAGCGCCGGCTGGTCCGGCTGGTCGTGACCCCGCGCGCCCACGGCATCCACCACTCGGTGATACACCGTGAATCGCAAAGCAATTTTGGCGTCGTGCTCACCCTCTGGGACCGCCTGCACCGCACGCTGCGCCTGAATGTGCCGCAGCATGCCCTCTCCATTGGCGTGCCCGCTTACCCCGACCCAGCTCGCCAGACCGTAGCCCAACTTTTAACATTGCCCCTAGCTCCGCTGGAGCGCTGGGCTCGCCCCGACGGCACGGCACCCAAGCGGCCTGCTCTGCCTGGGCCGTTGTGGAAGCTAAGTTAGTAGCGCGTAGCTTCCCGCCGCCCGCAACTCGATACTACCCAGGAATGGTTATCGGAACAAGGCGTGGGCAGGAATGAATAGGGCAGTTTTCAAGAAAAATCCGGCAGCCGTCACGGCGTGAAGCTGCGTGGGGAAAGCGGGCCGTTAGCTGACTAAAGCCGGTTTCAATGCCTTTGCGAAAGTACTCAGGCAGTAAGACTTGCGCCATATGGGGCGTATCCCGCGCCGGCGGACCGGGGGCAGGACCCACCTGACAAGTTGGTTGGGCGGCGCAAGCCGCCGCAACTTGGGTTAGCTGATGCCCTCGGCCACCTTGCCGCGCAGGTAGCCCGTGAGCACGGCCAGCCCGTTCTCGAAGTGGTGGTTGTTCGGAATAATAATATCCGCGTCAGCCTTAAAAGGCTGGATGTACTTCTCGTAGGTGGGAGCTACGTGGTTGGTGTAGCGGTACAGCACATCCTGCAGGTCGTAGCCGCGCTCGTCGCGGTCGCGCACAATGCGGCGGTGCAGCTTCACGTGCTCCTGGGCGTCGATGTACACCTTGAGGTCCAGCAGCTTAGCTATTTCCTCGAAGTAGAACACGAAAATGCCTTCGACCACTACAATGGGTGCGGGCCGAAACACCAGCTCGATGGGCACCGCGTTGGGGTTATTGAAGGTGTATTCCTTGCGGCGCACCTCGTGGCCTTCGCGCAGGTGGCGCACGTCGGCGGCGTAGGCCGCCGAGTCGATGCTGGCAGGAAGGTCGAAATTCTCCACCCCCTGGTCATCGCGCAGCTGCTGCTCGCGGGGATGGTAGTAATTGTCCTGCGAAATCAGACAGATGTCGCGTTCGGGAAAAGCGGCCAGCAAGCGGCGCAAAAACGTAGTTTTGCCCGATGCGCTGCCGCCCGTGATACCAACGAGGTAGGGATGCTGCATAACGGAGGGCAAAGGTAGGCGCTACGTTGAATGAAGAATTGGGAATGAGGAGGGAAGAATTAACTCTCAAATAATTCCTCATTCTTCCTTCCCAATTCCAAATTCAAAAATTCGACCAGCCCGGCCACGGCGCGGGCGCGGTGGCTGAGCAGGTTTTTCTCGGCCAGCGTCATTTCGGCGAAGGTGCGGCCGTCGCCCTCGCTGGGCACAAATACCGGGTCATAGCCAAAGCCCCCACGCCCGATGGGGGCGGCCGCGATAGTGCCCGCCACTTCGCCGCTGAACGCGTGCACGTCGGCCGCGCCGCGCACCAAGGCCACCACCGTGCGGAAGCGGGCCTGGCGGTTGGGCTGCGCGCCCAGCTCCTGCAGCAGCTTAGCTACGTTGTCGGCGGCTTCGCGCTGGGGGCCGGCGTAGCGGGCCGAGTACACGCCGGGCGCGCCGCCCAGGGCAGCTACTTCGAGGCCGGTATCGTCGGCAAAGCACGCAAAGCCGTAGTGGTCAAACACATACTGTGCTTTTTGTAGCGCGTTGCCTTCCAGGGTGAGTTGGGTTTCAGGTAGCTCTTCGTGGCAGCCAATGTCGGCCAGGCTTAGCAGCTGCCAGCCAGCCGGCAGCAGCGGCCGAATTTCATCCAGCTTGTGAGCATTATTGGAAGCGAAGCACAGGCGCATAGTAGGGCAGGTAAATAGGGTTGGGGCGTAAAGTTGAAGCCAAATAACGCCCGGCGGGGCCAGGTTGGCGCGGGCAGCCGGCGCAATAGCCTGACGCTCGGCCACCTGCACATGCGTCGGCGGGTTGACTTTGTGCGTGTTGTTGCGTACTTTTGCAGTCCCTTCCGCAAAAACGGCCGGGTTTAACAGGTAAATAGGCCCTCCCGATATGAAAAAGGACACGCACCCCGAGTACCGCCAGGTAGTTTTCCAAGACACCTCGT